>NZ_JBSGCD010000004.1:0-402269 GCF_053601675.1 Micromonospora sp. NPDC004704 | reverse complement strand
ACGATGACGCCGACGGCGGAGCGGTGGTTGCGGGCGAGTAGTTGGGCGTGCGCGTTCGGGACGTACTGGAGTTCCTCGACCGCCGCCAACACCCGGTCGCGCAGTTCCGGGGCGACCCGGCGGGAACTGCGGCTGACGATCCGGGACACGGTCGCCGGAGACACCCCGGCGAGCCGGGCCACGTCGGCGAGTGTGGTCATCGGCGGCCTCCGTCCGGACCAGCCCCGGCACGCGTACGCGTTGACGCTCGTCAACGCCGGAGACTAGCGTCAGACGGGCCGCAGGAAAACCCTTTCCCATGAACGGTGGTCCCCATGACCGGCCAGTCCGCCACGTATCCCCTGCCCCTGCCCGGTGGAGTCGGTGTCTCCCGGCTGTGCGTGTACGACACCGTCGCACCGGACGGCGCGGTCGGCGGTACGCCACACCTGCACCTGTGCTGCGCCGAGGCGTACGTGGTGGCGGCAGGTTCGGGACTCGTGCAGACCCTGACCCTGGACGGGTACGCCGAGACGCCGCTGCGCCCGGGTGCGGTGGTCTGGTTCGCCCCGGGGACGATCCACCGCCTGGTCAACCACGGCGGGCTGGAGATCGTCGTGCTGATGCAGAACAGCGGGCTGCCGGAGGCCGGGGACGCCGTACTGACCCTGCCCCCGGAGGTGCTCGCCGACCCGGCCCGGTACGCCGCCGCCGTGGCCCTACCCGGAGGCGGTGCGCCCGGCGGTGACCCGGCTGCCGCGTACCGCCGCCGTGACCTGGCGGTGCGCGGCTTCGAGGCGCTCCGCGACAGCGCGACCGGCGGCGACCTCGCGCCCCTGCGGGAGTTCCACGCCGCCGCGATCCGGCTGGTCCAGCCGCAGCTCGACGCCTGGCGGGGGCGCTGGCGCGACGGTGCGTTACGGGCGGCCGAGCAGACCGGTCGGCAGTTGGACTCGCTCGCCCGGGGTGAGGCGCCGCACCTGGCGGACGCCGCCGTGTACGCGTTCGCCGAGCCGCGCGAGCAGGGGCGCCAGGGCATGTGCGGGCTGTTGAACACGTACCCGGTGCACTGAGTCGGGGTGTGGTTCCCACCCCGCTCTTGCCGGGGAGCGGGGTGGGAAGACACGTCTCAGGCGGATCGTCGCCGACGACCGGAGGCCGCCCGGTCCTGGAAGTGGCGCAGGTAGACGCGCAGTTTCACCGGCTCCCGCCGGTAGAGCACCAGTAGGCGCCGCCGGATGACCGGGCAGGGCCACTCCCTGCGGCAGTCCACGCAGCGCCACCGCTCGTCGTTACGGTGTACGGCGGTCAGGTCGTCGCTCTCGCCGCAGGTGTGGGTAACGTCCACAGTCGACGGACTCGTCATCCACTGTCACCTCCCGATGCCCATATCAACATCGGGACGGGGGCGGGCGACGCACCCGAGGTGCGTCGCCCACAACGGAATCAGGCGAGCAGGGCGCGGAGCGCGTCGGCGTCGAAGGGTACGCCCGACACCGCCCAGAAGTCGGCCCTGCCACCGGCGTACCCGCCGCCGTACGCCTTGCTGCCGGCCTGGAAGCGGCGGCCCTCGGCGAGCGGGCCGGCGTCGACGGTGTCATAACCGATCGCGTCGAGGAACGCGGTCACGGCCGCCTTCGCCGCCGGGTCGTCACCGGCGATGGCCAGCGCGCTGCGGTCGACGGCGCCCACCGGCCGGCCCAGGTCCCGCAGGTGCGGGTAGTAGATGTTGTTGAAGGCCTTCACCACCCTGGCCCCCGGCAGGTGCTGTTGCAGCAGCTCACTGCTGGTGGTGGAGTCGTTGTCCAGTTCCGGGAACTTCCCGTCGCGTTCGGGGTAGTAGTTGTTCGTGTCGATCACTACCTTGCCCGCCAGCGGCTCGACCGGCACGCTGCGGTAGGCCTTCAGCGGGATGGTGACCACCACCAGGTCCCCGGCCTCGGCCGCCTCGGCGGGCGTCGCGGCACGGGCCGCCGGGCCGAGTTCGTCGACGAGTTCCCGGAGCGTCTCCGGCCCGCGCGAGTTGCTCAGCACCACGTCGTAGCCGGCGTCGATCGCCAGCCGGGCCAGGGTGCCGCCGATCTGTCCGCTGCCGATAAGTCCAACAGTTGTCATGCCTTGGCCCAACCCCGGCCCTGGCTGCGGCATTCCCCCAGTGGGCGTGTCCCGTCCGTCACTCCCGGTACCGGAGCCGGCACGCCACTTGACCATCGATAACGGTCGCATCGATGATCGTTATGGGAAAGGCCTTGCCCAAACCGGGACAAGCCTTCTACTGTCCCGAGAAAGCGCTTGCCCGCCCCGAGCGCCAGCACCGCCCGTACACCCCCACACCGCCCTGGTACAGCCCGACGGGACACCCGACCACCGAGGAGGAGTGCCCGTGTCCGACCGCACCGTGGACGACGGCATCGATGTGGCCGCCCCCGTCCGACAGACCGGCGACACCGCCGGGGCCGGCACCGACCCGCCCCCGGCGGCCGAGCGCCCGGCCGGATCCGCCGCCCGTACCGGCGCGTTGTCCCCGCCGGAACACCGTCCCCGCGCCCGCCGCAGCCTCGGCAGCCGGGTCGGTCGGCTGGCCGACGCGCTCTGGCGCCCCGCCCTGCTGCTGGCCGGGCTGTTCGCCGTCTGGTGGTTCGTCGCCGACCGCGAGTACGTGGCGAACTACCTGGTCCCGACGCCGGGTCAGGTCTGGACCACGATGGTCGACCAGTGGTCGTTCCTGCTCCGCAACACCTACGTCACGCTCTACGAGACGGTCATCGGGTTCGTCCTGGCCGCCCTGCTCGGGCTCGGTACCGCGATCCTGATCGCCTACTCCCCCACCATGGAGAAGGCGCTCTACCCGATCGTGCTCTTCGCCCAGGTCATCCCCAAGATCGCGATCGCCCCGCTGCTGGTGGTCTGGTTCGGGGTCGGCTTCACCCCGAAGATCGTGCTGGCCGTACTGATCGCGTTCTTCCCGGTGGTGATCTCCGGCGTGGCCGGGCTGCGGTCGACCGACCCGGAGCTGATCGACCTCGCCGCCACCATGGGCGCCGGACCGTGGAAGACGTTCCGCCGGATCCGCTTCCCGAACGCCCTGCCGCACCTGATGTCCGGTCTCAAGGTGGCGGTGACGCTGGCCGTGGTCGGCGCCGTGGTCGGTGAGTTCGTCGGCGCCGACGAGGGCCTCGGGTACGTGCTGCTGCTGGCCAACGGGAACCTCGACTCGGCCCTGCTCTTCGCCGACCTGTTCCTGATGTCGCTGATCGGCATCGTGCTCTTCCTCGTTGTCGAGGTGGCCGAGGCACTGCTCATCCCCTGGCACGCCAGCCGCCGGTCCGCCGTACCGCTCACCACGTCCTGATCCCGGCCCACGGACACCACCCACCACCGCACCGTCCCGCGACCCACACAGGAGGCGCACCACCATGAGACGTCTCGCGTTCACCGCCGCCGCGTTCCTGCTGCTCGGATCGGTAGCCGCCTGCGGCGGTGCCGACGACGACCAGCCCACCACCGCCGACGGCCGAAAGCAGGTCACGCTCACCCTGAACTGGGTCCCGTACGGCGAGCACGCGCCGTTCTACTACGGGCTGAAGAACGGCTTCTACGAGGCCGAGGGGATCGAGCTGGAGATCAAGCCCGGCGGCGGGTCGGGCAAGACCATCCAGGCGGTGGCCCAGCAGCAGACCGACTTCGGCTGGGCCGACACCCCGCCGATGCTCAAGGCGATCGCCACCGGCATGAAGGTGAAGAGCGTCGGGGTGTTCCTCCAGAAGGGACCAACCTCGATCGAGTTCCTTGCTGACAAGGGGATCAGCAAGCCGGCCGACCTCAAGGGCAAGACCGTCGGCGGCACGCCGGGCGACGCCATCTACGCCACCTTCCCGGCCTGGCTCAAGGCGAACGGGCTGGCCGAGAACGACGTCAAGGTGGTCAACCTGGACGCCGCCGGCAAGGTCGCGGCGCTGGCCGAGGGTCGGGTCGACGCGATCCAGGGCTTCTTCCACGACCAGGCCCCGACGATCGAGGCGAAGACCGGCAAGAAGGTCGACTACCTGCTCTACGCCGACTGGGGCATGAACATGCTCGGCACCGGTGTGGTGGTCAACGAGGCCACCCTGAGCAAGGACCCGGAGCTGGTCAAGGCGTTCGTCCGGGCCACCCAGAAGTCCTGGGCCGAGGCGGCGAAGGACGTCCCGGCGGCCACCGACGCGATGGTGGAGGTGGCGGAGAACGAGCCGGCCAAGGACGTACTGGTCAAGCAGCTCACGCTGGCCGTACCGCTGCTGGAGCTGACCGGGGGCGCGCCCGGGGTGAACCCGCCGGCGAAGTGGACCGAGACGATCGACCTGATGACCCGGTACGCCGAACTCAAGGACGTCGGTGGGCCGGAGAAGTACTGGGACAGCAGCTACACCAGCCAGGGATGAGCCGAGGATGACCAGCGCACCGAGCACCACCGCCACCGGCACCGCGGTCGAGCTGACCGGGCTGACCGTACGGTTCCGGTCCAAGCGGTCGCAGACCACGGCGGTCGAGGACGTGACCCTGCGGGCGGAGCCCGGTGAGTTCGTCACCATCGTCGGCCCCTCCGGCTGCGGCAAGTCCACCCTGCTCAAGATCGTGGCCGGGTTGGTCCGGCCGACCAGCGGGTCGGTCTCGCTGCTCGGGCGGCCGGTCACCAAGCCGCAGCGGGACATCGGGTTCGTGTTCCAACGTGCGGCCCTGCTGGAGTGGCGCGGCGCCCGCCGCAACATCCTGCTGCAGGCCGAGATGCGCGGGCTGGACCGCAGGCAGGCCGCCCGCCGGGCCGACGAGCTGATCGAGCTGACCGGGCTCACCGGGTTCGAGGACGCCCTGCCGCACGAACTCTCCGGCGGCATGCAGCAACGGGTGGCGCTGTGCCGGGCGTTGCTGCACCAGCCCAGGGTGCTGTTGATGGACGAGCCGTTCGGTGCGCTCGACGCCCTGACCCGCGAGCAGCTCAACACCGAGCTGAACCGGATCTGGCGGGAGACCGGGACCACGATCCTGCTGGTCACCCACTCCATCGCCGAGGCGGTCTTCCTCGGCACCCGGGTCGAGGTGATGAGCCCCAGACCCGGCCGGATCGTCCGTACGCTGCCGGTCGACCTACCGGCCGAACGCAACTACGCGGCGGTGATGTCCGACCCACGGTTCGACCGGCTGTCGACCGAGATCCGGGAACTGCTGGGGGCGGGAGCCAACCACTGATCGCGCCGCTGGGCGGGCAGTCCGCCCAACTCGACCCGCCCCGGCGGTGGACCGCCGCCGCCGGGGCCTGGCTGGGGCTGGGTGCCGCCCCGGCCGCCCTCATCCTGGGCGCGGGCATGGCCGACCGGCACCACGGGGCGGTGCCCGTACTGGCGTTCGTGGGTGGGGCGGCGCTGATGGCGTTGCTGCTGTTCGGGCAGGGCGCCCTCGGGGTCCGGCCGCCCTACGGGGAGGGCGGGACGCTGACCGAGGTGGCGCCGCGTTACCTGCCGCCGGCCGGGCGGACCGTACTGAGCGTGGTGCTCGGGGTCGCCATGATCGGCTGGTTCGGCTTCAACGTCGGGTTGGGCGGGGCGTCGCTGTCCACGGTGCTCCGGCTGCCCGGACCGGTCGGTGCGCTGCTGCTCGCGGGGGCGGTGATGGCGGTGTCGTACGCCTCGCCCCGGCTGGGCAACCGGATCGCGGTGGCCACCACGCTGGCCGCCCTCGGCCTGGTCGCGGTCTGCGTGGCCCAACTGCGCCCGGCGTCCGCGCCGGTCACCCTGGCGGCCGGCGGCTGGTCCACCGCCGCCGACGTCGCCGCCATGACCGGGTACGTCTCCGTGTTCGCGCTGCGCGCCCCGGACTTCAGCCGGGGGCTGGCCAGCCGGCGTGATCTGGGCTGGTGTGTCCTGCTGCTGGTGTTGCCGGCGGTGGCGGTCGGGGTGGCCGGGGCGGGCGTGTGGCTGCGTACCGGCTCGACCGACGTGGTGGCGGTGCTGGCCGGCACCTCCGGCGTGGCCGCGTACGGCAATCTTTTTGTCACCGCCGCGGTCTTCGCACCGGCGCTGACCACGACGTACTCCGGTGCCCTGGCGTTGCGCGGCGGTTGGCCGGCGCTGTCGTCGACGGCCGGGATGCTCATCGTCGCGGTGCCCGGCGCGGTGCTCGCCGCCGCCCGGTTCGACCGGCTGCTGCTGCCCTGGCTGGCGGTGCTCGCCGCGACGCTGCCACCGCTGATCGTGCCGATGGCCACCGAGGCGTGGCGGCGGCGACGGGGGCGCCCGCCGAGGACGGTGCCGGTCTGGACCTGGCTACCGGCGGGCCTGGTCGCGACCGGGCTGACCGCCGCCGGGCTGACGATCGCGGCGGTCACCGGGTTGGCGATCGCGGCCCTGGCCACCGCCGTGCACGTGGGCGCCGGCCGACCCCGAAGGCCATGATCGATTACCGCAATGCCAGAAAGGGCTTTCCCGTTTCTTTGCCGGTCCGTGAAAACGTCCGGACCCAACGCCCGACCTTCACACATTGACCATTTCGGATTGGTTACGTACGCTTGATCCGTCGGCGGCAGGAAAGCGCTTTCCATTTATCCGTCCCTATTACCGGGAGCGCCTGCATGAGACGCTTACGATCCATCCCGATCGCCCTGCTCGCGATCACGGCCCTCGTCCTGACCATTGCCCCGGCTCCCGCATCGGCAGCGGCCCGGTTCCGGGTACTGGTCTTCTCGAAGACCACGAACTTCTACCACGACTCGATCCCGGCCGGTGTCGCCGCGATCCAGCAACTCGGTCTCACCCACGACTTCGAGGTCGAGGCGACCACCGACGCGGCCGCGTTCACCGACGCCAACCTGGCCCGGTTCGACGCCCTGGTCTTCAACAACACCAACTCCACCCCGGAGGCCGGTAACCTGCTCAACGCCGCCCAGCGGACCGCCTTCCAGAACTTCGTCCGGCAGGGCGGCGGCTGGGTCGGGCTGCACGCGGCGACCGCGAGCGAGCGCGACTGGACCTGGTACGAGGGCCTGGTCGGCACCATCTTCGACTACCACCCGGACTTCAGCTCCACCGGTGGCGTCTTCCCCGGTCGGATCAAGGTGCTGGACAAGGCGCACCCCTCCACCGCGTCCCTACCGGAACTCTGGGAACGCAGCGAGGAATGGTACAACTGGCGGACCAACCCGACCGGCAAGGTGCACACCCTCGCCCAGATCAAGGTCCGCGACGGGATCAACGGGTTGGACGAAGGCGTCGACCACGCCTATTCCTGGTGCCAGAACTATGACGGCGGTCGATCCTGGTACACCGCCGGCGGGCACACCTCGTCGTCGTTCAGCGAGCCGCACTTCCTCAATCACCTGCGCGGCGGCATCGAATGGGCGGCCGGTGCGGTGCCCGGCGACTGTGGCGCCACCAAGGCCAGCAACTTCCAGCGGGTGCCCCTGGTCAGCGCCGATCTGGCCGACCCGTTCGAACTGGCCGTGGCTGCGGACCGGCGGGTGTTCTACATCCAGCGCACCGGCGCGGTGAAGGTGATCAACCAGAGCACGCTCGGCGTCACCACCCTGGTCGACTTCGCCTACACCCCGGCGCAGACCAGCCAGTCCGACGGGTTGATCGGGATGACCCTGGACAACAACTTCGCCACCAACAACTGGATCTACCTGCTCTGGTCGGACAAGACGCTCAACCAGCTCAACCTGTCCAGGTTCACGGTCACCGGCAACTCGATCGCCCTGACCAGCGAGAAACGGCTGCTCGTCATCCCCACGTACCGGGGTGAGGGGCGGGCGAACTCGCACATGGGCGGCTCGCTGACCATGGACCGCCAGGGCAACCTGTACGCGGCCACCGGCGACAACACCGACCCGTTCGACTCCAGCGGCTTCACCCCGATCGACGAGCGCAGCGGGCGCCGGGCCTGGGACGCGCAGGCCACCGCCGGTAACACCAACGACCTGCGGGGCAAGATCCTGCGGATCAAGCCGCAGGCCGACGGTACGTACACCGTGCCGGCCGGCAACCTGTTCGCGCCCGGGACCGCCCGTACCCGGTCCGAGATCTACGCGATGGGCATGCGCAACCCGTTCCGGATCACCGTCGATCCGATCACGAACGCGGTGCTGGTCGCCGACTACGGCCCGGACGCGACGGCGGCGAACCCGAACCGGGGCCCCGAGGGCACGGTCGAGTTCAATCGGATCACCTCCGCCGGCAACTACGGCTGGCCGTACTGCGTCGGCAACAACATCCCGTTCAACGACTACAACTTCGCCACCTCGACCTCGGGGGCGAAGTTCAACTGCTCCGCGTTGGTCAACAACTCGCCGAACAACACCGGCCTGACCAACCTGCCGGCCGCCCGCTCGGCGCTGGTCTGGTACGCGTACTCGGCGTCGGCGCAGTTCCCGGAGGTCGGCACCGGTGGCGGTGGACCGATGGGCGGCCCGTCGTACGACTTCGACCCGGCCAACACCCGCACCACCAAGTTCCCGCAGTACTACGAGGGCAAGTGGATCGTCTACGAGCTGACCCGCAAGTGGTTCAAGACGCTCTCCACGCACACCACCGCGCAGACGTTCAGCAACTCCCGGTTCGGTCCGACCGCCGTCGGCGACCTCCAGTCGATCAACGGCGTACTCGGTGACTTCTCCTGGATCCAGCCCTTCGACGCCGAGTTCGGGCCGGACGGTTCGCTCTATGTGATCGACTTCGGGGCCGGTACCGGCAGCGGCCGGGGCGGCACCAACGAGGGCGCCGGCATCTACCGGATCGACTACGTGGCCAGCGGCCGACCGCCGGTGGCGAAGGCGAGCGTCAACCGGGACAGCGGCCCGGCCCCGCTGACCGTCAACTTCTCCAGCTCGGGTTCGGCGTCGGGCGACGGAAACCCGATCAGCTACGCCTGGGACTTCGACGGCAACGGCAGCACCGACTCCACCGCCGCCAACCCGACGTACACGTACACCAACCGGGGCAAGTTCACGGCCAGGCTGACGGTCACCGGCACGGCCGGCACCACCGCGGTGGCCACCACCGAGGTCACGGTCGGCAACACCCGACCGGTGGTCACCCTGAGCGTGCCGAACGGCGGCTTCTTCGAGTTCGGGGACCGGGTGCCGTACACCGTGACGGTCACCGACCCGGAGGAGGGCACGATCGACTGCTCGCGGGTGATCGTGCAGACCCAGCTCGGGCACGACTCGCACGCCCACCCGCTGGACAACTACACCGGTTGCTCCGGGGTGGCGGTCACCGACAGCAGCGCCGGTGACGGGCACGGTCCGGGCCAGAACCTGTTCACCCTGCTCACCGCCCAGTACACCGACGGCGGCGCGACCGGCGGGGTGCCGGCACTGGTCGGCTCGACCCTGGTCGAGTTGCAGGTGAAGCCCAAGGAGGCCGAGCACTTCGACGGCGCCCACGCCGGCATCCAGGTGCTCGACCGGGCGACCGCAAGGGCCGGCAAGCGCCTCGGCGACATCGACCACAACGAGTGGGTCAGCTACGGTCCGGTGAACCTCCAGGGAATCAGCTCGGTGACCGTCGGGGCCAGCTCCGGCAGCACCGGCGGAAACATCGAGTTCCGGTCCGGTTCACCGACCGGGCAGCTGCTCGGCACGGCCACCATCCCCAGCACCGGCGGTTGGGACAACGTCATCTCCCCCACCGTCAACCTGACCAACCCCGGCGGGACCATCAACCTCTACGCCGTCTTCGTCAACCCGGCCCAGGTCGGCGGCACGCCGGACCTGATGTCCGTGGACTGGTTGCGGTTCAACGGGGCCGGCGTCAAACAGGAGAGCGGTACGACGGTGAGCGTCGCCGCCACCCCCACCTCGGGGACGGCACCTCGGACGGTCGCGTTCACCGGTAACGTCGTTGTCGCCCCCGGTCGGACCATCACCGACTATGCCTGGGACTTCGGCAACAACGCCGCGGTGGTCCACACCGCCAACGCCAGTCACACCTTCACCCGCAAGGGCAGCTACACCGCCCGGTTCACCGTGACCGACAGCAGCGGCGCCACCACATCGGCGCAGGTTGTCATCACCGTCACCTGACGCACTCCGGTCGTGACGCCGGATCGGCACGGGGCAACCCGTCGAGATCCGGCGTCACGACCGCTGACGGTGATCAGATGGGGATGACGGGGAGCTGATCGACGTCGTCCCCGTACGCCTTCGGTTCCGCCGTGAGGACGTAGGCGGTGTGTGCGGCGGCGTCGGCCATGGCGGCGGCGAGGTCGACGCGTCCGAGGATGCGGGTCCATTCGACGAGGACGCGCCACTCGTCGTCAGGGGTGGTGGTGACAACCGCACAGACATGTTGGCTGAGCAGCAGCAGTCGCGGTGTCTGGTCGTCATCGGCGAGCCGGCTGGCCTCGGCCAGGCACACGGCGGGGATGGCGAACCGTCCGCGTTCGTCGACCACCTCGGCGATCGTTTCGCCGACCGCGATCGAGGTACGGGCGTAGGCGAGGATGGCCGAGGTGTCCAACACCAGTCGGATTGCCCGGGTCACGACGTTGTCCGGCCTACCTTGCGCACCTTGTCCCATCCAGCGGCGGTCATCCTGCCTCGGGCGCTCTCAAGTCGCTCCCGGGCCTCACGGCGGCCCTCCTCGGTGAGGTGGAAGCCGTGTGTTGCCAGCAGGCTGGTCGTCTGCTCACGATCCATCCGCTCCCGGACAGCCTCGGCCACGAAGGCGGAGGCGTTCTGCTCTGCTTCGAGGCGCGCTGCGACATCGTCCGGAAGGCTTACCGTCACACGCTGGGTCATACTCGAAGCGTACCTTGTTCATACCCTGGCTGAACAGGGAAAACGGTCCCCGATGCGCCGCGAGCCGTCGGCCTCCCTTGATCGTCAGACGCCCAGTGGCCCGACACGGGGAAGCCGCGCTGCCGTGCATCTGATCATCGTGGCGGGGTCGACGAGTAGCAGCCCATCGACCCTCCTGCCGGGTGCGCGGGGTGGAGGGAGCCGTGATTTTCGCTCGCTTCGCGTGACCGAGGCTTGACAAACAGTCGGGTTGAGAGTGGACGATCAAGCGTGAGAATTCTTGTGGTGGGTGGAAGTGGCCTGATCGGTGCCCATGTCGTGGACGTGCTGCGCGAGCGGGGCCACGCTGTGACAACGGTGGCGCGTACCGCCCGTCCGGGTGTTGACCACCTACTCGATCTTGAGTCCGCCTCGATCGACGACCTGCGACCGCTGCTCGCCGGACACGACGGTGTCGTGTACGCCACCCGCTCGGACGAGCAGCGGCCGTTGCCCAAGCCGATTCATCCGGCATTCCGTCGGGACATCGTCGAGCCCGTGGTACGCCTGTTCACCGCGGCCCGCCTCGAAGGTCTCAGCCGTGGCGTGATCATGGGCTCGTACTACACCTACTTCGATCGGCTGCACCCGCAGTGGCGCCTCGCGGACCGCCACACGTACGTCCGATGCCGCCTGGAGCAGGCCCTGGAGGGACGAGCCGCCGCCGGACCGGACCTGCCGGTTGCCGTACTCGAACTGCCCTTCATCTTCGGTCGGGCCGGCGACCGGCTGCCGAACTGGGCCGGTCCGCTCGACCGTTGGGCAAAGTCCCGTTCGCCGCTGGTCGCTCCCGTCGGCGGGAGTGCGGCGGCGTCGGCGCGCAGCGTGGCCGAGATCGCGGTCGACGCCCTGGAGCAGGCCAGCGGTGCGGACATTCCGGTCGCCGACGAGAACCTCACCTGGAACGACATGATCGCGCGGATCGCCGAAGCGGTCGGTCGACCCCGCCGGGTCGGTCGCCTGCCCGCCGGAGCCGTACGGGCGTTCCTGCGATTCGGCGGCCGGTTGCAGGCCCTCGGCGGCAAGGAATCGGGCATCAACCCCAGCTACTTCGGCGACCTGCTGACCACCGAGCTGTTCATCGAGCCGACGACCGGCCGGTCGCTGGATCCGGCGCTGCGCGAGACCTTCACCGATCCGGCATCGACCACGCAGCATGTTCAGGTGCCGCCGCCGGCGTGATGGCGTACTTGACGTGGCCGACTCAGCGCCAGGCCAAGTTGATGGCGCGCTCGAAGTTGACGTAGCCCGCGCGGGCGAAGGCGTTTGCCATGGGGGTGTTGCCCAGGTCGGTGGCGGCGCGGATGCGCGGAACGTTCTCGCCCGCCAGGATGCGGGTGCCTTCGGCGAGGACGCCGTGGACATAGCCGTGGCCGCGGTGTTCCGGAACCACCCCGAGATAGGCGATCACCGGGTGGTAGGCGTTGCGGGCCGGGATGACGAACCCAACCGGCTCGCCGTCCTCACCCAGCGTGGCGATGCGCCACCACCCTCGGGGGCTGGAGTAGGTCGCGAGTTCCTGCTCGTAGTGCTTGACAGCGGTCTCGTGGGCGGACATCCGCGCCAGGTCCGTGCGGCTGTGCGCATCCAGGGTGCCGTCCAGAGCGCGGGTCATCAGCGCGATGAGCTGGCCGGGCTCGCCGACCGGGCGGAAGGCCAGGCGTTGGTCGGGCGCGGGCAGCGCCGTGCCGGGGCGCCATTCGAGGCGCAGTCGTTCGACTGTCAGGCTGGCGCCGTGGTTCTCCAAGGCGGCCATCCGGGATCGCACCGCCCGGTACGCGGCCGGGTCCTCGCGCCAGTCCGCCGGGATGTAGCGGCCATATTCGGGCGGGACAGCGCCGGGCGGTACGACCTGGGCCGCCGCCGTCGCGTAGAGCGCGCTCGCCACCCCGGTCAGGTCCTCGCCGTCGTCGTCGATGTCGAGGATGTCCAGCAGCAGCGGGGTAGGGTCGCCGGCGCGCCCCCACCAGGCGACCCTGGCCAGCAGGCGTTCACCGCGCAGGGCCATCCACATCCACTCGGGTCGGCGGCGGTGTTCGGCGAGGTCGTCGGCGAGCTCGTGGTTGATGGTGTACGGCAGACGGTTGAACAAAGCGATCTCGTCCGGCCCGTGGATGGGGCGGATCGTCACGTCGCCGATGGTTGCGCCGCCGATGGTCATGCTTGCTCCGGTCCGGCCTGCTTGCGGGCGTAGGTGAGGAAGAGCGCGCCGCTGTCCAGCACGGTGTGGTCGGTCAGCTGCCATGTGCGCGGCACGAAGACGGCCTCGCGGCCGAACAGTGGGACGCCGGCACCGACGGTCAACGGGGCGAGCTTCACGATCAGCTGATCGATCTCGGAATACAGGGCGCCGGCCAGGGCACCGCCGCCGATCACCCAGATGTCCTTGCCCTTGTGCCGCTTCAGCTCCCGTACGGTCGCGATCGGATCCCCGGAGATGATCTCGACGGCCGGGTCCGGACTCGGGGCAAGCGTGCGTGAGAACACCAGGTGGCGCAGGTGAGGGTAGGCGTCGGTCACACCTGCCTTCAGTCCCACCTCGTAGGAGTGACGCCCCTCCAGGACGGTGTCGAAGCGGGCGCCCTCGGCGACGATGCCGAACGCCTCCCGGGCCGGGCCGGGCAGCGTCTCCGGGTACTCGGCGAGGAGGTGGTGCAGGTAGTCGTCCGGGATCGGCCAGAATCCGCCGGGGCCGGTGGGGTCCGCGCCGTCGGGACCGGCGATGAAGCCGTCCACGGTGGCAGCGATGTAGTACACGAGCTTACGCACGAACTTCTCCTCGCCTGGGTGCCGGGCGGTGTTCCCCGACGCCCACCAGCCTGGGCGCACGTGTCCCGGTCTACAAGGTCACCATTGGTACCGTGCCATAACAAATCGCTAATCCACGGAACGGGGCGGCAGTGGAACTTCGGGACATCGAGATCTTCCTGACGCTGGCCGAGGAGCTGCACTTCACCCGAACCGCCGAACGGCTCCACGTAACTCAGGCTCGGGTCAGTCAGGCGATCAAGAAGCAGGAACGCCGCGTCGGTGCCGCCCTGTTCGAGCGCAACAACCGCCACGTGACGCTGACACCGATCGGTCGACAGCTCTTCGACGACCTCCGGCCCATGTACCGGGGCCTGCACCAGGGCATGGAACGGGCCAGACTCGCCGCCCGCGGCAAGACCGGCGTGCTGGGGGTGGGCTCCATCGCCGTCAACCTTCATGACTTCCGCTCACTGTTCGACGCGTTCGCGCAGGAGCACCCCGCATGCGAGGTACAGCTACGACATGTCGACTTCGGCGACCCCTTCGGCCGGCTGCGAGCCGGGGAGATCGACATGCAGATCGTCTGGCTCCCCGTCAAGGAACCCGATCTCACCGTGGGGCCGGTGATCTACACCGAACCCATCATGCTGGCCGTCGCGGCGACCCACGCCCTGGCCGGCCGCGAATCGATCTCGTACGACGATTTGGCAGACCAGACTGTCATGGCAGGGGCCCGACCCGACTACTGGCGGGAGGTCCTGGTACCACTCAGAACCCCCAGCGGGCATCTGATCAGGATCGGCCCGTCCGTCTCCAACTTCCAGGAGATGATCCCGATCCTCGTCACCGGGGAAGCCGTCTCACCCGTGCACGCCCACGCCGCCCGCTACTACTCCCGGCCAGACATCGCCTATGTGCCCATCCGCGATGCCCCGCCGGCCCGATGGGCACTCATCTGGCGCGCCGGCGCCGAGACCGAGCTCATCCGAGCGTTCGCCCGCACCGCACACCACCTCAACCTCGTCGACCGGTCATCCCCCGGGATCGGCGCTGCGTAGAGTACGGATCGTGCGAACCACGGCCGGCGTGGCGGTACACGACGCCGACGCCAACACCATTCGCCCCACGGAACCGGAGCGCGGCTACCGGGCACTGGCCCGGAACTCGGCGATCGCGGCCGGGGCCGTCATCGCCAACGGACTGCTGAGTGCGGCGATCCTGGCGCTGTGCGCGGCGTTCGGGCAGACGGACGAGATCGCCGCCTACACGGTGATGACGTCGGCCCTGTCGTTCGTACTCATCGTCGCCAGTGGCGGATCGGCCCTGCTGTACCTCAACGGGACCGAGGAGCAGCGAACCCTCGTACGCAGCCAGTGGACGCTGGTGGTCGTACCCGGCATGCTGCTCGGCGCGGTGGTGATCGCCGAGTTCTACGCCCGCCGGGGCTACAGCACGACCGCGCTGGCGGCCGCGGGCGTGGTGACGCTCGGCAACGGCCTCGCCCAGCTCCAGATCGCCGACTTCAGTCGACGGATGCGGTTCCTGGCCACCGCCGTGCTGATGTCCGGCAGCAAGGCGGCGTCGCTGGTCATGGTGCTGTTCGGAGCACCGCTCACCATCGCGCTCGCCACCGCCGGGCTGGCGCAGCTCGTCGTCGGGGAGCTGATCCTCGGCAGAAACGGTTCGCTGCGGCTCGCGCGGTTCCGGGAAATCTCGCTGCGACGTGCCTTCGCGGGATACCGCTCCAGCCGGCATCTCTTCGGCTTCTCCCTCGGCGACCTGTACGTGACACGGCTCGCCACGCTCGTACTGTCGCTGGTCGCGACGCCCGCGGTGATGGGCAGCTACGGGGCGCTCGTCACCGCCTATCAGGCCATCGGTGGCGTCGTACAGTCGGCGTTGCAGGTGCCGATGGTGGCGCGGACCCGCAGCCGGCTGGGTCTCGACGACTCGACGCATCCGGCGCATTTCTCGGTGATGGTCGCACTGGTCTGCGCGATCCCGATGGCGGTGGGCGTCGCGGTGCTCGCGCCCTGGCTCACCGGCACGGTGCTCTCCCTGCCGCATTCGGAGGCTGCCGGCTGGCTGGCCCTGTTCATGCTGGCGCTGCCGTTCATGGCTGTCAGCCGGGCACTGATGTTCGACTGGATCGGGGACGGCGACTACGGCCGGGCGACGATGGCCATGGGCGTACTCGTGGTGCTGTTGACCGTCGCCGTCGCGCTCGGCGTACCCCGGTTCGGCCCGCTCGGCGCGGCCGCCGCCACGGCGGCGGCGGAGGTGTCCGCCCTCGTCGTGATTCTGCTGCTCGCCCGCCGCTTCAGGGGCCTGGGACCGCGCGATGTCGGCTGATTTCACGGCGATGGTGCTCGACAGGTTCGGTGTCGTCGGCCAGGCGTCTGCGGCGCGGATCGAGTCCCGGTCCGGCGCAGGGGTCGGTGCCGTACGCACGCCCGACGGGCAGAACGCCTACCTAAAGGTCACTCCCGCTTCCCTGGGGCGGCGGGCACTGGCAGCAGCTCGGCGGGAACTTGCCTTCTACCGGTACGTGGCACCGGTCGCGCCGTTGCGCACGCCGAGGCTTCTCGATTCGATAGATATCGAGGCCGGCGTGGCTGTGCTCCTTGAGGCGGCCGGCGAGACCCGGGCGGTTGCGTCATGGACTGACGGCATGTGGGCGAATCTTGGTCGGGAGCTTGCCGCCCTGCACAGCATGCCGCTACCGGAGGGCGCGAGTTGGAACCGCCCTGACGCGTTGCACGAGGCCCTGACCGATCCGGATCTGGACGGGATCCACGCGTTCTGGGCCGACGTGCTTCCGCAGCTTGCCGACCTCGTCGCCCGACGCGTCGAACTCGAAGAGCACATGGAAGCACTGCCGCCGGTCTTCGTCCACGGCGACTGCCACACCGACAACATCGTGCACTCCGCCGACTCGCGGGTGTTCTGCGACTGGCAGGCGGCCGGCATCGGACGGGCCGTATCCGACCTGGCCTTCCTCAACGTCCGTGCCACACCCGCCGGGGTGACCGTCCCCCGCGCCCTGATCGACACCTACTTGGACCATCGGCCGTACGAGCGCCACACGTTGCAGCGTGCACTGTTGGCCGAGGAACTCGCGATCCTCGTCTTCCTGTGGCCGCCCTTCGCCGCATTCAACAGCCCGGCGGGAATCAATCGGATCCGCCGGAGAGCGCGCGAGCTAGCCGAGCAGTGGTTCGAAACACTGGCCTGAGAAACCGACGCTGCCCGTCAGGCTCGTTGACGAGCCTCGTAGGCGCGGATCACCTGGGCAGTGGGGTCGGCACTTTCCGGCGTACGCAAACGGTCTGTCAGCAGGAAGCCAGGCAAGGAGAAACCGGCGGCATGCTCGCGCTCGGAGAGTAGGAACGTCCCGCCCCGCAGCTCTGGCTGCCAGCCGTGTTCCAGCCCGTAGCTGATGATCGTCCGTAGGTCGGCGGATGTGGGATAGGAGCCGTCTGTCGCACACATGCTCCACGGTGAGGGCCAGGCGTCCGACAGCAGATCCGCGTCGAGTGCCCGGCTGGTCTTGCCGGCGCCCCAGACTCGAACGCGGATGCACCGGTGGCAGTCACCTGCACCCCGCACGTGATGGATCTTCGCGCGCCACACAAAATTCCGCGCCCCGACTCGTATCCTCCGCAGCCGATTCCGCATGTGAGTCACCCCTCGACGGATCTTGCCCGCTTCCCCGCGCCCCCGCCAACGTATTTGCTGGCGGCGCCGCGACGGATCACTGCGCGGGTGCGACCCAGTACGTCTGCTTGTGGCCACGCCGCTCCATCAGCTCGGCCAGCGCGTCGGCATCCGCACGGGACTCCCGTCGCGCAACCTCGAAGCGGTTCCCGTTGTCGTCCTGGCGCCAGACCACCCACGGCCCTTCCGAAAGCGTCGCCGCAACGTCGTCCTGCTCCTGATCTCCTGACACCACACCTCAATCTTTCACCGGAGCTTCAACCACCGCAGGCCGGCGGGCGAAGCCCCACCGCCAGCGGGACATGATGACGGACAGGTACGGCACTGGCGGACCTACGTCGGCAACGGAAAGGCAATCGCATGAACCTCACGTGGGCCTACGACCGAGGCGACTACCGCGACAGCCACGAGACCGCCGTGACCGACCCCCGCGAGTTGGAGAAGGTCCTCCACGACATTCAGGAGCAACGGGAGCCCGTCGTCGTCACCATCTATGCGGACGCGCCGGTCGACCCGGACGACCTACCGCCCGGCCTACAGATCGGCCTCGGGCACGCCGAGCACGCCTTCGCCGTGCACATCACCGAAGACGGCGGCTACCTCGCCGACCCCCAGGTCAGCCCACCTCCCCGCCCAATCTCCTTCGACGTGGCAGGCGTACCGACGGAGGTCCCGCCGGAGCACCTGACGCTACGGCCCGACAGCGCCGTGTCCGCCGCCCTGAACTTTCTCGCGAGCAACGGCCAGAGCGCCGGGTTCCGTGCCGTCTGACGCTACGGGGGAACCGAGTCCCTGGCTCGAACCGCGATCGCCCAGGACAGTTGGGGGCAGCCTGTTGGGGTGCACTGGCGGCAGGTGCCGGGCTGCCAGGTGTTGCCGCCGGGTTGGTGTTGCTGCCAGGTCAGGTCGGCAGACGTACGGATGACTTCGGGGTTGATCGGCTCCAGGTTCCGAGTCATCGCGGCGGCTCCGGCTAGATCGGGTGTACGCGGTCGTGGGAGCCGTCCGGCTGGACGATCGTGAAGCGCCCCTCGGGTGCCAGGTCGGTCATGAGCGCGGCCAGCCGCAGCGCGAAGTTGATCGCATCGGTGCGGTTGGTGTGAATCGCAGCGAGTTTGGTCAGTGCGGCTTCGGCCGCCGGAGTCAGGTTGACCGTGACCTTGGTAAGTCCGCTCATCGCGTACGCCCTGCCGGAACCCAGCCGATGAAGCGCTCGTAGAGAACGCGGGGGTCGGGTGGTGGTCCGATGGCCGGGTCGATCGTGTAGAGGTCATCGAGCGCTTCGACGAACTGTGAAGCGAGAAACAGGGTCAGGTTGATCGTCTTGTCGCGGTACCCGTTGGTCAGGTCGAGTCGGGCATCGGCGCACGGCCACGGGTAGGCGTCGACCCGGCATATCCAGAGCGGACGCAGCGGCAGATGCAGTGCGGCGGACGGCTTTGCCGCACTCCCCCTCATCCTTCGACCGTCCCGAGTTCGGTCATCGACGGTCACCGCCTGGGCGGCGTACCCGATAACCGATCTGCTGGCCGTAGGTGAGCAACGGCCCGGAGTGCATGGTCGGCGCCGCCGCCCACCCCGGAGCCGGCACCGCGCTACGCCCACACGCGGCCGGCACCGGCACACCCCGCCGCACCGCCCACGGCCACAGGCGACACCACCAACGGCGGAACCTTCCCGTCGGGCGGGTCCGGACAGGCTGCGCGGCACGAGGCCCGTCGGCGCGATGCCGCGGCCGAAGCCGCCCCACGTCCGACTCGGCGTGATTCCGACGTACGCCGTAAAGCCCGCTCACGACCGCTCCTCCTGCTCGGCGGCCAGCATCTCCGGATCAGCCAGACGACTCCGTGCACCCCGAAGCCGCCCACAGTCACCCAGCTCGATGCAGTAATCACACAACCTGCCACCCTCATGCGCGGCGACAACATTGCGCGCCTGCCGCATCAACGCAGGCCACAACGACCGACTAAAGGTGAGACGGATCGGGGTCGACTCGCTCATACCGACCGCCAGTGCGACCCACGGTTCTCCGGCCACCTCACCCGGGTACCGGCCCGCTCGACGGCAACCGGCTCGTCACCCCGTACGGGCTGTGCCTCGGCATCGTCCGGCACGGCCGCCCTCAGGTAACCACCGGACCGACCCCCGTATTGGGTCGCCGGCCCCACCCGATCCGGCTCGCCAGCAGCCCGCACAAACCAACGCCATCGCATCGCGTAATCCCCCTTCGGAATGAGGGACGCGACGATCGATCAGGCTCAAGCGGGAAGGCTGTCGATCGCCGCGTCCGTCACCGAAGGTATGGCGACGATCACTGATGGACAGTCACGCGGCGGGGAACTACCCCGCTGTGGGGTAGTTAGGCGACGCCGATCCGTTCGGCCAGCGGGCGAAGTTCTGGCCTGGTCGTAGGTGTTTCGCGTACGAGGAGTTCTCGCACCAACGCCCGCATGACCAGGTTCAGGTGTGACTCCTCCGGGATCGCCTGGTCCGCCCGCACCAACATGTGCACGGAGGCCAGATCATCGCGCTGGGTCGCGTACCCACGAGCCAGGTGTATGTAGTGCGAGTGCTGACGCTCCCGGCTGGGCGACCGGGTCACGTCGACCCGCTCAGCGATCCGCAGTGCCTCCGCTGGCCGCGACAGTTCCAGCGCGACCGCCCCTCGGTGCACACCGACGTTGATTGGCCCGAAGTAGAGGTGGTGCCACAGCGTCTCGCCGGTCGTGACGGCGGTCCGCTCCGCGAAATCAAGCGCCGCCTCGGCCCGGCGGTCACTACCCAACCGCGCTTCCTGCACCGAAAGCATGAGGTGCAATGCCCCGAGCAGGGCAATCCGCTCCTCATCCTGATCATCGGCCTTCGCCAGGTCAGCGGCAGCATCACGGCAGAGCGCCCCGGACTCCTCCGCATGTCCAGCGGCCGACAGGACGTTGGCCATGTGCCAGGCGGCGGCAGCCCGGTACATCGGATCGTCAGCGTCACCGGCCGCCGCGAGCGCCCGGTCAGCCCCGAGCAACGACACATCCAGAGCACCGATGCGCTTCCCGAACGCCCGCACCAGCATCATCAAGTCAGCGGTCGCCCGCTGCGCCTCCCGACGCTGCTCCCCGTCGACCGCCGCGACGGTCGCGCGAGCCTGGGTGATCAGCTCCGGCAGCACCGAGCCCGTACGCGAATACCGATCCCCCGAGTCGTACCAGGCGTTCCAACCCCACTCGATCGCCCGCCGCAGCCCATCCAGATCAGGCGGACCGTCAAGCCTCGGCGCGTACGCGTGCAGCGCGGCACGCACGGGCGCAACAGTTTCGTGTTCGGCCTGCTCATCGGGGAGGCTGCCCACCGGCAGACCGGTCAGCCGGTAGAGGTCGCGGACCTTGAGGATCCGCGCGATCTCGATCCAGTCACCCAACGAGGTAACCGACCGCTCCCCCGACTCCCACTTACGCCAGGCAGACACCGTCACACCCTTGAGCTGGGCGGCCACCTCCTGGGTCAAGCCGGCTCGCTGGCGATAGAGCTTTATCCGCTGGCCCGGCGTCATACCAACGTCGCTTCCGAGGTCCATGGGATCTCCGCCTCCCGCACGCGGTCGTCTGCCTTGACGGTACTCGCGCCACCCTCGCCCAACGCGGACGGCACCCACAGTGAATCGTTACGAACGTGGCATCGGAAGCGAGGAGCCGGCACATCCTCACTTGCTATCGGCAAGCTCTCCGCGCAGCAGGCTTTCCATACCCGCTGGACTTCGAGTTGATCCCCAGGAACGGTCAGCCCCTCTACCTCATCTTCGGCACAGGAAATCCCCTTGGTGTGAAGAAGATGAAGGACAGTCTCTCGGGCCCCTAACAACGGCACCGGCGTCAAACAGGCGAGCGGTACGACGGTGAGCATCACCGCCGCCCCCACCAGCGGGACGGCACCCCGGGCGGTCATGTTTACGAGCGGTCGCCGCACCCGGCCGCACCCTCACCAACCAATCGTGGGACTTCGACTACAAGGCCGCAGTCGTACACACCGCCAGCGCCAGTCACACCTTCACCCGGCACGGCGCGTACACCGCCCGCCTGACCGGTTACCGACTCCAGCGGCGCCACCACGTCGGCGCAGGTGGTCATCACCGTCACCTGATCCCGCAAGGTCACCGGCACCGCCCAGTTGTAGAGAAAGAGTGGCTATCCATGGCGAGATAGCCACTCTTTCTCTACAACTGTGAGCTAGGGGCGATTCTTCCAGGGGGTGTGACGGCTACTAAGATCTGCCCACTTGGGGCGGGTCATCGTATGCCGATATTTCCGGTAACCAGCCGAGGCTGATCTGGCCGGATGGGCCGATGACGTCAGCAACGCCGCGCAAGGCAGCGCCAGACGTGGGAGTTTGTCGCCGAACGTCCAAGGCCGTCTAACCGAAAGACGATGGTATCGACATCGATGGGAGGCATATCTATATGGGTGCCCTCAGCGGCCCGTTGAGGCGGGGCGACGCGCGAAGGAGCGACAGTTGCCGGATCGACCGTATCGGAACCACAGCAACAAGACACTTCGCGAGATCAGGGCAGTCACGCAGGCATATCGCGACAACACATACAAGCTCTTCGCGGAGGAACGGCGGCACGCGCCCGGCTCGGAGAGCATGCAGACGTTGTCCAAGTCATACGATCACCTGACCAACACGCTGATTCAAATTGAAGCAGAGTTCGATGCTCGCCGCACCGAACGGCGCACGAAGCGGCCGATTTAGGGCCACGCACCACACTTGGCGATCGTTTCTCACCCGCGACTCCAGGGGGTTTCCGCAATGCGCTGCTCGGCATGCAAGGGTTCGACCGCTTGTGAGACATGCAGTGGCTCCGGCTGGAGAGCCGAGGGCACGTCGAATCAAAACAAGTGCTCGGCGTGTAATGGCTCCGGGACGTGCAGGCTGTGCCAGGGCTCGGGGCAAGAGCCGCCTAATGGGTGAGATGTCCACCCCCGCAGCGGCTACAGCGCTCGTGATCGTCATCGCTCTCGGGATCCTTGCAATCACACAGATTGCGACCCGCAGGCCGCAGAAACTTGCGACATCGGGTACCCCGGCGCCACCGACGGGCGATCGAGACTCACGAAACGCTCGATGCCATGCGGAGATTGATCGCCTGGTCGAGACTTTTCTGCATGACGGCCGGCGGGTGCAACCGCAGCACCTGCCGGCACGGATCAAGGCATCATTTCCGCCGCCCGCGCACCGGGAGTGGCGGCATCTGAACATCAATTCCCGCACTGGCTGGATCTATCGAGACTTGACGCCGACGTTCGTCCTCGCCATCGGCAACGACCGGGACTGGGCTTTCGTAGGCACGTACTTTTATCGGAGCGCAGGCAAGGAGCAACCGGAAAGCTGGCCGGTTTCCAAAAGTCAGGGCTTCCAAGACATTAACGACTACGAACTTGGGCACGTTGCTGGCGGGTACGTGAATCCAGAACAGGTGGTGCAGTGCTTCCGCGACGCCATTCGGGCATTCTCGAAGGAATGACCCGACCGCCCGGATGGCTGAACCGCCCGAGGTCGCAGCCCGGGCTTCGCCGACCCGGTCACGCGCCGCGGCGTCACAGATCCATGACACATCGTGATCGGCTGCGGCCGGTGCGACTACAGCGGCTCGACGCCCGGTGGTAGTGCGCCCTGTTCGGCGGCCGTACGCACGTAGTTGAGCAGGATTCCGCGCAGCGCCCGCGCAGCATGCGTCGGTACGGCCTCCCGGCGTCGGGCCAGTGCGATGGTCCGGCGTACGCCGGGAGGGGCGAGTTGGGTGACCCGGATCCGGGGCCGTCGGGCGACCACGATCCCCGGCACCAGAGCCACCCCGAGTCCCGCCTCGACGAAGCTGAGCACGGCGTCCATCTCGCCCCCGTCCACGGCCAGGGTCGGTTCGAAGCCGGCGTCCCGGCACGCCTGGAGGGTGACGTCGCGCAGGTCGTAGCCCTCGCGGAACATGACCAACGGCTGGTCGCGCAGGTCCTGTAGGCGCAGGGTGCCCATCGGGGTGGCCGCCGGCAGCGGGTCGAGGGAGGCGACGACCAGGCTCTCCCGCAGGATCGGTTCGACCCGCAGGGCGGGATCGGGTCCGGGTGCCGGCTGGATGATCAGTGCCAGGTCGAGTTCGCCGCGCAGCAGGTCGCGTACCAGGTCCTGGGAGCCGCCCTCCTGGACCGACAGGTCGACGCCCGGGTGGTTGTCGCGGAACCGGCGCAGGATCTGCGGCGCCAGCGAGGTGACCAGGCTCGGCGTCGCGCCGAGCCGGACCCGACCCCGGCGTACGCCGACCAGCTCCTGTACCTCGCGGCCGGCGGTCTCGACGTCGGCCAGGATTCGCTTCGCCAGGGGCAGTAGCACCTCGCCGGCGGCGGTGAGAGTGATGTTTCCCCTAATCCGGTCGAACAGCGGGGCACCCAGATCAACTTCGAGGGCGTGAATTTGCTTACTCAACGAGGGTTGGCTGATGCCGACATTGTCGGCCGCATGGGTGAAATGCCGGGTTTCGGCGACCGCTACGAAGGACCGTAACTGGTGTAGCTGCACCTGCATAGCCTACCGCTATCGACACTGCGCCCTTGATGCATTGGACGACTAATCACAGCTCCTCCTAGCGTCGTTCAGGTGGCAGTAGAGACGCGTTCGCCGGTCCGTTCGTCGGTCGGCAAGAAGGCAGTGATGGCGGTGACGGGCATCCTCCTGGTGCTCTTCCTCATCGCGCACATGCTCGGCAACCTCAAGATCTTCTTCGGCGCGTCCTCGTTCGACCACTACGCGCACTGGTTGCGGACGATCGGTACGCCCCTGCTGCCCGAGGTCTGGTACCTCTGGCTCCAGCGCGGCGCCCTGACGATCGCCCTGGTGCTGCACATCTGGGCGGCGACCTCGCTCGCCATCGCGGCCCGCAAGGCCCGCCCGGTCCGGTACGCCCACCGCAAGCCCGTACAGGCCAGTTACGCGGCCCGGACGATGCGCTGGGGCGGGGTGCTGATCCTGCTGTTCGTGATCTACCACCTGCTCGATTTGACCACCGGCACGGTCAACCCGATCGGCGACCCGCGCCGGCCGTACGCGAACGTGGTGGCCGACTTCGCCCCGGAACGCTGGTACGTGACGCTGTTCTACACCCTGGCCATCGTCGCGCTCGGCTTCCACCTGCGGCACGGCCTGTTCAGCGCGTTCCGCAGCCTCGGTCAGCAGTCGCCCCGGGGCGAGCGCCGGGCCCGTGCCATCGCCCTCGTCTTCGCCGTCGGGCTCTGCGGCGGCTACCTGCTGGTCCCCTTCGCCGTACTAGCCGGATGGGTGTCATGACCATGGAGATGTTCAGCCTCGGCGAGCCGATCGCCGATCAGAAGGCACCGGAAGGGCCGATCGAGACCCGCTGGGAGCGGCGCCGGTTCGACGCCAAGCTGGTCAACCCGGCCAACCGCCGCAAGCTGACCGTGCTGGTGGTCGGCACCGGGCTGGCCGGTGGTTCGGCCGCCGCCACCCTGGCCGAGCAGGGCTACCGGGTGAAGTCCTACTGCTACCAGGACAGCCCGCGCCGGGCGCACTCGATCGCCGCCCAGGGCGGTATCAACGCAGCGAAGAACTACCGCAACGACGGGGACTCCGTACACCGGTTGTTCTACGACACGGTCAAGGGCGGCGACTTCCGCGCCCGCGAGTCGAACGTGCACCGGCTCGCCGAGGTCTCGGTGAACATCATCGACCAGGCGGTCGCCCAGGGGGTGCCGTTCGCCCGCGAGTACGGCGGACTGCTCGACACCCGCTCGTTCGGCGGCGCGCAGGTGCAACGGACCTTCTACGCCCGGGGCCAGACGGGCCAGCAGCTCCTGCTCGGGGCGTACCAGGCGTTGGAGCGGCAGATCGCGCTCGGCCGGGTCGAGATGCACACCCGGCACGAGATGCTGGAGCTGATCGTGGTCGACGACCGGGCTCGGGGCATCGTGGTCCGCGACCTGGTCACCGGCGAGATAACCACCGAGTACGCCGACGCCGTGGTGCTCGCCTCCGGCGGGTACGGCAACGTCTTCTACCTCTCCACCAACGCCAAGGGCTGCAACGTCACCGCCACCTGGCGGGCGCACCGCAAGGGCGCGTACTTCGGCAATCCCTGCTACACGCAGATCCACCCGACCTGCATCCCGGTCTCCGGCGACCACCAGTCGAAGCTGACCCTGATGAGCGAGTCGCTGCGCAACGACGGCCGGGTCTGGGTGCCGAAGCAGGCCCGCGACGACCGCAACCCGGCCGACATCCCGGACGACGAGCGGGACTACTTCCTGGAGCGGATGTACCCGGCCTTCGGCAACCTGGTTCCCCGTGACATCGCCTCCCGCGCGGCGAAGAACGTCTGCGACTCGGGGCACGGCGTCGGCCCGACCGGGCTCGGTGTCTACCTCGACTTCGCCGACGCGATCAACCGGCTCGGCCGGCACACCGTCGAGGAGCGGTACGGCAACCTCTTCGAGATGTACGAGCGGATCACCGGCGAGGACCCGTACCGGGTGCCGATGCGGATCTACCCGGCGGTGCACTACACGATGGGCGGGCTCTGGGTCGACTACGACCTCCAGGCCACCATCCCCGGCCTGTTCGTCATCGGTGAGGCGAACTTCTCCGACCACGGCGCCAACCGGCTCGGCGCCTCGGCGCTGATGCAGGGCCTGGCCGACGGCTACTTCGTGCTGCCGAACACGATCGCCAACTACCTGTCCGCCGGACCGTTCGGCCCGATCGACGACAACCATCCCGAGGTGGTCGCCGCCCGCGCCGACGTCGAGGACCGGCTGGCCCGGCTGCTGGCGGTCAACGGTGACCGTACGGTCGACTCGTTCCACCGCGAGCTGGGTCAGATCATGTGGGAGCACTGCGGGATGGAACGCAGTGACGCGGGGCTGCGCAAGGCGATCGAGCAGATCCGGGCCCTGCGGGAGCAGTACTGGCGCCGGGTCAAGGTGTCCGGTGACGCCGACGGCATCAACCAGTCGCTGGAGAAGGCCGGTCGGGTCGCCGACTTCTTCGAGTTGGCCGAGCTGATGTGCATCGACGCGCTGCACCGTACCGAGTCCTGCGGCGGGCACTTCCGGGCCGAGAGCCAGACCCCGGAGGGTGAGGCGCAGCGCGACGACGACCACTTCAGCTACGTCGCGGCGTGGGAGTTCACCGGCGCCGACCGCCCGCCGGTCCTGCACAAGGAAGACCTGAACTTCGAGTACGTCCACCCCAGCCAGCGGAGTTACAAGTGAATCTGACCCTACGCATCTGGCGGCAGTCCGGTCCGACCGACCGTGGCCGGATGGTCTCCTACCAGGTCGCCGACGTCTCCCCCGACATGTCGTTCCTGGAGATGCTCGACGTGCTCAACGAGCGGCTGATCCTCGACGGGGACGACCCGGTGGCCTTCGACCACGACTGCCGGGAGGGGATCTGCGGCGCCTGCGGCATGGTGGTCAACGGCGTACCGCACGGGCCGGAGCGGGCGACCACCATCTGCCAGCTCCACATGCGGCACTTCTCCGACGGGCAGACGATCGACATCGAACCGTGGCGGGCGCGGGCCTTCCCGGTGATGAAGGACCTGATGGTGAACCGGAGCGCGTTCGACCGGATCATCGCCGCCGGTGGTTACATCTCGGTGCCGACGGGCAGCGCGCCGGACGCGCACGCCCAACCGGTGCCGAAGGTGGACGCGGACGCGGCGTTCGAGTCGGCCGCCTGCATCGGCTGCGGTGCCTGCGTCGCGGCCTGCCCGAACGGTTCGTCGATGCTGTTCACCGCCGCGAAGGTGACCCACCTGAGCATGCTGCCGCAGGGGCAGCCGGAGCGGGCCGGCCGGGTGCTCGACATGGTCGCCCAGCAGGACGCGGAGGGCTTCGGCGGGTGCACCAACATGGGCGAGTGCACCGCCGTCTGTCCGAAGGTGATCCCGCTGTCCACCATCGGGCGGCTGAACCGCGACTTCCTCAAGGCCGCCAGCACCCGCGGCGGCGCGCCGGGCACGGACTAGCTCTCCGCGTACGCCGGACCCGGGCCGACCCGTCGGCGGGCGGCCGGGCCCGGTGCACGCCGGGACGGTGCGGGAGCGTTCGACGGGCTGGTCAGGACTCGGTACGCTGACCCGCGGATCAGGCGCGATCATGAGGTGACGGCGGGGGCGACGACATGCTCATCACGGCGGACCAGGTGGTACCCGAACATCTCGCCGAGGCGACCTGGCAGCTCTACAACAACGCGTTCGAGGAGTTGCGGGCCGCCGCCGTACAGCGGCACGTGATGTTCCGTGACGAGTTCGACGCGGTGCTCGCCGACCCCCGGGTGACGAAGTACCTCGGGCTCGACCCGGATCGGCCGGACGACGTACTGGCGTTGGCCACGTTCACCAACGACCTGGACGCCGTACCGCTGATCTCGCCGGACTACTTCGCGCGCCGCTGGCCGGAGCTCTACGCCGAACAGCGGATCTGGTACATCGGCTTCTTCGCGATCGACCCGGGGGTCCGTGGCGACGGGGCGTTCGAGCTGGTGATCGAGCGGATGTGGGAGCGGGTGCTGGCCAGCGGGGGCATCGCCGCCCTGGACATCTGCCGGCGCAACAACGACATCGGGCTGCCGAAGGCGATCCACCAGACCCTGGACCACCTCACCACCGGGGTCCGGACCACCCCGCTCGACGAGCAGGTCTACTGGCTGTTCGAGCCGCCCGAGTCGGCCTGACCGGCTTCCGGCCCGTCGTTGACGCGGGACCCGTCCGGACCGACCGCCACCCCGGAACCGTCCGGTGCGAGGGCCAGGCCGGCACCGTCCGGGCCGACGGCCAGGGCGGACCAGCGTTCGGCGAAGGGGTGCGGGCGTACCGGGCCGCCCCAGAGCCGGCCCTGGCCGAGTACCACCCCGAGGGTCTCCAGCACCCCGCGCTGGGTCGGGGTCTCGACCCCCTCGGCGACCACGGTCAGCCGGAGCGCGCTGCTCATCGCGACCACCGCTCGGACGATCTCCTCGTCCTCCGGGTTGCCGCCGAGGCCGGCGACGAACGCCCGGTCGACCTTCACCCCGGTCACCGGGTGCCGGCGCAGGTAGCCCAGCGCGGA
This sequence comes from Micromonospora sp. NPDC004704, assembly GCF_053601675.1. Classification (NCBI taxonomy): domain Bacteria; kingdom Bacillati; phylum Actinomycetota; class Actinomycetes; order Micromonosporales; family Micromonosporaceae; genus Micromonospora; species Micromonospora sp. NPDC004704. Next base: position 373,907 of record NZ_JBSGCD010000004.1, on the reverse strand, counting down.
GTAGCCGGTGCCGAAGTCGTCGACCACGATCCGTACGCCCATCCGGCGCAGTTCGAAGAGGACCTGGGCGGTGCCGGCGGACGGGTCGACCATCACCGACTCGGTGATCTCCAGAACCACCACCCCGGTCGGTACGTCGTGCCGCAGCAGCGACTCGGCGATGCTGTCCGGCAGACCGGGGTCGCGCAGTTGCCGGGGCGAGACGTTGACCGAGATCCAGAACTCGTCGTCCACCACACCGTCGGCCCGCCAGTCGGCGAGTTGCCGCAGCGCCTCGTCCAGCACCCACCGCCCGATGGCGGCGATCAGTCCGGTGTCCTCGGCGATGGAGATGAAGTCCAGCGGTGACACCGCGCCGCGTACCGGGTGGTCCCACCGGAGCAGCGCCTCCGCGCCGACGAGGCGCCCGCCGCGCAGTTCGACGATCGGCTGGTAGACCAGGTGGAGCTGCTCCTTGGCCAGGGCGTGCCGGAGCGCGAACTCGATCTCGACCCGGTCGCGTACCCGGTCGCGCATGGAGGTGTCGAACAGGGCCCACTTGCCCGGCCCCTCGGCCTTCGCGTGGTACATCGCGATGTCCGCGTCGCGCATCAACGACTCGGCGGTCACCGGTGCCGCATCGTGCTGCTCGGCCGCCGCCGCCGTGGGCAGGCCGCCCCATCCGCCGGTGCTGCCGGTGGTTGCGTCCGGGTCGTACGCCAGCCCGTCCGGGGTGTGCTCGCCGGTCGTCGCGAGGACCGTGGTGCCGACCATGCCAACCGACGTGCTGACCACCACCTCGATCCCGCCGACCTGCAACGGTGCGGCGAACGAGCCGAGGATCCGTTCGGCGAGCGCGACCGCCTCGTCGCGGGTGCCGCTGAGCACGACCACGAACTCGTCCCCACCGACCCGGGCGACGATCGCCGCCGCCGGCACCAGCGCCCGCAGCCGCTTGCCGACCTCGACGATGAGCTGGTCGCCGGTGTCGTGGCCCCACGAGTCGTTGACCATCTTGAAGCCGTCGAGGTCGAGGAAGTACACCCAGATCCCGGTCGGTACGGCCGCCGCCCGGCGCAGCAGCCGGGCCACCTCGCGTGACAGGGCCCGCCGGTTCGGCAGCCCGGTCAGCGGATCGTGGGTGGCGTGGTGCTCGTAGCGGCGTTGGGCAGTGGCGTATCCCTGCACCGCCGACACCGCGCGGACCAGCAGCAACGCCACCATGGTCGCCCCGGCGAACGCGGGAACCAGCCGTTCGACCGACGTCGGCCGGTCGAGTACGGCGATCAGCACGAACGGCGCGGCCAGCGCCGGGCAGATCAGCAGCAGCCTCGGCCAGGACCAGGCCTGCACCGGCAGCGGCATGGCCCGGCCCAGGAACACCACCGAGGGGTGCAGTGCGGCGGCACCGACCATCGCGAAGCCGAGCAGGAACGGCAGGTCCAGGATCGGTGCACCGGACAGGGTGCCGTACAGCCCGACGATCGCGTACGCCAGATCGCCGAGGAGCAGCGACGACATCATGGCGACCAGCAGCCAGTAACTCGGCCGGCGGGCGGCGGTGGTGAAGGCGAGGTTGACCAGGAGCAGGAGCAGCACCACGTCGAAGACCGGGTACGTGCCGGCGAGCGCCGAGACCATCACCGGTCGGCCCTGGATCGACGCCGCCGGTACGGCGAGCAGCAGCAGCGATACGCAGGCCGCGCCGAGGCAGACGATGAGACCGTCGATGACGGCGTGCCGTTCCAGCCCTCCCCTGGCCCGGAGCAGCCCGCCCACGCCGAGGATCATCAACAGGTAGCCGGGCACAGTGAACGCGTCGGCGGCCAGGGCGGACAGTCCGCTCCGGTCCGCGGCCCAGGGTCGGACCAACGCCCCGACCAGGAACAACGAGCTGGCCGCACTGAGCAGGTACCAGGGGTGGCGGGGCACGGCGCGGTGCCACCAGGGCCCGATCACCAGGACGACGGCCGTACCGACGCCCACCGCGCCGAACAGGGCCGCGCCGAGTCGGTCGGAGAGGTTGGCGGCGTACAGCAGGGCGACGGCGACCCCGGCGGCGAGGAACGCCACCGAGCCGGACGCGGAGGCCCGGTCGACCGGGGTCGAGCGTCGCATCGAGATCGCCCCCAGCGAACCTTCCGTCATCTGACCGACCAGCAGGCGCACCACGCTACCAACCGGATCATCCGACGTGCTGTGGATGATCGACTGGACTTGGTGGGCCGATCGGATGAGTAACGCACTGCCTGTGCGATCACGCACGACAACTACCCCGAACGCCGGGCGCGGAATCCCGTTCCGCGCCCGGCGGGGCGATCTAGGGACAACGGAGCGATTTGGGGTGGTCTATGGTGTCCGGGTCGAGCCCACGGGGGGTTCGTAACGGCTCCGAACGGAGAACTAACTTGTCCACCACGGTGAATCGCAGGACCGCACTGGGTTTCGGCACGGCGGCAACGGCAGGGCTGGTGTTCGGCACCGGCAGCGGCGCCTCGGCCGCGAACACGTCCGACCGGGGTGCGGCCACGGACGCCCTCGGACCGGCCGAGCGCCGGGTCGGAAAGATCTACTACCGGGCCTCGACCGAGGCGGGCGGTACCTGGCGGGCCCGGATCAGCGTGACCGCCCCTGACGGCAGTGCCCTGCCGGCGGTGGAGCAGGGCGCCGACGACACGGTCGAGGCGTACAGCGTGAACAAGGTGGCGGTGGCCGTCGCGGTCCTGGACAAGGTCGACCGGGGCCTGCTGCAACTGAACCAGACCGTCGAGGTGAGCGCCGCGATCGTGATCCCCGACGGTGACGGCATCTTCCGGCTCGACGGCGCGTACCCGAGCACGGTGACGATCGGGCACGCGCTCGCCGCCCTGCTCACCGTCTCGGACGACACCTCGGTACGGCTCTGCGGCCTGGTCTGCCCGGCACTGGAGATCAATCAGATCCTGGTCGCCAAGGGCTTCCCGAACACCCAGGTCGAGCCGGTCGCCAACCCCAACCGCTTCTTCCTCGGCACCACCACGCCCCGGGAGACCCACGACCTGCTCCGGGCCCTGGTCGCGGGCACCCTGCTCTCCCCCGCCTCCACCGCGTTCCTGCTGGCCGCGCTCCGGTCGCCGATCGCGTACCCGGACGGCATCCGGCACGACATGTCCTCCGCCGAGCGGGAGCGGGTGGCGACCAAGGCCGGCTGGTTCAACGGTGGCCGCAACGAGGCCGGCATCATGTTCGGCACCGACGGCTCGCCCCGGCTGACCTACGCGATCTTCGCCGACGGCCAGGCCGACCCGGACAACTTCGGCCCGACCCACCCGGCCACCCACGCCCGTGCGGTGATGGGTCGGCGGTTCCTGGAGACGGTCACCGAGCCGGGGGCCGCCGCGGCCACGTCCCGCGCCCGGTCGACGTACCGGCCGAGCAACGGCGGCTGACAAATCCGCGCCCGATCCGGGGGCCGACCACCGGTCGGTTCCCGGACCGGGGAGGATGGGCGGATGGGTAGGGCGAAGATCATGGGCGAACCGGGACGGGGCCACGCCGACCGGTCAGGGGCGCGCCGCCGTCGGCGCCGCCGTGCCGGGGGTCTGCTCGCCCTGGCCGCCGTCGCCGCCGCGGCCTGGGCCGTCCGGGACATCCCGGTCGCGATGGGTGCCCGCGCCGCCGGTGACCGGGCAGCCAGGCTGCGGTCCTCCCCGCAGTACGAGGGCGACAGCTTCCGCAACCAGGCCAGCACCCGGACCATGGTTGCCGAATCCGGGCGCAACGTCCTGCTCCAGTTCCTCTTCGGCGGGCAGCGACGCAAGCCGGCCGACCCGGTCCCGCTGGTCGACCCCGGCACGACCGACCCGGCCACGGCGCCCGCCGACGAACTGGCCGTCATCTGGTACGGACACGCCTCGGTCCTGGTCGAGATCGAGGGCCGACGGGTGCTTATCGATCCGATGTGGAGCGAACGGTGCTCCCCTTCGCGCCTGGTCGGGCCGCAGCGGCTGCACCCGCCACCGGTGCCGCTGGAGCAGCTCCCCACGGTCGACGCGATCCTGATCTCGCACGACCACTACGACCACCTGGACCTGGCCACCGTACGGGTGTTGCTGCGGACCCAGTCGGCGCCGTTCCTGGTCCCGCTCGGCGTCGGCGCCCACCTGGCCCGGTGGGGTGTGCCGGAGTCGCGGATCGTGGAGCTGGACTGGACCGAGAACGTCACGGTCGCCGGCCTGCGGTTCACCGCGACCGCCGCGCAGCACTTCTCCGGGCGCGGCTTCACCCGCAACCGCACCCTCTGGGGCTCCTGGGTCATCAGCGGGGAGACCCGGCGGGTGTTCTACTCCGGCGACTCCGGCTACTTCTCCGGGTACGCCGGGATCGGCCGGGAGCACGGCCCGTTCGACGTCACGCTGATCCAGGTCGGTGCGTACGCGCCCGCCTGGCCGGAGATCCACATGTTCCCGGAGGAGGCGGTCACCGCCCACCTGGACCTGCGCGGGAAGCTGCTGGTCCCGGTCCACTGGGCGACGTTCAACCTCGCCGTGCACCCGTGGGCCGATCCGGTCGACCGGCTGTGGCGGGAGGCGAAGGCCCGCGACGTACGGCTGGCCGTGCCCCGACCCGGTGAGCGGGTCGTGGTCGACCTGCCGCCACCGGTCGACGGCTGGTGGCAGGACATCGTCTGATCCGTGAGCGGGTCCGGCCCCGGTGAACGGGGTCAGAGCACGAACGCGTCGGTCCAGAGCTGACCGGAGCGGCCGGAGAGGGCGTCGAGCAACGCGACCGCCTGGCTGTCGGTCAGCGAGGCGACGAAGTCGATGATCGCCCGTCCGCGCGCCTTACCGGCCCGGCCCGGCGTACGCGGGTGCAGCTCCGCCTCGGCGAGGTCGATCAGGTCGTGCAGCCTGCGCGGTAGCCGGGCCTCCTCACGGGGGTCGAGGATCCAGTCGAGCAGGGCCTGGACCAGGGTGTCCAGCAGCCGGGCCTGTCCCCGCTGGTGCAGGGCCAGGTCGGGCCGGGCGAGCACGAACTGGTGGTGGACGAACTTGAGCACCTGCACCTCGTGCCACTGCACCGGGGCGAGCAGGACGTGCCCTGCCCGTACCGGCGGGTCGGGAACGACGGTGATGGCGTCCACCAGCCGGCGGGTCCACCGGGCGGAGAAGCCCGACACTCCCTGCTCGGCCTCGATCGAGCCGTCGAAGGGTGCGGCCAGCAGCCCGTCGACCAGTTCCAGGCGTACGTGTTCGACTGCGGCGGCGAACGCCTCGTCGTCGCTGATCCAGGCGTCCTTGCGGTGCAGTTGCCGGCGCAGCCGCTCGATCGGGGCGCCCTGCCGGCGCAGCCCGTGTTCGAGGGCCGCGTCGGTCATCGACCGGTACCGGTCGATGTCGCGCTGCCAAGCGAGCAGTTCGGCCGCGACGGCGCCCTGGCGCAGCACCCCGACCCGGTGGAAGTCCTCCACGTCGTGGATGGCGTACGCGATGTCGTCGGCGGTATCCATGATCGACGCCTCGACGGTCTGCTGCCAGTCGGCGATCCGCCCGGCGAACGGCGCCCGAGCCTGCCGCAGGTCCTCCACCTCCGTGCTGTACGCGCCGAACTTCGCCGACCCGCTGTCCGGCTCGTCCGGCGGCGCGGTCGCCCCGCGCGGCGGCGGGTCGAACTGCCGGGGGTGCGGGTCGGGGTAACCGGACCTGGTCCACGGGTACTTCAGGATGGCGGCCCGGACCGCGGCGGTCAGGTCCAGACCGATGGTCGCCATGCCACGGATCTCGGTGCTGGTGACGATCCGGTACGACTGGGCGTTGCCCTCGAACCCGTCCGGCAGCCCGAGCCGCTGCCGGGCGATCCGGTCGAGCACCTGCTCACCGAGGTGCCCGAACGGCGGGTGCCCGAGGTCGTGGGCGAGCGCCGCGGCCTCGACCACGTCCGGGTCGCAGCCGCCGAGGGAGTCCAGCAGGTCGCGGTAGCGCTTGTCGGCGGTCAGCCGCTCCGCCACCGCCCGCCCCACCTGGGCGACCTTCAGGCTGTGCGTCAACCGGTTGTGTACGAGCAGCCCGGAGCCGCCCGGGGAGATCACCTGGGTGACGCCGCCGAGCCGGGCGAAGAAGGGTGAGCTGACGATCCGGTCCCGGTCGGCCCGGAACGGGCTCCCGGCGAGGTCGCCGAGGGCACCGGCACTGCCGCCGAAGAGGCGTCTGGCCCGGGGATCGACCTTCGCCGCGTTCAGCGCCTCGTTCGCCGCCGAAGACTCCATGATCAGACGCTAGCCCAGCCGGACCCGGCAGGTGTGCGCAGCCCCGATCGATCACGCCTTGGCCTCGGCCCTCGGCACGGCACCGGCGGGTGGCGACGCCGGGACGGGTTCACGGGTCCCGCCCCCGATGCCGGCGTAGACCTCCGGTTGCATCGACCTGAGGGCGACCCCCCGGAGCAGGCCGAGCAGGACGGCGAGCACGGGCAGGGCCGGCAGCAGGGCACGCAGGTAGGCGGGGGTGCCGGGGGCGAGCAACGTACCGAAGTCGGCCAGCAGGACGACCAGGACCACGCTGAGTCCCATGGTGGCGAGGGTGGGCGCGATCAGCCGCTGCCAGCGCGACTCGACGGTGACCGTACGGCCGTTGAAGAACCCGACCACGGCCACCGAGGTCAGCGTCAGCAGGACCAGTACGCCGACCGCGCCGACCCCGCTGAGCCAGGTGAACAGGTCGGTCAGCGGGTCCCGACCGGCAGCGGCGAAGCCGAGCAGCACCGCGAGCGCCAGCCCGGTCTGGACCAGTGAGCCGGCAACGGGTGCGCCGGTGCGTACGCCGACCCGGCCCAGCCCGGCCGGCAGCACCCGTTCGAATCCGAGCAGGTAGAACTGGCGGGCGACGGTGTTGTGCCCGGCGAGCAGCGCGGCCAGTACCGCGGTGGCGAGCAGGGCCTGGGCGGTGACCGCCAGCGCCACCCCGCCGTGCCGGGCGAGGACGTCGGCGACCAGTCCGGGACCGGCGACGGCGGCCACGGTCGCGGTGTTGTCCGGACCGGTCGCCACGGTCAGCGCCCAGGCGCAGAGCGCGTAGCAGCCGCCGATGCCGGCGATGGCGAGGTACGTGGCGCGGGCGACGGTCCGGCCCGGATCCCTGACCTGCGTACGGTGGGCCGGGCCCGATTCCACTCCGACGAAGGCGGCGACGGCGAGGGCGAGCACGGCACCGAGTCCGGCCACCGGAAGGTTCGCCGGGTCGAGCCCGGTGGTGGTGACCGAGGCGCCGGCCGGATTGTCGAGCGCGAGGGCCACCAGGACGGTCAGGACGAGCAGTTCCAGGACCAGCAACCCCAGCAGGACGGTCCCGGAGAGATCCAACTGACGCAGCCCGAGCAACCCGACCACCGCCCAGGCGAGCAGAGCCCAGATCCACCAGTCGAGTTCGACGGCGAATTCGTCGCTGGCGAACTCGCCGAGAATCGCGCCGATCAGTCCGTAGAGGCTGATCTGGATCGCGTTGTACGCGATCAATGCGACGAACGCGGCGCCGACCGCCCCGACCCGTCCGAGCCCATTCGCGATGTACGAGTGCGACGATCCGGGGTTCGGCACGTACCGGCCCATCGCGGCGTAACCGACGGCGAAGACGCCCAGGACGACGGTCAGCACCAGAAAGCAGAACGCGGCGCCGACGTTGCCGCTGACGGCGTACAGGATGGGGATGGTCCCACCGACCGCGGTCAGCGGCCCGGCGGTCGCGGCGACGAAGAGGGCGAGCCGTCCGGTGCCGAGTCGACCGGGGTGCAGTGGGATACCGGGGGCGGGCGGCTCGGTTGGCATCGTGGATCGCTCCTGGCCGGTCGAAACATTGTCGATCGACAATCAGGAGAGGTTATGGCCGTTTCCGGCGGGCGACAAGTTCGTACGGAGATCCGACAGTTTCGCCCCCGTCGAGTCCATTGCCCGACGCAACGCCGAGAACGGGTTGAGCGCCGTGATTCCTTGCCGTAGCGTCCTGCATCAACACGCGGAGCAATCGAAGCGTCACGACGGTACCGGGCGGGGCCGGAGAGCCATGAACAACTTCCTGGGCGATACCGAACGACTCGCCGATGAGCTGTTCCTCATCGGACACGACGACTACAACGGCCGCCCACTGGCCGCCGCCAACCTGCTCGACCCGGCCCTGGCCGGTGCGATCCTCGCCGAACTGGCCCTCGCCGGCCGGATCACCATCACCCGTGGCGAGGTCTTCGTCGCCGACAACCGGGCCTGGCAGGACCCCGTCGCGGACCGGGCACTGGGCGAGATCGTCCGGCACGGCGACGGGTACGACGCCCGCGGTTGGCTGGAGTTCATCCGCCCCCAGGTCCACGAGCAGGTCGGACTCCGGCTGGTCAGCGCGGGTGCGCTGCGGCGGGAGAGCCGGCGCGGGCTGAGCCTGCGGATGAAGGTGCGCTGGCCCGGCCGCGACCCGAACCGGGTGGCCGCACCCCGGGTCCGGCTCGCCGCCGTCCTCGAACGCTCGGACCAACCCCTGGACATCCGCAACGCGACGCTCGCCGCGCTGGTCCGGTCCGGAGGCATGATCGGCGTACTCGGCCTGCCCGAGCATGCCGTGGCGCAGCGCATCTCGGCCGCCCGCCGGCTGCTGCCCCCCGCCCTGGCCGACCTGCTGAACGCGGTCGACGCGACGGTGGCCGCCGCCACCCTCACCCCCCGCCGCTGAGGACCGCCTCTCTCGGGCGCCGGCCGGGCGGCGCGACGCGGACGGGTGGCGGACGGCAGAATGCGTACGTAACCCACCCGGAAAAGGCGGACCAGGATCGTGACGACGTCTGTTCATCAGCGGATCGCCGAGGAGCTCGGCGTACGCGAGCGGCAGGTAACGGCCGCCGTCGAGTTGCTCGACGGCGGGGCCACCGTGCCCTTCATCGCCCGTTACCGCAAGGAAGTCACCGGCATGCTCGACGACGCGCAGTTGCGCACCCTCGAGGAGCGGCTGCGCTACCTGCGGGAGTTGGAGGAGCGGCGGGCGGCGATCCTGGAGTCCATCCGGAGTCAGGGCAAGCTGGACGCCGCCCTCGAGGCGCAGATCATGGCGGCCGACTCGAAGGCCCGGCTGGAGGACATCTACCTGCCGTACAAGCCGAAGCGGCGGACGAAGGCGCAGATCGCCCGGGAGGCGGGGCTGGAGCCGCTGGCCGAGCAGCTCCTCGCCGACCCGACGCTCGATCCGCGTACGGCCGCGACCGCTTTCGTCGACGCCGACAAGGGTGTGGCGGATCCGACGGCGGCGCTCGACGGGGCGCGGGCGATCCTGGTCGAGCGGTTCGCCGAGGACGCGGACCTGATCGGGTCGCTGCGCGAGCAGATGTGGTCGCGGGGCCGGCTCGCCGCCCGGGTACGCGACGGCCAGCAGGACGCCGGGGCGAAGTTCTCCGACTACTTCGACTTCAGCGAGCCGTACACCCGGCTCGCCTCGCACCGGGTGCTGGCGATGTTCCGGGGTGAGAAGGAGGGCGTACTCGACCTCACCATGGAGCCCGAGGAGGCGCCCGAGGCGGAGTCCGGCCCGGTCGGACCGACCCGGTACGAGGCGGAGATCGGGGCCCGGTTCGACATCTACGACCGGGGACGGCCCGCCGACCGTTGGCTGACCGACACGGTCCGCTGGGCGTGGCGTACCCGGATCCTGATCCACCTCGGCGCGGACCTGCGGATGCGCCTGTGGCAGGCGGCCGAGGACGAGTCCGTACGCGTCTTCGCGATGAACCTGCGCGACCTGCTGCTCGCCGCCCCGGCCGGCAGCCGGACCACGATGGGCCTGGACCCCGGCCTGCGTACGGGCGTGAAGGTGGCGGTGGTCGACGCGACCGGCAAGGTGCTGGCGACCGACACCATCTACCCGCACGAGCCGCGCCGGCAGTGGGACCAGTCGATCGACACGCTGTCCCGGCTGGCCCGGACCCACTCGGTCGACCTGATCGCGATCGGCAACGGCACCGCCTCGCGGGAGACCGACAAGCTCGCCGGTGACCTGATCCGGCTGCACCCGGACCTGAACCTGACCAAGGTGGTGGTCTCGGAGGCCGGCGCCTCGGTCTACTCCGCGTCGGCGTACGCCTCCCAGGAACTGCCCGGCATGGACGTGTCGCTGCGCGGGGCGGTCTCCATCGCCCGCCGGCTCCAGGATCCGCTGGCGGAGTTGGTGAAGATCGAGCCGCGCTCGATCGGGGTCGGCCAGTACCAGCACGACCTCTCCGAGGCGAAGCTCTCCCGCTCGCTGGACGCGGTGGTCGAGGACTGCGTGAACGGCGTCGGGGTGGACGTGAACACCGCCTCCGCACCCCTGCTCACCCGGGTCTCCGGGATCGGGGCCGGCCTGGCGGAGAACATCGTCATGCACCGGGACACCCACGGCCCGTTCCGTACCCGCCGGGCGTTGAAGGAGGTCCCCCGGTTGGGGCCGAAGGCGTTCGAGCAGTGCGCGGGCTTCCTGCGCATTCCGGGCGGGGAGGACCCGCTGGACGCCTCCGCCGTGCACCCGGAGTCGTACCCGGTGGTCCGGCGCATCCTCGCCTCCACCGGAACCGACCTCGGCTCGCTGATCGGCAAGAGCACGCTGCTGCGGGCACTCAGGCCGACGGACTTCGTCGACGACACCTTCGGCCTGCCGACCGTCACCGACATCATCGGCGAGCTGGAGAAGCCGGGACGTGACCCGCGCCCGGCGTTCCGTACCGCGACCTTCGCCGACGGCGTCGAAAAGATCGGCGACCTGACGCCCGGCATGCTACTGGAGGGTGTGGTCACCAACGTCGCCGCGTTCGGGGCGTTTGTCGACGTCGGGGTGCACCAGGACGGGCTGGTGCACGTGTCGGCGATGTCGAACACGTTCGTGAAGGACCCCCGGGACGTGGTCAAGTCCGGTGACGTGGTCCGGGTGAAGGTGCTCGACGTGGACGTACCGCGCAAGCGGATCTCGCTGACGCTGCGGCTGGAGGACGAGGCGACACCGGGCGCTCCGCGTACCGGTGGCGGTGGTGAACGCCGCGACCGCCCGGCGGGCGGCGGCGAGCGCCGGGACCGGGGCGGCGCCGACCGGGGTGGGCAGCGCGGCGGCGGTGGCCAGCCCCGGCAGGGGCGCGGTTCGTCGCCGGCTCCCGCTGCCGGTGGGGCGATGGCCGACGCGCTGCGCCGCGCCGGACTCGACAAGGGGCTCGGCAAGTCGGGCCGCTGACACCCACCGCCCGTCGCGACGATCCCTCGTCGCGGCGGGCGGTCTCTTTCACCCCCGGCGGTACGGTCTGCTGATGGTCGACGACGAGGCTGCCGCCTGGCGGGAGCAGCACCGCCACGCGGTCGAGGTACGTGCCGAGGCGGAACGGGTGCGCCGGGCGGCGGAGACCGGGCAGGCGCGGGAACTGGTGGCCGAGTTCGTCCGCGAGGCGCGGCGGCGTGGCCTGCCGGTGCGCCCCCTCACCGCCGTCGCCCCGACCGGTGCCCGCTACCGCACCGGCCTGACCGGCTGGTACGTCGACGTGAACCTGACCCGCGCGGTCACCAACGACGGCGGGTTCTACCTGTTGAGCGTGCCGACGAGTCTGCGGGCCCGGTTGACCGGGGTGACAATCGAGCCACGGGAGCCGAAGCTGATCGTCGGCGAGGGCGGGCGCGACGGTGAGTCGATGCCGCTGCGCCAACTCCTCGACCGCCGCCTCGACGCCGGGTAGGGCGGGGCGGGCTGTGGCGGGTAAGTGCCCCCATAGGGACAGTTGGTCGCCACAGCCCGGGCGATCGGATGTCCGCTTGACCGGTGTCATCGGGCGTTGCGTTCTGCTGCGGCGTGCCACCAGGCGGGCGGGGTGGGGCCGGTGACGAGCGAGGTCGGCTGGTCGGGGTGCAGGCCGAGACGGCGGAGAGCGGCGGCCTGGACGCGTACGCCGTACCAGCCGTGCCAGTGACCGTAGGGGCCGATACCGCAGGTCAGATCCCAGCGGATGTCGCTCGGTTCCAGGGGCATCCAGTCGATGCCCCGGTCACGCAGTCAAGCGCGTACGGCCGCCTGCGGCTGTGCACAGCCGGGCGTGTTCTCGTACGCCGCAATGATGATCCAGTCCCCCACACCGCTCATCATCCCCCACGGGGCGAACAAGCCAGCGCCAGCGTGAAGAGTTCGGCTCGCTCCAGCCGGCCGGACTCCCCCTGATCATGAAGACCCCCTCAGATGAGGGGCGGGGGCGGTGGGGTGGGAGGGTGGGAAAGGGCGGGGCGGGGTGCTGCTTCGGCGCGGCGGACCGCGAGGGTTACCCTGATCCGGCGCCGGGCCTCCCGGCGCCAACGCGCATCGTGGCTGGTCAGGTGGCCGATGGCCGCGCTGCCGTGTAGCTGACGTACCGACATGCGGGCTACCGTAGGTGGCCGGGTGTGAAGAACCGATCAAGAAGCGGTTGCCTCACCGTGCGTCGAAGCGGACGTCCGGTGCCATATGGGTTCCGCACCCTGTCTTCACGATTACTTAACGGGTCACCGGTTGAATCCGTACGACCGTTACCCGTCAGGATGGGGAGTCATGGGCGCGCGGATCCTGGTTGCCGAGGACGATCGTAAGCAGGCGAACCTCGTACGGATCTACCTCGAACGCGAGGGACACAGCGTCCTGCTGGTCGGCGACGGCCGGGCCGCACTCGACCAGGTACGGATCCGCCGGCCGGACCTGGTGGTGCTCGACGTGATGATGCCGGTCGTCGACGGGCTGGACGTGTGCCGGGTGCTGCGGGCCGAGTCCGATCTGCCGATCCTGCTGCTGACCGCCCGTACCACCGAGGACGACATCCTGCTCGGCCTCGATCTGGGCGCCGACGACTACCTGACCAAGCCGTACAGCCCGCGTGAGTTGGCGGCGCGCGTACGGGCGCTGCTGCGCCGGGCCGGTGTGGTCAGCGCGGGCGGGCAGGCGGTGCTGCGGGTCGGCGACCTGGAGATCGACGCCGGGCGGTTCGAGGTACGGATCGAGGGCCGGCCGATCACCCTGACCGCCAAGGAGTTCGGGATCCTGGAGGTGCTGGCCAGCGAGCCGGGTCGAGCGTTCACCCGGGCCCAGATCATCGACCGGGCGTTCGGGTTCGACCACTACGTCCTCGAACGCACGGTTGACGTACACGTGATGAACCTGCGCCGCAAGATCGAGGCTGACGCCACCGAACCCCGGTACGTCCAGACCGTCTTCGGCCGTGGCTACCGGCTCTCCGACCTCGGTGTTCCGGCGACGGCCACGCCGTGAATTTCCGGTTCCGGGTGCTGGGGCTGGTCATGCTCGTCGCGCTCAGTGCCACCGCCGCGACCGCCTGGCTGACCCTCCGGCAGGCCCGGCAGCAGCTCAGCGCCACGGCCAACGCGGACGAGGCCCAGGTCGACATGATCAGCTCCGAGCTCAAGGCGTACGCCAGCCGGCAGGGCACCTGGGAGGGCGTACCCACGCTGGTCCAGCGGTTGCACCAGGACACCGGTCAGCGGATCCGCCTGGAGACGGATTTCGTGGTGCTGGTGGACTCCGACACCCAGGACAACCCCGACAGGGCCACCCGGCCCCTCGGCCCGCTCACCGCCGTGGTCAACCCGCGACCGACCCTGTCACTGAAGAACGTGCCCACCGCGAGCCTGGCCTCCAGCACCGTCAAGGCGATCGGGAACTACCGCTCCGGGGTGCTCTTCGCGGCCTGTCTGACCCGGGAGGGGATGGCGGTGACCAGCACGCCCGGCCCGCTCGGGGTGCCCGTGTTCGAGGCCGGTCCGAACAGTCCACAGCCGGAGCCGGAGTTGGTGAACAACTGCCGGGTGGGCACCGCCGAGGCGGGCCGGGACATCGCCACCGACATCGCCAGGGCCGGTGACTGTGGCGCCCCGATGGCCGACCTGCTGCCACTCGTCCACGGCGAGTCGGCCGCGGAGACCGGGCGCCCCGCGACACCGACGAAGCCGCCGCAGGGATCGACCGACGGCGACACCGGGACCACCGAGGACCAGGTGAGCTGCCTGACGCAGGTCTTCGACCTGCAGATCAACGACGTGGCACCGCAGCCGGTACGGCTGTATCTCGGTGCGGGGAGCGACCCCGGAGCGGCGTTGACGAGTGGCCCGATGCTCGCCGGGGTGGCCGGGGTCGCCGGGGTCGCCATCCTCTGCACCGCTCTGCTGAGCCACCGGGTGCTCCGCCCGATCGGCCGGCTCACCGCCGCCGCGCAGCGGCTCGGTCGGGGCGACCTCGGGGGCAGGGTGCCGGTGGAGGGCCGGGACGAGCTGGCCGAGCTGGGCCGCTCGTTCAACCAGATGGCCGACTCGTTGCAGCGCGGCGAGGAACGGCAGCGCCGGTTGGTGGCCGACGTCGCACACGAGCTGCGCAGCCCGCTGGCGAACCTGCGCGGTTATCTGGAGGCACTCAAGGACGGGGTGATCACCCCGGATCCGGAGCTGTTCGCCTCGTTGCACGAGGAGGCGGTGCTCCAGCAGCGGATCGTCGACGATCTCCAGGAACTGGCCCTGGCCGAGGCGGGCACGCTCGCGTACCACAGGGTGTATGTCGACCTGGCCGAGTTGCTGGAGACCTGCCGTACGGCGCACCTGGCGCTGGCCGAGGCGGCCGGGATCACGCTGCGGGTGGTCGCCGAACCGGTCCTCGTCTACGCCGACCCCGACCGGTTGCGCCAGGTGGTGGGCAATCTGATCACCAACGCCCTGCGGGCCACCCCCGTCGGCGGCAACGTCACCCTGCACTGCGCCCGGACCGGTACGGCGACCGCGCTGGTACGGGTCGCCGACGACGGTTCCGGGATCGCCCCGGACGCGCTCCCGCACGTGTTCGACCGGTTCTGGCGGGCGGACTCGGCCCGTGGGCGCGGCACCGGCGGCAGCGGACTCGGGCTCGCCATCACCCGGCAGATCGTCACCGACCACGGCGGCACCATCGAGGTCACCAGCGAACTCGGCGCCGGTACGACCTTCCGGATCGTCCTGCCCTCCCCACTCGTCCCCGATGACCGAAAAGGATCCGTCCCTCGCTAATGGGTGGTAAAACACTTTGTAGCGATTTAGTCCGCTTTCGAGCGGCTGAGTAGTCGGAACACGGATCCGAACATCCGGGCCGGGGCGACCCCCGGAAGGGGGACGGCGATGAAGAGTTCGACGGATCTGACCAGCACCGAGTCCTGGGACCAGTTGTGGACGCAACCCAGGTCGAGCGGGGTGGCGAGCCGGGTCAAACAGCGGCTCAAGGCCACCCGGACCTGGCACCAGTTGCTGGCCGACCTGCTCGACAGCACCGGCCGCGACGGCCCGGTCGACGTGCTCGAACTGGGCTGCGCCCCCGGCAGCATGCTGCTCCAACTGCACCAACTGCGGCCGATGCACACCTACCACGGGATCGACTTCGCGCCCGAGGGCCTGAGCACCGCGCGGCGGCTCCTGCACTCGGCCGGCGTACCGGCGAAGCTGCAACTCGGCGACGTCCGTACGGCCGAACTGCCGCCGGTCGACCTCGTCCTCTCCTTCGGTCTGGTCGAGCACTTCGAGGAGCCCGGCGAGATCATGGCGCACCACCGGCGGTTCCTCCGCCCCGGCGGGGTAGCCGCGGTGACGGTGCCCAACTACGCCCACCCCGCACTGGTCGCGCTCCTGCGGCGGTTCAGCCCGGAGACCCTGGCCACCCACAATCTGCGGGTGATGTCGGAGGACTCGCTGCGTACGGCGTTCGCGGCGGCCGGTCTGGTCGATATCGTGACCGGGGTGAGCGGCGGACCGACGATGCCGAACTCCCGCGTCCGGCCGGACCTGTCCGGCAGCTCGTACCGGCTCGCCGCCCGGACCTGGAACGCCTGTAGCGGACTGCTGCCGGACGGCTGGCCGTGGTCGGCGAACATCTGGGCCACCGGCGTACAGCCCGGATGATCCTCGACGGCCCCGCGGCCAGTACCGCGACTCCCACCAGCACCGCGACCGCCACCGGCCGTCCCGGTACGGTCGCCGGGCGCTCCGGTGGTCTGCGTCGCAGTCGCCATGCCGTCGCCGGGCAGATCAGCTGGAGCCTGCTGGGCATCCTGGTCGCCTCCCTGGCGCAGTGGGTGGTGATCGTCGTCCTGGCCAGGTACGGCAACCCGGCCATGGTCGGCCAGTACGCACTCGGCCTGGCCGTGGCGGCACCGGTCCTCCTGGTCGCCAGCCTCGCCCTGCGGACCGTCCAGGTGACCGACGCGCGCTCGCGTTTCGGCTTCGACGACTACCTGCGGCTGCGCGTCCTCGGCATGGTCGCCGCCACCGTCGTGATCGCGGTCATCGCCGCCTTCGTCGGCTCGGGCGGTGCCGTGGTGGTGGTGGTGCTGGTCGGCGTCGCCAAGGCGTTGGACGGCGTCGGTGACATCTACCTCGGCCTCTTCCAGCGGCACGGACGGATGCGCAGCATCAGCCTCTCGATGATCCTGAACGGGGTCGCCACGGTGCTCGCCGTGACGACGCTGCTCCTGCTCACCGGCAGTGTGGCGTGGGCGGTGCTGGGGTCGGTCGCCGGATCCGCGCTCGGCGCGATCGGATACTGCGTGGTCACCGCGCGCCCGCTGCGCCGGCACGCCGTCCCGGTGCCGGACGATGACAGCCGGGGAGCGGACGGCGACGCCCGGCGAGGGGCGGTCGGGCGGCTGGCGAGCCTGGCGGCGCTCGCCCTCCCCCTCGGCATCGCCTCCGGCCTCGCCTCGTTCACCATCAACCTGCCGCGCTACCTGGTCGGCCACGAACTGGGCACGGCCGCGCTGGGCATCTTCGCCGCGATCGGGTACGTCGTACTCGCCGCCAACGCGATCTTCGCGGCGGTCGCCCAGACCATGCTGCCCCGGATGTCCAATCTGTACGCCGACGGCCAGGTCACCGCGCTCACCCGACTCGTCAACCGACTCGTCCTGGCCACGCTGGGCATCGGCGGACTCGCCGTCGGTGTGGCCGCGATGCTCGGGCGACCCGCCCTCGACGCGGTCTACGGCGCCGAGTACGCACGACACGCGTCGGTCCTGACCCTGCTCACCGTGGTCGCCGCGCTCAGCGGGGCGGTCTTCGTCGTGGGCACCGCCCTGTCGGCGCTGCACCGGTACGGCAACCAGTTCAC
This sequence comes from Micromonospora sp. NPDC004704, assembly GCF_053601675.1. Lineage (NCBI taxonomy): Bacteria > Bacillati > Actinomycetota > Actinomycetes > Micromonosporales > Micromonosporaceae > Micromonospora > Micromonospora sp. NPDC004704. Next base: position 356,820 of record NZ_JBSGCD010000004.1, on the reverse strand, counting down.
CGCGAGCGTCGCCACCCTGCTGCTGACCGTGGTCGCCGCGTACGTGCTGATTCCCCGCTACGGGCTCGACGGTGCCGCCTGGACGGTGGTGCTGACGGTGGCCGGTGACGGAACGCTCAAGGCGCTGATGCTGCGCCGTGCCCTGAAAGGACGGCCGTGGACCTGAACAGCACCACGGTGATCTGGGCCTGTGTCGCGGGAGCCGTCGCGGTTCCCGTACTGCTGCTGCTGCGCTCCGGGCGTCGGGACGTGCTGCCGTACCTGGCCGGCTACTTCGCGTTCTTCGGGCTCGGCCCGGCGCTGAACCACGTGCTGGGGCGGGAGATCTACCCGGGAATCGCGATCGACAAGATCGGCGCGGCGTCGTTCGGCCTGTTGCTCGCCTTCCTCGCCATGCTCGTGGTGGGGGTCGTCGTTCCGGTCCGCCGGGGCGCGCTGGACCGGACCCGGATCGACCAACCCGAGCACCGTCTCCCGCTGCTCGTGCCGTTCCTGCTCGCGCTGGCGCTCTACGCGCTGACGATCATGGCCCTGCACGGTCCGGCGATGCTCTCCGGCAACAAGCTGGACCGGATCACCCTCGCCGGTCCCTGGCACTACGACTACCTGCTCTTGCAGACCATGGCCTGTTCGCTCTACTTCGCCGCCCGGTCGACCCGGCTCGGCACCATCGCGTACGCGGTGAACGTCGCCTGCTACGTCGGCTACTGCCTGGCCACCAACGAGCGGGACTTCCTGTTCGCGCTGTTCAGCGTCCTGCTGCACGTCCAACTGTTCCGTCGGCGCGCCATGTCGCTGCGGCTGGCCCTGATCGGTGTCGCCGGTGTCGTCCTCGCCACCTTCCTGGCCAGCATCCGCAGCCCCGGTGTCGGGATCGGCACCACCCGGGCCCTGAACGAGGGGACGGTGATGTTCCCGGACACGTACGTGATGAGCCTGGTGCCGCACCAGTTGCCGTTCGCGCACGGTGGAACGTACTGGGACGCGGTGCAGGGTGTCCTGCCCATCGGTCCCCAGTACGCGCTGGCGCAGTGGCTGGTCGACTCGTACGCCCCCGGTTCGCCCGGTGGCTACGGCTTCTCGCTCACCGCGGAGGCGTACCTGAACTTCGGCCTGGTCGGCATCCCCCTCGTCTTCGCCGCGCTGACCGCCGTGCAGCGCTTCCTCGTCAACCGGGCGGTACGCGGTGGCTTCTACACGTACGCCAGCGTCCTGTTCACGGTCACCTGGATGTACAACTTCCGGGGCGAGAGCTTCGCGCTGGTGAAGACCCTGCTGTACGGGGCCGTCCTCTACGGGATCCTGCACCTGTCCGGCAAGGTGCTGCGGACGTACGGACGCGACCGGAAGACGTCGGCGCCCGTCGCCGGATCGGCGGCCGGGATCGGCGCCCGCCCCGGCAGGATCGGTGCCGCCGCGGGCAGGGTCGGGGTGAATCGGCCCGCCGCCGTGCTCGCCCGGACGAGAGGGGTACCCGGGGGTGTGTCCTAGTGGAGCACCCGCAGGTCGGCCCTGGCGTGTGCCGCCCGACCGGAACTCCGCTTCGGTCCGCCGGAGTCCCGCCTCGGCACCGCGAAGGCGAGCAGCACCACCACCGCCAGCGGCACGAACCGGCCGAGCAGGAACACCACGATGTTGTCCAGGTCGCTGCTGAGCACCAGCACGGTCGCGACGCCGAGCGACGGCGCGAGCAGTTTCGGCACCAGGTCCGGTTGGTCCCGGGCGCGCCGGTAGAGCCGCCGGGACCAGCGGACCAGCAGGGCGAGCGGGACGAACGACACCACCGCACCGGCCGGGCCGAAGTTGAGCATCGCCTCGCCGGCGATGCCGTAGATCCGGGTGGCCCACTGACCGTTGTCCCGGTCGTAGCTGCCCGGCCCGAGCAGTACCTCGGTGCCGATGACGAGCTTGGTCGTCGGGCGTTCCGGCAGCAGCCAACCCGGCACCATCAGGGTGGCCGCCCCGAGGTACGTGACGCCGTACCCCAGGTCGCCCTCGCCGTGCCGCTTGCGTTCGAGCAGTACCGCCTGCATGTCGGCTCGGGCGAGGTCGTTGAGGAGCACTTTCGGCAGGTCACGCCCTGTTTCCGAGGAGATCTCCCCGATGCTGCGGTCACCGCGTACGACGTCGACGACCTCGACCCCGGCGCTCTTGTAGAGGCCGTAGACGTACATGAACACGACGAAGATCAGGCCACAGACCAGCAGCGCCCTGCGCGAGATGGTGAAGACGATCAGGTGGACCAGGATCAGGGCGAGCAACATCGGCCAGACGGTGTTGCTCCGGCTGCCCCGCAGGCCACCGACCATGAACTGGACCAGGGCCAGGCCGATCAGCAGCCACACCACCAGGGAACGGCGGCGGGCCAGCACCTCCCGCCACCGGACGAGGACCAGGGCGAATCCGATCAGCGGGAAGGACTCGGCGAGCATCAGCAGCCAGCCCATCCCGCTGAGCGCGTCACGACCCTGGGTCATCACGGCGAGGAATCCGCTCAGGCCGCCGAACACCACGATCTCGAACCCGAACGCCAGCACGCCGGCCGCCACGGCCAGCGACCCGATCAGGTAGAACCGGGACACGTTGAGCTGGGGACCCCAGGCCGTGTGCCGTCCCCGGACCGGAAGGGACAGCAGCCACCGGTAGATCAGCAGCCCGACCAGGTTGAGGATCGCCATCGCACCGAGCGCGTCGCGCCACTCGGTCGGCGGGTTGACGAACAGTCCCCAGTGGTCGAGCGTCACGTGCAGGATCGGGGCGAGGTAGAAGAAGTGCAGCCCGAGCAGGCCGAGCAGGGACTGCGGGTCGAAGATGTCGAGCCGGCGACGGACGCAGGCGACCACGTCCAGGGCGATCAGCACACCGCAGCCGGTGACCGGCACGACGAACCAGTGCTGCATCCGGTCGTCGAGGATCACCAGCACCAGGCTGACCGCGCACACCAGCCCGCCGGCGAGCGCCCAGGTCACGGTGTCCGGGCCGGTTCGGCCCGACCGTCGGCCCCGGCCCGTGGGACGGCTCCGGCCCGCCCACCCGGTCCGGTCCGCCGAGGGTGGGGCGTCGACGGTACGGGTCGACTCCGCCGCATCGAACGTGTCGCCGCCCTCCCCCGCGCCGTCGCCGTCGCTTTCGGAGGTGTCGTCGCTCTGCCCGGTCGGGCCGATCCGCGCGGACCTCATCGGCGGCCGACCGTCCAGAGCGTCCGCCACTGGGTGACGGCGTTGGCCAGCAGGAACGGGGATGAGTGCAGGCTCCGGCGGATCTCCTCCCGGGCGACCGGGCCGAGCTGGATCTGGGCCACCGTCGCGTCCGCCCACCTGTACGGGCCGTCGGCGAGCGGCAGCAGCGCGAGTCCGCGTACGCGGGGTTCGACCTCGCGCAGGCACGGCAGGTCGGTGGCGACCACCGGAACCCCGGCGGCCAGCGCCTCCAGCACCACGCCCGGCAGCCCCTCCCGCCGCGAGGGCAGCAGCAGCACGTCGGTCGCGGCGAGCACCGAGGCGATCTCGTCGGTCTCACCGGCGAGCACGACCAGGGGATCGTCGACGATCTCCGGGTACGCCCGGATCAGGTCGTCGGGGCCGCCCGGACCGACGACGAACAGCCGGGCGTCGGGCCACCGGGCGCGTACGGCCCGGTGCACCTCGATCAGGAAGGGTCGGTTCTTCTCCGGTGCCGAGCGCCCCAGGTACGCCAGCACCGGCACGTCCGTCGGCAACTGCCAGCGGGCTCGGGCCGCCGCCCGTTCCCAGCCCCGTACCCGGGCCGGGTCGACGCTGTTGTAGAGCACCCGGTAGCGGTCGTCCCCGGTCGGCGGGCCGGCGAGGGCGAGTGCCGCCGTGGTCACACCCAGCACGTCGGTGGCGACCCGACGCAACAGCCGGCGCAGCAGGGCGCGCCGGAGCCGGCGGTAACGGGTGTCCGCCCGGCCGTCGCCCTCGCTCCAGAACCTGGCGATCCGTACCGGCACCCCGGCGAGGCGGGCCACCAGCAGGATCACCGCGCTGGTGAGGCTGACGTGGGAGACGACCACGTCGGGGCGGATCAGCCGCAGGCACCGCCACAGCCTCGGCCCGAACGTGCGCAGCGGGATGACCGGGCACTGGGTCACCTCGGCTCCGGCGGCCCGGAAGTCGGCGGCCAGGGTGCCTTCGCGCCCGTTGAGCGTGATGAAGGTCTGTTGTACGTCGTCCGGGGGGATCGCGCGGCAGATGTCCAGCGACACCGTTTCCGCCCCGCCCCGGTCCAGCCAGCCGATCACGTGCGCCACCCGTACGGTCGGGTCGGCCACGGTCGGGCGTGGACGCTGCCGCTGCCGGATCGGTTCGCCGCCGCGCCGGGTCTGCTCCGCTCGGGACCTCGTCACGCGCGACCACCCACCGGTGTCCGGCTCGCGGTCGCGTCCCGTACGCCCCGGTAGAAGAGGTCCCGGCGGGGGCGCAGCGAGGCGTGCGAGTAGTCCCGGGCCCGGTTCAGGTTGCGGGCCGAGGCGGCGCTGAGCCGTCCGGGCTGGGTGAGGAAACGACGGATCGCCTCGGCGAGGGCGGCCGGGTCGTCGGGGGGCACCAGGTCGACGTCGGCGAGCAGTTCGGGGATGCCGCCGACGGTGGAGCCGACCGCCGGCAGGCCCCGCGCCATCGCCTCGATCAATGCCCGGGGCAGCCCCTCGGTACGCGACGGCACGACCACCAGGTCCGCCGCGTCGAGGTGGGCGCGGACCGCCGCACCGGCCGGTACGGTCCCGACGAAGGTGACCCGGTCGGCCACCCCCAGTCGCGTGGCGAGCTGTTCCAGGCGTGGCCGGAACCGCCCGTCGCCGAGGTGTACCAGGCGGGGGGCGACGCCGGTGCCGGTGAGCCGGGCGAGCGCCTCGATCACCGTGTCGATGCCCTTGTAGAGCTGGTCCAGCGAGCCGATCGAGATCAGGGTCCCCGGATCCGGCGGCTGTTCGACCTGCCGGGGGGCGGACACGAACGCGTCCTCGGGCAGGTCCACGCTGGAGTACGCGGTGCTGACCGCACCGGGCCGGCTCGGGTACCGGGACTGGAGGTGGCGCTCGGTGACGTACGCGACCGCGCCGGCGGACCGGCACAGGTGGCGCAACCGGGTGGTCCCCCACTGGCGCAGGAACGGCCGCAGCGGGTGGTCCACCACACCGGGGGCGAACACGTCGTACGGGTCACCGACGACCTCGATCGCGTACGGCAGCCGCTGCCGCTCCCGCCACCCGGCCAGGATCGAACCGGTCGGCGACGGTACGCGCAGGATCACCGCGTCGGTGGGCTGGGCGGCGGCGCGGACCGCCTCCCGGATCGACCGCCACCGGGACAGGTACTGGCGGGGGCCGACGTAGTGCGGGACCGGCCAGAGTTCGACCCCCGGACCGTCGACCCGGTGTGCGTCGGCGGGTGGTTCCTCGACGTGCCGGAGCCGGGCCACCACCCGTACGGTGTCGAACGCCGCGAGGTAGCGGCTGAAGAACGGGTACGCGGGACCGTCCGGGGTCCAGACCGAGCCGTCCGGCGTACGCGAGAACCGGGTCTCGGTCGTCACCACCACTCTCATCGCGACCGCACCCCGTTCGCGGTCCGCTCCACGATGTCCGCGATCATCTCGGCCGCCGGTCGGTGGTCGAAGGACTTGACCATCCGTTCGCGGGCGGCGTCGCCCCGACGGGTGAGCACCCCGGCGTCGAACTCCCGGTACGCGGCCCCCAGCGCCGCCTCCAGCGGACCGGCCCGCCCCGCCGGGACCACCCACCCGCTGGACTCGTCGACCACCTCGGGCAGCCCACCGGCGTCGCTGACGATGCTCGGCAGGCTCATCGCGCCCGCCTCGACCGGTGCGCCGTGCCCCTCCGACAGGGACGGGCTGACGCTCAGGTCGGACGCGTTGTAGTACGGCCGTACCTCGGTCACCGACTCGATCCAGGTGATGCTCGGGTCGGCGTCGGTTCCGAACCGGTGGACCAGTTCCCGGCGGTGCGTCTCCCCGGTGGCGGAGAACCCGCCCCCGATCAGCAGCAGGTGGGCGCGGGGGTGCCGGGCCTGGAACGCCTGCCACGCGGGGAGCAGGATGTCGTGGCCCTTGATCCCCCGCCCGTGGTACGTCAGCCGCTTGGGTGCGTACACGTAGGCGACCATGACCACGACGAAGGCGTTCTCGGCGATGCCCAGCTCGGCCCGGATCTTGGCCCGCAGTTCGGCGGCGGTCGGCCCCTGCTCGGCGACGAAACGCTCCCGGCTGAAGTGGCCTGTGTCGATGCCGGGGGTGGTCGATGGTCGGCGCTCCGGCGGGGCGCCGAGGGCGCCGTACTGGCGGGAGGTGTAGTCGGTGCCGCAGATGATGACGTCGTCCGCGCGCCAGAGCCAGCGTTCGACCGTACGGATGAGCCGGGATTCGAGGAACAGCGGGCCGACGACCACGTGCACCCGGCCCAGCCGGAGCCCGACCGAGGTGAACCGGGCCGCGAGGGCGGACGCGTACAGGTGGTACTTGAGGATGTCGAGGCGCAGGTCGCGCAGCAGCCGGCGCAGGCGCCACAGCCCGCGCAGGGTCGCCAGGTTGGGCCGGAAGCGGAAGTCGAACGGCGACTCGACCACCTCGAAACCGCGCCGGAGCAGCTCCGCCGGCAGCGGCCCGGTGCCCGGCGGCAGCACCACCATCACCTGGTGGCCACGGCGGCGCAGTTCCTCCACCTGAGGCAGGAGCCATCGGCCGCTCTGCCGGTGTTTGTACAGGATGGCTATGCGCAGTCCTGCCACTGTCGGTCCTCTCCGGAACGAGGGTCGGAAACGGGGACGGGGTGGAGGGTCGGGGGCGGGTGGACGGTCGGGCGGTCAGGTACGGGCGGCCGGGTCGAGGTGTCGGGCCGGTTTGGTGGGGCTCGGTTGGGACGGCAGTGGCGGGGTCGGGCCGCAGGCCCGGTCGACGTACTCCGGGGCGTCCGGGAGGGCGTCGAACTCCGGCCGGAGGATCGCCACCCGGGTCAGGTCGTGCCAGCGGCCCCGGCGGAAGACCGCCTCGCGGTCGCGCCCCTCGACCTGCCAACCGCACCGCCGGACGTACGCGCCGAAGCTGGCGGCGTTGAAGTCGAGAATGGTGCTGTGCAGCCGGCGCAGCCCGACGTCGTAGAAGCTCCAGGCCATCGTCAGCATGATCGAGTCGCTGCCGGCGCCCTTCGGTGTCGCACCGGGCATCAGCTTGACCGCGGTGAGCGCGGACCGGTTGTGCCAGTCGATCTCCCACAGCCCGGTCAGGCCGACCGGTCCGCCGGTGGCCAGGTCGACCACGGTGAGCCGGCGGTTGCGGGGGTCGTGCGAGGCGCCCTGGAACCAGTCCCGTTGGGCGTCGCGCGCCACCGGCCAGTCCCAGCCCACCACGTTGCCCCGGACCTGCGGCGCGTTGGCCAGGTCGGTGAGGAAGTCGAGGTCGTCGGCCTGCATCGGGCGCAGGCCGACCAGTCGGCCGGTCAGCATGGTTCTCCTCTTCCCCCGCCGCTCGGGACGCCGTCGCCGCTGGTACGGATCGGGTTCGCCGCGGTTGTCGGGTGGATCTCGCGTACCAGTTCCGCCACCTGGGCCAGGTCGGAGCCGGTGCACCGGTAGTCGGTGTGCAGGAAGAGCATCCGGCGGGAGAAGCTGACCCGGTCGTCCATGGTCAACTCGACCGGTGCCCGGTGGTCGGGCGCGGGGTCGGGGCCGAGCCGCCAGAGCACCGCCGGGTACACCCGACGGTCGATCAGCGCATGCCGGACCGCCTCGCGTCGCCGGTGCGAGTCGAACTCCAGCACCACCCCGAGGGTGTGCGCGCGGGCACGCAACCCGGACAGCCCGGACAGTCCGGCGGCGAGCAGGGCGGCGTTCTCGATCCGGCGGCGGCGGAGTCGGTCGGTCGGCAGCACCCGCAGCATCTGGCGGGAGAACTCCGAGATGCCGCTGACCCCGCTGTCCCGGAACAGGTCCTCGCCGGCCGCGTACCGGGCCAGGTACTGCTGCTTGTCCACCGGACCGCCGCTCAGGTAGGCCGCCTTGAGGTACATGGCGGACAGGACCCGGTCGACCAGGCCGAGGTGGCGGGCGGTCGGCGGGCCGGCGGGCGGGACCGGGCGGCCGGTGTCCGACCAGAGCGCCCCGCCGTCGGGCAGCGGCAGCGTCTTGCGCAGGGAGGCGAAGACGTAGTCGGCGCGTACCGAGGCGAGCCAGGGGGCGCGGGGGTCGTGGGTGGCGTCGACGACCAGGGTCGCCCCGGACGTCGCCGGCACCACCGGTGGCGCTCCGAAGTACGACACCGCCACCACCGCGTCGGTCGGCGCGGCGACCGGGGGCACCCCACCGGTCGGCCCGACCGGATAGCGCCGGACCGGCAGTACGTCGGCCACCTCGTCCACCACGTCGGCGCAGTAGTACGCGGGCAGGTGCAGCGCGGTCCAGCCGTACTCGCGCCGGCCGAACTCGACCAGGGCGCGCAGTGCCTGGCGGCCGGAGCCGAACAGTTCGCCGTACTGGGGGGCGGCGGGCGGCGGGTCGGGGTGTCCGGGCGTACGGGTCCAGTCCGGCTCGGCCGGCAGGTGCAGCGGGAAGCTGGAACCGACCTCCCAGCGGCGGCCGAGCAGGGCGGGACCGTGTTCGCGGCGATCGTCGGCCATCGGTCAGCCCCGACCCAACCGGTAGCCGGGGAAGTAACCCGACCGGCGCAGCTCGTCGACATCGCGGCCGAGCGTACGGGCGTGCTCGGTGAGCAGGCCCGCGTAGCGCCGCTCGTCCAGCACCACCGCACCGGTCCAGAACTGGGTACGTCGACCGCCGAAGGAGCGTTTGAACTGGAACAGCCCGTCGTCGGGGCGTACCCCACCGCCGAGGTGGACCAGGGCGCAGCCGTTCTCCGCAGCCCATTCCAGGATGGTCCAGAGCAGCAGGTTGTTGGCGCCGTCGCGGACGGTACGCGGGTCGGAGCCGGCGAGGTGGTAGTGCGCCCGGTCGCGGTGGCGCAGGACGAGGGCGGAGGCGACCACGGCTCCGCCGGGTTCGCGTACCTCGGCGATCAGCAGTGCCTTGCCGAGGCCGTCGACCAGTTTGCGGTAGTACTCCTGGGCGAAGAGGTATCCGGGGGCGCTGCCGACCCGGAGCATCGTCTGCTCGTACAGCCGGCGGAAGGGTGAGCCGGCAACCACGTCGTCGGGTTCGGCGGCCCGGATGGTGCCGCCGAGGCCGGCGTTGCGGGCCTTGCGGATCGCGGTACGCGACCGGCCCTCCATCCCGGCCCAGATCGCGGTGCTGCCCTGGTTGACCGGGACGGTGATGGTGTCCGCGCGGCGGGTCAGCTCGATCACCCCGAGCCGCTGTACGGCGACGACCGAGGCGAGGTCCAGCGGGGAGAACCGGAGGAACAGGGTGACCATTCCGGTGTCCCGCCAGTGGTCGAGCGCCGCGCGCCAGAACCCGGCGAGTTCGATCGACGCGCAGTCGGTTTCGACGTGGATCCCCGAGTAGCCGTACGGGCTGACCGCGTCGGAGGTGGTGGCGTCGAGCCGGCGGACCACGTACGGAAGCAGGATCCGGTCCCCCCGGTGGGCGAGTTCCCAGGTGCCGGGCTCGGTGCCGGCCGCGGCCCGGCCGTAGCCGGCGGTGAAGTAGACGTCCGGGCAGTCCGCCCCGAGCAGGGGTCCGGCGGTGTCGGCGTCGACCACCGCCAGGTCCGTGTTCACCGGTCGGCCAGGAACTGCTCGATGGCGTGGAAGACCCTGCCTGTCTGGGTCTCGTCCAGCGCGGACCCGCTGGGCAGGGTGAGCCCGTCCTCGAAGAGGCGCTGGGCGGCACCGGTGAGGACCGCGCGGGCCTGGCCGAAGATCGGTTGCAGGTGCATGGGTTTCCACACCGGCCGGCTCTCGATGTCCTGGGCGGCGAGGTGGGCGCCGAGTTGCCCGGCCCGCCACCCGGCCCGGTCGGGATCGACGACGATGGTGGTGAGCCAACAGTTCGCGCCGCGTGCGCCGGCACCGTCGGCGGCGATCCGGACCCCGGCCGGGATGCCGTCGCCGCCGGGTCCGCTCTCGTCACCCTCACCGAGCAGTCGTACGCCGGGCACGGCGGCGAACAGTTTCGCGTACCGTTCCCGCAGTTCTCGGCGGCGGGCGAGCATCTCGTCCAACCGGCTGAGCTGGGCCCGGCCGAGGGCGGCGAGCAGGTTGCTGAGCCGGTAGTTGTAGCCGATGTCCTGGTGCTCGTAGTGCGGGACGGGTTGCCGGGCCTGGGTGGCCAGGTGACGGCTGCGGGCGATGATCCCGGCGTCGTCGGAGACGAGCATCCCGCCACCCGAGGTAGTAATGATCTTGTTCCCGTTGAAGGAGAACGCGGTGACCCGGCCGAACGACCCGGCCGCCCGGCCCCGGTACGTGGCCCCCAGCGACTCGGCCGCGTCCACCAGCACCGGGACCCGGGCGGCGGCACAGACGGGCAGGAGTTCGTCGTAGTCGGCGCAGGCGCCGAACATGTCCACCGGCACCACCGCGGCAACCCGCCGACCCTCGGCACGCAGCCGGTGCAGCAGGTCGGCCAGCAGGTCGACGTCGATGTTGCCGGTGGCCGGTTCGCAGTCGACGAAGACCGGTTCCGCGCCGGTGTAGACCACCGCGTTGGCGGTGGCGACGAAGGTCAGCGTGGGCACGACCACCACCTGTCCCGGACCGGCACCCAGGGCGAGCAGGGCGAGGTGCAGGGCGGCGGTGCCGGAGCTGACCGCGACCGCGTACGCGGCACCGACCCGCTCGGCGACCTCGCGTTCGAACGCGTCCACCTCGGGGCCGACCGGCGCCACCCAGCCGGAGCGCAACGCCCGGACCAGGTACGACTCTTCGAGCGGCCCGACATCGGGCGGGGACAGGTACACCCGGCCGGTCATCGTGCTGGCGTCGGGTCGGGGACGGCGCGACGCCGCCCGGAGTTGCCAGGACGAAGCTTCACGGGCACGGCCTCCGACCCCAAACGCGCTCAAAGTATCCAAAGGGTTTGTATCAGTTCGAGCCCCGTACAAGGGTGCGTTTTGGCTATTCTGGTCAGATTCACTGATCTGCCCGGACAAGGCGGTACAGCATGGAGAACGCGGGAACGGGCACGCAGGTCGCGGGTCAACGCCGGCGATCTCCGGTGGCCTTCCTGACCGGGTCCAGCCTCGCCCAGTCGGCCAGCTACGCGCTCAGTGCCGTACTGGCCAGTACCCTGCTCGGACCACACCAGCGCGGGCTGATGGTGCTGGGCATCACCACCGGCAGCATCGCCGGGCTGCTCTCCGGCCTGGGTACGGGTTCGGCCCTGCGCTCCCGCCTGCCCGCCGTGACCGGTACGCCCGCCGCCCAGCGCCTGCTCGCCTCGTACACCTGGTGGTCGGTGGTCTCCGCGGTCACCGGGGGCGGGCTCGCCGTACTGCTGTCGATCCTCTCCGGACCGCTGATCGACCCCGGCCTGGCCGAGCCGCCGTTCCTGGTCGCCGTACTGGTGATCACGATCGGGTACGTGGCACTGACCCAGTTCCCCGACGTCTGGTACGCCGCCGGCCGGTTCCGCGCCGGCAGCGCCTGGGCGGCGGCGGTCGCCGCCGGTGGCCTGGTCGGTGTCCTGCTCGGAGCGCTGCTCGACCGGAGCGCCTGGATCCTGCTGCTGGCCCAGGGGCTCGGCATGGTGACGGTCGCGGTGGTCCAGTGCGCCCGGCTGCGGATGGTCGGCCTGGTCCCGCTGGACTCCCCCGACCGCCGAGAAATGATCGATATGCTCCGGCACGGTTTCCGGGCGCTCGGCCTGACCATGGGGCTCGCCCTGGCCCTGCGCGCCGACCGGTACGTGCTGGGCGCGGTGGCGGGCGCCGCCACGGTCGGCATCTACTCCGTCGCGGCCACCCTGAGCGAGGGCCCCCGGGTGGTGCCCGCCGCCCTCGGACAGCTCGTCAACCGCGAGGTGGCACTCGGGGGTGGACTGTCCCGGGTGGCCCGCGCCCGGCGGACGGCCCTGCTGGCGGCGGCGCTGATCGGCCTGGTGGTGGCGGTCGGCGGCTGGTTCCTGATCGTCCCGGTGTTCGGGGAGGCGTTCGCCGACGCCCGCCCGCTGCTGCTGGTCCTGCTGGTCGCCGAGGTCGCCTTCGCGCCGTTCGCGGTGGCGAGCCGCGCCCTGCTCGGGGGCGGGTGGATGACGACCGCCGGGCTGCTCGGCGCGGCGGGCAGTGTGGTGGCGCTGATCCTGTTCGCACTGGCCATCCCCCTCTGGGGCGCGTACGGCGCGGCGATCGCCTGCATCCTCACGTACGCCGGACTGTCGGTGGCCTCGTGGCGGCTGCTGCGCCGCCGGCTCGGCCGCAACGTGGCACCCCGTCCACGCGAGACGGTCTCACCTCCCATCCGGATCGGGCGATCCACGTAACGCGTGGTCGGTCATCCCTGGTCACGAATTGCTTTCGGCTGTCCGACGAGGCTCGGTACCACCTTTCTGCCGGCCATCCGATCAGGCATACTCCGCATAGAAAAGAGTCAATTGGAGGGGTCGGGGGCGCAGGCGAGGAGACCGGTGGTTGAACACGGATGTGCGTGCCAGTGACCCGGCACCATCGATGGTCGGAAGAATGGCGCGGTACGGCGGCCACGTGCTCCGGGAACAACTCGTCCGGCACCGGGCCACCGGACCGACGGACATACCCGTACGGACGGGCGAGGTAACCCGGGAGTGGCTGACCGCCGTACTCTGCACCGGAATTCCGGATGCGGCGGTGCAGGCGTACGCGGTGGCCGACGTGAGCAGTGGCACCTCGACCCGGTGGCGCGCCACGGTCAGTTACAACGACGCGGGTCGGGACGCCGCCCTGCCGACGGAACTGTTCGCCAAGACCACCCGGAGCTGGACCCAGCGCCTGTTGTTGGGGCTGGCCGACGTGCTCACCGGCGAACCGGGCTTCTACCGGCATCTGCGCCCCCACCTGGAGATCGAGGCCCCGTACGGGTACCACGGGGCGGTCGACCCCGCATCGGGCCGCTCGATCGTGTTGATCGAGGACGTCGCCACCACCCGGCAGGCCACCTTCCGTACGCCGCAGACGCCGATCTCCCGTGCCGAGCTGGAGGACCTGCTCGCCGGCATGGCCACCTGGCACGGGCGGCACTGGGACGATCCCGGGTTGGCCCGGCACCCGTTCCTGCACCAGACGCCGCGTACGTTCGTCGGCAACCTCGCCCGGTTCGCCCAGCTCCGCAGGCGCGGGCGGGTCGGCGTCCAGCGGGCCAGGACGGTGATCCCCGACCCCGTCGTGGCCCGCTACGAAGACCTCTATCTGGCCCTGTGGCGGTCGCTGGAGCTGACCACCGAGGGGCCGCTGACGCTGCTGCACGGCGACCCGCACATCGGCAACGTCTACCGGACCGGCGACGGACGGATGGGGTTCGCCGACTGGCAGGTGGTCATGCGCGGTAGCTGGGCGTACGACGTGGCGTACACGATCGTGACCGGGTTGAGCGTCGACGACCGCCGCAGGTGGGAACGTGACCTGCTCGGCTTCTACCTGGGCCGGCTGGGCGCGGCCGGCGGCACCGCACCCGACTTCGACGACGCCTGGCTGGCCTACCGACAGCAGACCCTCTGGCCGTACTTCGGTTGGCTGCTCTCCACCGGGCGCAGCGCCATCCAGCCGAGGTTCCAAGCCGCCTCGACCAATTTCGGAATGCTCGAACGCACCTCGAACGCCATCCTGGACCTCGACGCCCTCGGCGCGGTCAGGAGCGCGGCACCACGGCAGCGGTGAGACGAGCCGGTCGGGGTTACCGGCGGGAGGCGTACACGTAGTAGCGGACCCACGGCCGGGGATCCTCGGGACGGGTACGGACGCTGTAGCCGGCGGCCCGCAGCAGGTCGATGACCGGGGCGAAGGTCCGTTGCCAGGCCCGGTCCGTCCCGTCGGCGTACGGGGGTTCGGACAGGAAGTCGTGGCAGGAGACGACGAGGTTCTCCACGATCGCGAACTGCTGGAAGGACTTCTCCAGCACCGACAGTTCGGCGCCCTCGATGTTCATCTTGAGCAGGTCGATCCGGTCCACCCCGAGCGAGGCGACGATCTCGTCGAGGGTACGCCCGGCGACCTCGATCCCACCGGTGGCGTCGCCGGTCAGCCCGTTGCGGATGTGGTCGACCCGGTCGTCGCCGAGGTGGACCGGGCCGGGGTCGCCGACGACGGCACACTCCAGAGCGGTCACGTTGGACAGCCCGTTCAGTTCGACCGTACGGCGCAGGCAGGCGAAGGTCCGGGGGTGCGCCTCGATGCTCACCACCCGCCCGGCGAGCCCGACCAGGCGGGACAGGAGCCGTACCTCGCTGCCCACACCGGCGCCGATGTCGAAAACGGTGTCACCGGGTTGTGGCTGGTAGTCGAAGAGGAAGATGTCCCGGGTCGCCTGGTCCTGGGCGCGGGCGGAGAGCCCGCCGAGGGTCGTGTTGACCACGACCCCGGTCGGGTACCGGTGCACCCAGTGGCCCTCGGCGTACCGGACCCGGCAGCGGGACTGCGAGCGGGCGGAGAGGAACAGCGAACCGAGCCCGGCGACCACGCGCCGGTCGACCCGCTCGTCCAGGGTGTCGAAGAGGCGTTTCCTGAGACTTGTCGGCATGCGTCGTGCTCCGATCTCTGCGCCGAGCGGCGGGACTGGTCAGCGGGCGGGACCGCTCAGCGGGCGGGGCTCGCCAGCGGGGCCGGCTGCCGGGGCAGGGATCCCGTCGCGTCCAGCCGGTCGCGGTACCACTCGAAGGTGCGGCGTAACCCGTCGGCCAGTGGGACGGCGGGTTCGAAGCCGGTCAGCCGTCGGAGTTTGCCCAGGTCGGGGCGGCGTCGCGTGACCGATCCGGGTGGTGCCGGCAGCCGCTCGATGGTCGGGCTGACGCCGGCCAGGTCGAGCACGAGGTGCGCCAGGTCGGCGATGTTGGTCTCGGCGGTGTCGTCGCCGATGTGTACGACCTCGCCGGTCACCTCCGGGCGGGCCATCAGCCGCAGCACCGCCTCGACCGCGTCGTCCACGTGGCAGAACGCCCGGTACTGGTCGGCGCCCCAGACCCGGAACGGGTCCTCGCCGCTCAGCGCCCGCAGCGCCATCTCCGGGATGACGTGGTCGGTGCCCATCCTCGGGCCGTAGACGTTGTGGAACCGCCCGACGACCGCGGTGCAGCCCTTGGCTGCCGCGCCGTGGATGAAGGCTGCCTCGCCGAGGAGTTTGCTGATCGCGTACGCGAACCGGGGCGAGGTCACGTCGGCCACCATCACCGGCACGTCCTCGGCGGTGGGTACGGGCACGATGCCGGCGTCGACGCCTCCGGCGTACACCTCGCTGGTGGAGCTGAAGAAGATCCGTTCGCCGGGCTGTACCCAGTCCAGCAGGTGCAGGGCGGTGAGCGTGTTGACCCGGATCACCCGGGCCGGGTCGGCTTCGACGTTGCGTACGCCGACCACCGCGGCGAGCAGGTAGATCTGGTCGTAGCCGGGTGGCAGTTCGGCCCATGCCCGCGCGCTGGTCAGGTCGGCGGAGCGGACGTCGACTCCGGGATGCGCGCGGAGCGCGCCGATCCGCTCGTCGTCCCGGCCACGGGAGAAGTCGTCCACGATGGTGACGGTGTGCCCGTCGGCCACCAGCCGGTCGGCGAGGTGCAGGCCGACGAAGCCGGCGCCGCCGAGGATGAGTGCGCGCATCAGGCACCTCTCGCCGGGGTGGGTGTGCGTGGGGACGGTGGCACCGCCGGGGTGGGTGCGGGCGTACGCGGAAGCGGCAGGTAGCCGATGCCGGCGTAGCGGACACCGGCCGCGGTGATGGCCGGCTCGTCCAGGATCCGCCAGGAGTCGTAGACCAGGGCGGGTCGCGGACCGCTCCCGGCGAGCAGGGTATCGACCCGGATCGCCCGGTAGTCGGGGTGGTCGTTGATGACGAGGACCGCGTCGGCGTCGCTGAACGCCTTGTCGATGCTGGTCGGCTCGCCACCGTAGCGGTGGATCACCTCGTCCGGCACCATCGGGTCGTGGCCGACGACGGTCAGTCCGGCGGACCGGAACACCGGCATCATGGTGGCGATCGGGGTGCCGCGCATGTCGTCGGTGGGCGGCCACCCCTTGTACGCCCACCCGAGTACGGCCAGCCGGGCGCCGATCGTGCCGCCGCGTATCTGGCGTAGCAGTTCCACGACCCGGTTGGCGACGTGCAGCGGGAGGTACTCGTTGAGCCGTCGGGCCGCGCCGACCAGGAAGGGTCCGGGTTCGCCCCCGGCACTGTCGATCATGATGTACGGGTCCTTGGACAGGCAGCCGCCGCCGACGTACCCGGGCCTGCTCAGGTCCGGCCGGGGGTAGTCGAGGTTGGCCGCGCCGATCACCTCGAGCGGGTCGAGCCCGTGCCGTTCGGCGATCAGCGCCAGCTCGTTGCCGAACGAGTAGATCAGGTCGGTGTGGCAGTTGTTGGAGAGCTTGACCAGCTCGGCCGCCTCCAGGCTGGACACCGGCACCACCCGGGTGGCGAGCCCGCCGAAGAACTCGGCTCCGGCCCGCCCGCTCTCCTCGTCCAGCCCCCCGACCACCTGCGGCAGCTCGACCAGTTCGCGCAGGGCCTGGCCCTGGATGGTCCGTTCGGGCGCCATCACCAGCCGGGCCCGGCCCCACGCGGCCAGGAGTGCGGGCAGCACCACCCGGCGGCTGGTGCCGACCGGTACGGTGCTGCGGACGACCACCAGCGTGTCCGGCCCGCACCGGGCGGCGACGTGCTCGGCGGCGGCGGCGAGGTTGGTCAGATCGGGTTGCCGGGTGTCGTCGTCGACCGGTGTGGAGACGGAGATGACCGCCACGTCGACGTCGGCCGGCAGGTCGGTGTGGACGAAGACGGTCCTGCCGACGGCTTCGGCGAACACCTCCTCGATGCCGGGTTCGAAGAGGTGGACCCGCCCCTGGCGCAGTGCGTCCCGGACGGCGGGCGAGGTGTCCACGCCGTGCACCTCGTAGCCCTTGCGCGCGAGCGCGGCGGCCAGGGTCAGGCCGACATAGCCGAGTCCCACAACGCCGATCTTTCGGTACAACTCAGGCCTCCTCAGGTAGGGAACACATCGGAAAGGGCAGGTAGCCGTCGGGTCAGGCGGGTGCTCCGCTGGTCGCCGGGGTCCGGGCGGGGTCGGGGCCGATCCCGGTGGCGGTGGCGACCGCCGCGTCCCAGAGGTCGCGGACGGAGTCGACCAGGTCGTGGGTGGGTGCCCAGCCGAGCACCCGCAGGGCGAGCGAGTTGTCCCCGCACATCCAGGGGACGTTGGCCGTCCGGGCGGCGGCGGGGGCCGGGGCCTCCTCGCGGATAGTGCCGGTGAATCCCGCGCTCCGGGCCAGCATCCGCACCGCGTGCCGGGTGGCGACCGCGTACCCGCTGGAGATGTTGAACACGACGTGGGGCGGCTCGGGCACGCCGATCGCGGCCCGGACCGCGAGCGCCACGTCGCGGACGTCGACAAAATCGCGGTACGCCCCGAGCGCGCCGAGCCCGATCTCCGGTGTCCCGGTCTCGCTCGCCTCCAGCAGCAGCGCCGCCGTCCGGCCGAGCACGTTCTCGGTGGACAGTCCGGGGCCGATCGGGTTGAACACCCGGAGCACCACCGCGTCGATCCGCCCGGCGGAGCGGGCCAGTTCGACCAGTTGGGTGCCGGCGAGGTGGCTGAGGCCGTACTCGCTGACCGGGGTGGCGGGTTCGTCCTCGGCGACCGGGGCACCGAACGGGACCGGCCCGTACTCGCCGGCCGAGCCGAGCCGGACGAACCGGGCCCGGGGGGCGCCCGCCGAGACCGCCTCGATCAGCTTGGCGGTGACCAGGGTGTGCGCGCGGATCATCGTGTCCGCGCCGCCGGTGAGCTGCCCGGTGCAGTTGACCACGGCGTCCGGCCGGGCCGCGTGGACCAGTTCGGTCAGCTCCGCCACCTCGGCGGCGAGCAGGTCGCACTCGGCCCGTCCGGGGCAGGTCAGCTCGGTGTCGGGTTCGAGTACGGCACGTACCCGCGCCCCGACGAAGCCGGACGCGCCGAAGAGCAGCACCCGGCTCACACCGGCTCCCGTACCCCGGTGGGGAGCAGGGTCGACCGGAGGTCGTCGAAGGTCCGGTTCGCCTCGTCGTAGTCCTCGGGGCGGCCGATGTCGAGCCAGTACCCGTCGAACGGGTAGCTGGCCGGCAGCCGGCCCGCCCGGAGGAGGTCGATCATGAGCTGGTCGAAACCGAACGGCAGCCCGGCCGGGTACGCCGAGATGGTGTCCCGGGACAATCCGTAGAGCCCCATGCTGACCTCGTAGTCGAGGGTGGGCTTCTCGGTGAACTCGACCACGTGGTCACCCCGGCTGACCAGCACCCCAAAATCGATCTTCACGCTCCGACGGAAGGTCGCCACCGTCAGCGGGGCGCCCGAGACGCTGTGCGCGGCCAGCAGGTCGGCGTAGTTGAGGTCGGTGAGGATGTCGCCGTTCATCACCAGGAAGTGCTCGGGGAGCCGGTCCCGGAGCCCGAACAGCGGGCCGACCGTGGAGAGCGGCACGCGCTCCTCCACGTAGTCCACCCGCAGGCCGTAGCGGGACCCGTCGCCCACGAACGCGCGGATCAGCGATCCCATGTGGTTGATCGCCAGAGTCGCCCGGGTGAACCCGCAGTCCGCCAACTGGAGCAGGACGATCTCCAGGATCGCGTGGCTGTCTCCGATCGGCACCAGGGGCTTCGGCAGTGACGTGGTGTACGGGCGAAGCCGGACTCCCTTGCCGCCAGCCATGATCACCACGTGCATGTCGTCTTCCACACAACCCCCCACCTGCCTGGCCCGGTCCTCTGTCGTCAACGACGGGCCCACCGACGAGTCACGCAAAGAGGCCGAGTACGCAAATAAAGTGAATGTGATGGCAAATAAAGTGAAACAACCCACCTAACGCGAAAAGAGCGACTAAGTGTTTGTTACCTGACAGCAACCGCAGCAGCCGCAGACCCGGACGCGGCGATGCCCGACCCGGATCAGGGAGCCATCCCATGCCACTCGCCGCAGTCCCCGCCCCCCACCTCCACCCCGTACGCCGACGACCGGGCGCCCGGCGTCGTACGGCGGCGCTGCTCGGCGTCGACACGGCCGCCTGGATCACCGGTTTCCTCACCGCGGCCTGGACCCGGTACGAGTTCGACCTGAGCACCCAACTGGTGAGCCAGGTCCTCGTCGCCGCCCTGCTCGCCAGCGTGATCTTCACCGGCCTGACCACGCTGCACCGCCTCTACCTGGGACGACACCCGCTGGGCAGCCTTCTGGAGGCACGTACGCTCACCGGCGCGGTCGCCGCCACCGCGGCCCTGATCGTGATCGGGGTGCTGCCGCTCGACACTCACCCGATCCCGGCCAGCACTCCCCCGGTCGGCGGGGCGATCGCTCTGCTGCTCATGCTCGGGCTCCGGTCCGTGCACCGGCACCGGCGCAGCCGGTCGCTGCGCCCGAGCACCGGGTCGGCCCGCCCGGTGCTGCTGTTCGGTCTCGGCTCGGCCGGTCAGTCCCTGCTCAAGGCCATGGTCAGCGACCCGCGCGGCAAGTACCTGCCGGTTGGGCTGCTCGACGACGACCCGGAGAAGCGACACCTGCGCCTGGACGGCGTACCGGTCCTCGGCGGACGCCCCGAGATCGCCACCGCGATCGGCCTGACCAGGGCGAACACCCTGATCCTGGCGATCGCCAGCGCCGAACCCGAGCTGATCCGTCAGGTCCGTGCGACCACCCTGGAGGCCGGCGCCGAGTTCAAGGTCCTACCCCCGGTACGCGAACTCGTGGACCACCGGATCAGCGTCGCCGACGTACGCGACCTGAAGATCACCGACCTGCTGGGACGCCCGCATGCCGTCGCCGACCTGGGCACCCGGGGCGCGGAGGTGACCGGACGGCGGGTGCTGGTGACCGGCGCCGGGGGCTCGATCGGCTCCGAACTCTGCCGGCAGCTCATGCGGGCCAACCCGGGCGAGCTGATGATGCTCGACCGGGACGAGTCGGCGCTGCACGCCCTGCAACTGTCGCTGACCGGACGGGCTCTGCTGGACGGACCGGAACTCATCCTCGCCGACGTACGCGACGCCGAGGGGATCGCCCGGGTGGTGGCCGAGCGCAAGCCGGACATCGTCTTCCACGCCGCCGCACTCAAGCACCTCACGCTGCTGCAACGGCACCCCGGCGAGGCGATCAAGACCAATGTCTGGGGCACCCTGTCGGTGCTCAGCGCCTGCAGGGACGTGTCGAGGTTCGTCAACATCTCCACCGACAAGGCGGCGAACCCGATCAGCGTGCTCGGCTACTCCAAGCGGATCACCGAGCGGCTGACCGCGCACACCGCCGCCGCCACCGACGGCACCTTTCTCAGCGTCCGCTTCGGCAACGTACTGGCCAGCCGGGGGTCGGTGGTGGGGGCGTTCCAGGCCCAGATCGACGCCGGACTGCCGATCACCGTCACCCACCCGGAGGTGACCCGCTACCTGATGACGGTGCAGGAGGCGGTGCAACTGGTGCTCCAGGCATCGGCGATCGGCCGCGACGGTGAGGCGCTGGTGCTGGACATGGGCAGTCCCGTACGCATCGACGACATCGCCCGCCAGCTCGCCGCGCAGGCCCCCGGCGCCCCGCAGATCGTCTACACCGGCCTGCGTCCCGGCGAGAAACTGCACGAGGACCTGATCGGTGCCGGTGAGGAGGACCTGCGTCCGCTGCACCCGCTGATCTCGCACGTGACCGTCCCCCCGCTCGACCCGATCGAGGCCAGCGCACTGGATCCGTTCGACACCCCGGCCAAGGTGATCGAACGTCTGGCCTGGCTCTGCGAGCAGCCCGCCACCTTCGCCCCACCGGTCATGCACGTCCCCAACACCCGCGCCACCCACCCCCCGATCACCATCCCCACCGAGGGGTGAGGAAGGGCGTTACAGCCGTACGGGCAGCGCGGCCAGCCGCCACGCACCCGGCACCAGCTCGCGCTGGAGTTCGTCCGGCGGCACGGCGAGCGCGAGGCCGGGAAACCGGCGCAGCAGGGCCCCGAAGGCGACCTCGCCCTCCTGGCGGGCCAGGGGTGCGCCCAGGCAGTAGTGCAGCCCGTGGGCGAAGGCGACGTGCCGCTCCCCGCACCCGTCCCGCTCGCGGGTCAGGTCGAGCCGATCCGGATCGTCGAAGACACGCGGATCGTAGTTCGCCGCGACCAGGATGGGCATCACCGCCTCTCCCCTGCGTACGAGCACGTCGCCGATCCGGATGTCCTCGGTCGCGTACCGCATCCGGGTCGCCTGGGCCGGGCCGCACCAGCGCAGCAGTTCGTGGACGGCGCCGGGCATCAGGTCGGGGTCGTCACGCAGCAGGGCGAGCTGGTCGGGGTGGGTGAGCAGGGCGACCGTGCCGTTGCCGATCAGGTGCGCGGTGGTCTCGTGGCCGGCGATCAGCAGGGTCAGGATCATGGCGATCATCTCGGTGTCGCTGAGCCGGTCGCCGTCCTCGTCCTGGGCCCGGATCAGCCCGGAGATCAGGTCGTCCGCCGGTTCGGTCCGGCGTTGCCCGATCAACTGCCGGGTGTGGTCGACCAGGTCGGCCAGGGCCTCGGCCAGACCCGCGCCGGACGGGTCGACCAGGGCCGCACTGGCCCGGCGCCACCGTGGACGGTCCTGCTCCGGTATGCCGACCAGGTCGCAGATCACGATGATCGGCAACGGGTAGGCGAAGTGCCGCAGCAGGTCGACGGCACCGCCCTCGGCCGCGTCGGGGAGCCGGTCGAGCAGGTCCTCGGCGATCTCCTCGATCCTCGGGCGCAGTTGCCCCACCCGGCGGGCGGTGAACGCCCGCGACACCAGCCTGCGCAGTCGGGCGTGGTCGGCCCCGTCGAACTCGAGGATGTTGGCCAGCAGGTAGCGGGCGTGTTCGTCGGGGACCCCACGGGCCCTGAGCACCATCTCGGCAAGGTTGACCCCGTTGCTGCCCGGCACGCTGGCCGGGTTGGTCACGAAGCGCGGATCCACGAGGACCGCCCTGACGTCCTCGTGGCGGGTGACCACCCACGGCGGTTCGATGCCCGGAATCGTGGCTCGGGCCATCGGTGTCTCCTCCCGGATCCGGGAGTATCCGGTGAACGGGTCGCGCAGCAACCGCTCGTCCATCAGGTCGAACGTCCCGGTGCTGGCAGCGGCGTCGGGCGGGGTCGCGGTCATGGCTTCTCTCCCGGGGTGCTCAGATCTTGCACGTTGCTCAGAAGGCGAGCTGACGGCTCAACTGGTGGTGCAGGCGGTCGAGCGTGCGGTGGAGCAGGGCGCGTACCTGCTGTGCGGCCGGGTCGGGTGCCCCCTGGGCGGGCGACGGTTCGAAGGCCGCACCGGCGATCCCGGCGACGAAGTCGGCGGTGGCCTCGGCGGCCGACGCCCCGACCGGCGCGCCGGCCTCGGTGAGCAGGTAGCCGGTCAACAGGGCGACGAATCCGTGGCACTGCTGCTCGGCGTCGACATCCGTACGGGCCACGCCGTGCTCGCGCAGGATGTCGAAGTAGTCGGCGATGATTCGGTCCCGCTCGTGCGGGATGCCGCCGACGTCCGGGCCGTGCGCCAGGGCGCCGAGGATGTCGGTGTCCCCGGTGAACAGTGCCCGGCTGATCGGCTCCTCCCGCATCCACCGGTAGCCGAACCGGGCGACCCGGCCGGGTGACACGGCCGACGGGTCGGCGTCGATGTCACGCAGCAGCGCGTCGACCAGCACCACCGCGGACCGGGTCAGCAGGGCCAGGAACAGCGCCTCCTTGGTGGGGAAGTGCAGGTAGACGGTGCCCTTGCCGACGCCGGCCCGGCGGGCGACCTCGCCGATCGTGATCCGCTGGTAGCCCCACGACACCAGCAGGTTGCCGGCGGCGTCCAGGATCCGATCGGCCCGCAGGCCGCGCTCGACATCCACCTGGCCGGAGTTCTGGCGCTCGACCTGGTCCACCCGAAATCTCCCCTCATGACCGCGTGACCAGATTCGACTATCCGGTCACGCCCTGCCTGAGGGCACGGTAGAGCAGCACGGAGTCCGTACGCAAGCCA
Source organism: Micromonospora sp. NPDC004704 (assembly GCF_053601675.1). Lineage (NCBI taxonomy): Bacteria > Bacillati > Actinomycetota > Actinomycetes > Micromonosporales > Micromonosporaceae > Micromonospora > Micromonospora sp. NPDC004704. Next base: position 333,740 of record NZ_JBSGCD010000004.1, on the reverse strand, counting down.
TCGAGGCGTGTGAGGGAACGCCGGGACCCCTATCCGGCGAAGACCTCGGGAATCCCGGTCCTGATCCGGTCCACGGTCCCGGCGACGTCGAGCCGGGTCGTGTCGACGCCCAGGTAGCGGTAGTCGGCGTCGGTCGCCTGCCGGAGGGTCGGGTCCTCCGGAATCAGGTCGACCATGTCCCGCCACTCCTGCGTGGTCCGCTTCGCCCGGGTGGTTCGCCGCAGGTCCCGTACGTCCTTGGCGACCAGCAACTCCACCAGGAACACCGCCGAGGGCTGGGGCAGCAGTTGCCGGAAGGCCAGGTAGTCCGGATAGCCACGGAGGAAGCTGCCGGCGATGACGTTGACGTACCCCGCCTCCCAGAAGTTCTCCACCAGGCCGGCGACGTTCCGGCGGAGCAGGCCGAAGAACCGGTCGTCCATCGGGCAGGGATTGGTCTGTCCGATGTCCTCCGCGTCGATCCGGGCACCGTCGTGCGCGTACGGCAGCAGGGCGCGGACGATGGTGGACTTGCCCGCACCCTCCTCGCCGTTGACGATGACGAGCCGGCGCTCCCGCCGCGGGTCGGGGGTTCGTTCCGGAGCAGACATCCACCGAGTATCACCGGACGGAGCCGCCGCTGCCCGGTGCTCATATCGAGCGGAGGCGGCGGCGTACCGGCGGATTGTCGATCCAGCCCACGAAGCGCGCCTCCACCTGCTCCGCCGTCAACTGGACCAGTACGAGTGCCGCCCGGTCCCGGAAGTGCACCATGAACGTGGCCAGGCGGTCGTGGTCGTCCTGGTAGAGGATCCACATCCGGCGCCGGAAGACCGGGCAGGGCCATTGCTCGCCGTCGTCGCGGCAGAGCCAGTCCCCACCGGGCCGATGCGGGGCCACGAGGTCGTCGTCGTCCGCATCGCTCACACCCGCGCCCCCATCTGCGTCGCCAGTTCGGTGACCAGCGCGGGGGCCGTACCTTTTGTTCTCCGGAGGATGTCCGCCATCAGCTCGTGCGCGATCGGCCGGCCCCGGATCTCCCACGGCGCGACCCGGTCCGCCTCGACCAGCGCCTCCCCGGCGCAGCCGGTCTCGCCGACCAGGAGGTAACCACGGGCGAGGTCGAGCAGGTGGTGCGCCCGCCGCTCCGGCAGCAGCCCGGCGAGCGCCCGGTGGTTGAGCTGGTGCGCGTGGATCGAGACCGCCTGCCGGCCGTCCCCCAGCTCGACTGCTGCCGCCGCGCGGTGCAACTCCACGTTGGTCGGGCCGAAGCTGGTCCAGTATTCGTTCCGGTCCCCGCCGAGCATCTTCGCCGCCTCGTCGGCGGCCCGGAACAGGTCGTGCACGCCCGCGTTGTCGCCGAGCCGGGCCGCTGCCATCGCCGCCTGGAGCAGCAGTGACCCGTACACCGACAGGTGGGCCGGGTCGGCGGTGCCGAGGTCGGTCGGGGCGAGCCGGTGGGCCATCACGATGTTCGCCTCGAAGGCCGGGCGGGCCCGGCCCATGGCCAGGAGGGCGTTGGCCATCCTGCTGGTCGCCAGCGCCGCGAGCAGGTCGTCCTCGGCCCGCCGGGCGGTTCCGATCGCCCGGTCGGCGGCCAGCCGGGCCAACTCGCCCTCGCCGAACTTCCGCAGCGCCGAGGAGGCGATCTGGAGCACCTGCCCGAGCAGGCTCGCCGCCTGCCGCCCGGCGTCGCCACGGTGGTACGCGTCCGCCGCCTGGGCGTCGCGCAACAGTCCCGGCAGCCCCCGGACCAGTACGCCGTACCGCGCGTACTGGTAGGTCAGCCAGGCGTGGTTCACCGACTGGGCCAGCTCGTGCAGCGGTGTGGCCGGGGCCCGACCGAGCGGGGCGACCGGCGCCGACCGCTCCAGCGCCTGCCGGAGATCGTCCAGCTCCCGTTGGTCGTAGCTGCCCGACGGGCTCGACCCCCGCTCGGGATCCCGGTTGAGCAGCATCGCCACGTCGATCTGGAGGACGACGGCGATCTGGTAGAGCATCGAGAACTTGTCGAGTCGCCGGTCCCCCCGCTCGACCTTGTCGACCCAGCTCTTGGATCGGCCGATCCGATCGGCGAACACCTGCTGGGACATCTTCCGCTGGCCACGCCAGTAGGCGACCCGACGCCCGATCGGCAACTCGTCCATCAGGCGGTCGGGTTGCGTCGGATCCGACCGGACACCCCAATCGAGAAGAATTCGTACGGTTCGGAGGCCGACTTGGTGTTGAACCTCCCGCCGTTGCGGGGCTGTTTGCGAGTTTCTGTTTCCGCCGGGATGCCAGGGGTGGTTGTCGCGTGTTCCGGGGTGACGGTCGGATCCGAACCGAGCGTTGTTTGCGATTCGCGTTCCTCGTTGGACATCGTGCTCTCCCTTTCGTCGTTGGAAGGGGCCGCCCCGGACGCTGGCTGGGGAAGCCGGAGCGGCCCCGCGGTCACACCCGGTCGAGTTTCGTTTGCCGACGAATCCGAGCACTTCCGCTAGTGACACTCTGCTGTGGAACCGCCTACCGTCGGGAGCGGTTACGCTCCGGCGTGGTTTGGTACCGAATCGACGGTCCACGCGTGAGACACGCGACGGACGATGTGAGGACGGTGTGGGATCCGATGGATGACCGGCTGCAATTTCTCCTGGACGAGTTGCGCCACGCACGCGCGTCGCGGGGCATGACGCAGGAGGATCTGGCCAGGGCGATGAACTACTCGCCCTCCACGATCGGGATGGTCGAGACCGGTGGACGCCGCCCGCCGCCCGGATTCTGGGAACTGTTGGACAAGGTGCTCAAGACGGGCGGCCTCTTCGTCCGCCTCCTGAAGCGACTCGGCTCCCCGCAGTGGATGCAGGAGTGGGAAGGCGCCGAACGCGAAGCCCTGGTGCTCCGGTCGTACCAGTCGATGGTGGTGCCGGGGCTGTTCCAAACCGAGGCGTACGCCCGCGCGGTGTATCTCAGCGGAAACGTGCTGACCGATGAGGAGATCAACGAAAAGGTGGCCGCTCGGTTGGAGCGACAGTCGGTGCTCACCCGCGAGAAACCTCCACAGGTCACCGCGGTGATCGACGAATCCGTGCTTCATCGTCCGATCGGCGGCCGTTCCGTCATGCGCGAGCAACTGCTGCATCTCGCCAAGGCAGCCGAACGACCCCGCGTCCGTCTGCACGTCGTGCCATCGACGGTCGGGGCGTACCTTGGCGTGAACGGGCCGTTCGTGCTCGCTACGCTGCCCGGTGGGGAGGATGTCGCCTATCTGGACAACCAGCTCAAGGGTCAGGTCATCGATCGAGCCGAGGATGTGACGCTGGTCCGTCAGGCGTGGGAGTCCATCCACGGCGAGGCACTTCCGCACCAACAGTCAGTCGAGTTGATATTGGGAGTGGCGGAGACATGGATCTGAGCGGCGCGATCTGGCGCAAGAGCACCCGTAGCAGTGCCAACGGGGGTGACTGCGTCGAGGTGGCCGACAACCTGACCGGACACGTGTACGTCCGGGACACCAAGGACCGCGACGGCGGCACCCTGACCTTCGGACCGAACGCCTGGCGTGCGTTCGTCTGCGCGGTCAAGGTCCGCTGATCCGATCCCCGTACGACGCCCCCGCGCCGCCAGGGCCGGGGGCTTCGTCCGATCCGCCGGTCTGAATCCGTGCCGCCGGCCGCTTGCGTCAGGCCCGTGGCCTGCGCCGGGTCCGCCCGGACATGCCGATCACGAAGGTCTTGTACGGCACCGACGCACCGCCACCGTCGGCCATCGAGCCGTCGGGGTCTGCCGTCTTTCCCGATGTCGTCTTCGGGATGACGGTGGTCGGGCGCTTGGGCGTGGAGGTCGTGGTCGACTCGGACTCTTCGCTGGGCATCAGGAGCTTCCTCTTCGTTGGGATGTGTATGCGGTACCCAACCGTAGGAGCTGACAACCGCCGACCGTACGCATCGACACGGAACTTGATCAGAACTTGAGCCTCCGTACTCGGGTAACTTGGGGGGCGGATGGTGGTGGGCCTCACAGTGCTTCGCCTGGTCACGCTCGGGGTCGTACGCCGGGGACGCCGGATAGCCTTGCCGGTTGGACGATGACCCCGACCGGGAAAAGTGGCAGCGATGAGCATCAGGCCCGACGAGCACGACATCTCAGGTAACCCCGTCTGGTCCTCGCTGACCGGTCGGCATGCCCGCTTCGCCACCGCCCACGGTCGGGCCGTCCGCTTCCAGCCGGACATCTCACCGTTCTCCGCCGTTACCGACTGGCACGACGAGGGGGCCTGGTCCGACCTGGCGACGCTGGCCGGACCCGGTGCGATGGTTGCCGTCGCGGGCGTCGGGCTCGTGCTGCCCGCCGGGTGGGATGTGGTGTGGCACGGCGAAGGGCTGCAAATGGTCGACGTCGCCGTGGAGGCGGCCGACGATCCGGAGGCGGTGACGCTGACCGGGGCTGACGTACCGGAGATGCTCGACCTGGTGGCGCGTACCGAGCCGGGGCCGTTCGCCCCGCGCACGATCGAGCTGGGCACGTACCTGGGGATCCGCCGGGGCGGTGCGCTCGTCGCGATGGGGGGCGAGCGGCTGCGGGTGCCCCGCCTGACCGAGATCAGCGCGGTCTGCACCGATCCCGGACATCGGGGCCAGGGGCTGGCCAGCCGGCTGGTCAAGGCGGTGGCGGCCGGGATCCGTCGCCGGGGCGACACCCCGTTCCTGCACGTCGCCGGGAACAACATCAACGCGATCCGGCTCTACGAGGCGATGGGGTTCAAGGTGCGTACGGAAATCACCTTCGCCGCCCTCCGTACGCCGTCGGCCGAACCGACCGGGATCGCCTGACCCGCGCGGACCCGGTCTTTCGAATTGATCGCGGCGGAGGCACCATGCCCACATACGTGATCGGGAAACACTGACCCCCGCCGAACCGCTCATCCGTCCGGCGGTGCCGGCCGACGTCGACGTGCTGCACCGTTCCTGCGCCTCGACGGCGACCTGCTGCGGGACCTGGCCGGCGCTACCCGCTGAACGCCCGCCGGCTGTGCACCAGCAACTCGCGCACGGCTGGGCTGTGCGCGTCCTTCCAGACCAGGGCGAGCAGAGCCGGCGTCTCCAGGTCGTCGACCATCCGGGCGACGAGCCGGTCGGTGTAGCGGGTGGCCATCGAACTGCTCAGGATGCCGACGGCGAGACCGCGGGCGGCCAGGTCCGCGATGGCATCGGCGGCGCTGGCCTGTAGCGCGATCGTCGGCCGGAGGCCCCGCGCGGCGCAGGCCTGGTCGAACACCGTGCGCAGGCCGGTCCCGACCGGCATGCAGACGATCGGGTACGCGTCTAGGTCGCGCAGGGCCACCCGGCGCTTCCTCGCCAACGGGTGCCCCGCCGGGACCGTGACGACGAGCCGCTCACTGATGATCGTCAGCGCCTCCAGCCCGTCCGGGGTGGCGGTCGCGCAACCGATGAGTGCCAGGTCGATGCTGCCGGCACGCACACCCTCCACGAGCCGGTCGGAGTTGTCCTCCAGTAGTGCGACCTCCACACCGGAGTGGGCGCGATGGAAGGAGGCGAGGGCATCGAACAGCGGCGTGACGGTGCATCCGATGACCATCCCGACGGTGATCCGCCCCCGGATCAGGTCGGTCACCTCACCCACCGCCTGCCCGACCGCTCCGGCGGCGGCGAGCGCGACGCGGGCGTGTTCGAGCGCCGCCTTCCCCGCAACGGTGAGCGTGGCGGTACGCGCGGAGCGGTCGAACAGCTCGGCACCCACCTCGCGTTCGAGCTGGCGGATCTGGGCGCTGACCCCGGACTGGCTGATGTGCACCCGCTCGGCGGCCCGGGTGAAGCTCTGCTCCTCGGCCACCGCGACGAAGTATTCGAGCTGCCTCAATTCCATAACCAGCGATTCTAGCTCCCAGCAGATCCATCTGTTGGACTTCTGATCGCCGGGCTACCACGCTGGGAAGCGACCAAGCCCCACGCACTTCCCCACCGCCCCGAGAAACGCAGGTATCGACATGCGCAAGTGGCTGCCGCTGATGACGGTCTGCCTCGGTACGTTCATGCTCCTGATCGACGTCACCATCGTGGTCGTCGCCCTGCCCGACATGGTCGGTGACCTGGACGCCTCCTTCGGCGCCCTGCAATGGGTGATCAACGCGTACGCCCTGGCGCTGGGCGCTCTGGTGCTCGGGGCGGGTTCGATCGCCGACCTCGTCGGGCACCGTCGCGCGTACGTCGTCGGGCTCGCGATCTTCGCCGCCTCGTCCCTGATGTGCGGCCTCGCCCCCAACACCGGCGTGCTGATCACCGCCCGTACGGTCCAGGGCATCGGTGCGGCGGCCATGTTCGCGACCACGTTCGCCCTGCTCAACAGCGCGTACGCCGGACGCGACCGGGGCACCGCGTACGGGATCTGGGGTGCGGTGTCGGGCGCCTCCGCAGCGGTGGGTCCGATCCTCGGCGGGCTGCTCACCGAGGGCCTGTCGTGGCGCTGGATCTTCTTCGTCAACCTGCCTGTCAGCGCCGTCGCCATCGTGCTGTGTCTGACCACGCTCGCCACCGTCCACATTTCGGGTCGGGGCAGGGTGGACATCGGTGGCATGGCCAGCTTCACGGCGGCGGCGGCCTGCGCCACGTACGCGCTCATCCGGGCGAACGAGGACGGCTGGTCCGATCCGGGGGTGTGGGCGCTGCTCGTACTGGCGGTGGCGCTGCTGGCCGGGTTCGTCGCGTTCGAGTCGCGCTCCCCGTACGCGATGTTCGACCTCGCCCTGCTGCGCAACCGCTCGTTCGTCGCGGTGCTGCTCGCCGGCCTGCTGCTGACGTTCGCCGCCTTCGCCACGTTCACCTACACCTCGATCTGGCTCCAGTCGGTGCTGGGCATGAGTGCGATCGGGGCGGGGCTGACCGGGCTGCCGATGTCGATCACGGCGTTTGCCGTCTCGGCGGTCCTGGGGCGGATCCTGCACGGGCGGCGGCCCGATCTGGTGATCGGTGGAGGGCTGCTGCTCGTCGGTCTCGGGAGCCTGCTCACCGCCGTGCTCGTACACGGTGCGGCCGGCTGGCCGGCGCTGGTTCCCGGTCTCGCCGTGGTCGGGGTCGGCGTCGGCCTGGTGACGCCGATCCTCGGCTCGGTCTCGATGTCGCTGGTGCCGCCACAACGTGGGGGCATGGCCGCCGGTGCGGTCAACACCGCCCGCCAGCTCGGCTTCGCCTTCGGCATCGCCGTGCTGGGCAGCGTCTTCGCCGCCCGCGCGCAGGCTGTCCTGTCCGGACGCGAGCTGCCGGATGCGGGTCGGGTCGCGCACGGCATCGCGGGCGGTCAGACGCCCGGCCTGCTGCACGCGGCGCCGCCGGACGGGCGGGAACTGCTCGACAGCGCGGCGCACGCGGCGGCGGTCACCGGCGTCCAGGGGACCTTCGCCGTGGCCGGAGCCGTCGGCATCGTCGCCGGCCTGGTCGTGGTCTTCCTCATGCGCCCCGCCCCGGCCCGGCTGGGACACGAGCACGAGCGCCCGCCGCTCCCCCAGCCGACGCCGCGCTGACACCTGCTCGCCCCGCCGACGCCGCGCTGCCACTGGGGCGTGCGCGGTCCACCGGCTCCCACCGTGCTGTGGCGTGCGCGGTCCACCGGCTCGGCCTGCCGAACCGGTGGACCCCCCACACCCGCCCAGCGGCTCGCCGCTGAACGACGGTGACTCGATCAGGGCTTACATACCCAGCGGAGTAGGTACATCAAAGATGATGTAAAGAAAATTCGCGTCGTACGCCTCGGGCGGTGCCCGGTCCCCCGGTCGCCCGGTCAGCGTCTCGGCGGCGACCGCCCGGGCCGTACCACGGGTCAGGCCGCCGGGCGGTCGGACAGTGGGCGTCGGCGGCGGACCGGGTCGGTCAGGGACACCGGACGCCAGGCGCCGTCGGGCTGGTAAACGTTGGTGCCGGGCGGGACGATCTCGTCGATCCGGTCCAGGGTGGCGTCGTCCAACAACAGCGAGGCGCCCTTGAGCGACGCTTCCAGGTGCTCCATCGTGCGCGGCCCGATGATCGCCGAGGTGACGCCGGGGTGGGCCACGGCGAAGGCCAGGGCAAGCTCCGGCAGCGTGCAGCCGATGCCCTCCGCGACCTCGACGAGCTGTTCGACGATCTCCAACTTGGTCACGTTGACCGCGAGGGAGGGGTCGAACCGGCCCGGGTTGAGCCGGGGACGGCCGGTCGAGAGGTCGACGGACTCCCCCCGGCGGTACCGACCGGAGAGAAAGCCCGAGGCGAGCGGGCTCCAGACCAGGACGCCCATGCCGTACCGCTGGGTCACCGGGAGCACGGAGGTCTCGATCCCCCGGGCCAGGATCGAGTACGGCGGCTGCTCGGTCCGGAACCGCCCGACAGCTCGGCGCTCGGCCACGTGGTGCGCCTCGACGATCTCCTCAGGCGGGAAGGTCGAGCACCCGAACGTACGGATCTTGCCTTGGCGTACGAGGTCGTCCAGGACCGACAGGGTCTCCTCGATGTCGGTGGTGTGGTCGGGGCGGTGGATCTGGTAGAGGTCGATCCAGTCGGTCTGCAACCGCTTCAGGCTCTCCTCGACCTCCTTGAGGATCCAGCGCCGGGAGTTACCGCCCCGGTTGCGACCCTCGCCCATGTGGAAGTGGACCTTGGTGGCGAGCACCACGTCGTCGCGCCGGCCCTTCAGGGCCTTGCCGACGATCTCCTCGGACTCCCCCAGGGAGTACATGTCCGCGGTGTCGACGAAGTTGATCCCCTGGTCGAGGGCGGCGTGGATGATCCGGATGCTGTCGTCGTGGTCGGGGTTGCCGACGGAGCCGAACATCATCGTGCCGAGGCAGTGGATGCTCACTTCGATGCCGGTGCCGCCGAGAATTCGATAACGCATGGACGGCAACGTATGACCTAGAGTCGACTCTAGGTCAAGCTCGTATCCTTGGCGGCATGGAGAGCACCCGGACCGAGAGCCCCGGTCTGAGCATCGGACAGGTCGCCGAACGCACCGGACTCAGCGTGCACGCCCTGCGCTTCTACGAACGCGAGGGCATCATCGAGCAGGCCGTACGGCGCGACGGCGGAGGCCGCCGGGTCTACACCGAGTACGACGTGGCCTGGCTGCGGGTCTGCATCATCCTGCGCGTCTCCGGCATGCCGCTGCCGACGATCCGCCGCTACACCGAGATGGTCCGGCAGGGCACCGGCAACGAGACCGAACGCCTCGCCCTCATGCTCGAACACCGCGACCGGGTCAACGCCCAGATCGCCCAGCTCACCCGGTCTCTCGACCTGATCAACCACAAGGTCGGGGTGTACGAGGACATCCTCGCCGCGAACCCCGCCGACCCGTCCGCCTCCTGCGTCATCCCGGAGGGCTGACCAGGGCGGAGACGCCGGTCGGGGCCACGCCGGTCGGGGCGACGCCGGTCGGGGCCACGCCGGTCGGGGCCACGCCGGTCGGGGCCACGCCGGTCGGGGCGACGGCGGTCGGGGCCACGGCGGGGGCGACGCGGAGGCTCACCGGGTGGTCGTCCGGTCGACGGCGACGAAGCGGAACTCGGCGCAGTAGCGGCGGCCGGCGGTGTCGGCGAGCCAGAGCTGGTCCGGGCCGGGCAGCATCTCGGTGACGGTCACCCTGGCACCGTCCGGGTCGAGCCGGGTCGCCCGGCGGACCGCCCGCGCGAGCACGTCCACCGAGGCGAGACTCGTCAGGTCCAGGTGGATCGGCTTGCGCTCCCCGGTGACCCGGGCGAAGACGTACCGGGGCAGGCCGTGCCGGGCGACCCAGCGACGTACGGCGAGGAACCGGTCGGCCTCGTCCGGCTCGGCGAACGGCGTCAGGGCCCCCGGCCCGAAGGTCCACGACTCGCGGTGGATCACCAGCCGGTCGACCTGCACCCTGGGCGTGTGCGGGGCGGGCGGCAGCAGCCGGAACTGCTGCACCAGCCGGGCCGAGACCAGGTCGGCGACGACCTCCAGCAGCTCGTACTCCCGGCCGCCGGAACGACGACGGACCACCAGGCGACCGTCGGACTCGTACAGCTCGCAGGCACCGACGAGCAGGTCCCGGTCCGGGTCGTAACCGCAGGTGTCGGGGGCGAAGACCAGCCGTACGTCGCCCGGCCCGGCCAGTTCCGGCGCGGTACGCACGGGTGTCCCGCCCTGCGCCTCGGTCGCCCCCATCAGCACCACCCCCGGCGACAGGTCCGCCGCCATCGCCGCCCGCATCCGCTCCGGCTCCGGGTGGTACGCGAACCAGCTCGCGTACCGCATGGTGTTCGCGCCGGGGTGCAGCTCACCGAGGATCCACTCGAAGTCGCCGGCCTCGACCGCGGCCGGGTCGGCGGCGGCGAGCATCAGGTCCGGGCTGTGCTGCACCGCCCCGGTCCAGCCCGGTCGGGTGGCCGGGAACGCCGCCCGGACGGCCGCCCGCAGCGCCGCACTGTCCCGGTGCACCCGGCGTTGCTCCGGCCCACCGATCCCGGGCGTGGTGCCGCCAGGCGTCCCGACACCGAGAACCTCGCCGCCGAACGTACCGACACCGGGAGCGTCGGCGGCGGGCAACACCAGCACCTTGGCCCACCGGGCCTGCAACGCCCGGGTCAGCGGCCGGACCAACGATTCCGCCGGCTGGACCAGCAGGTCGTGGGCGAGCAGCCAGAACTCGGCGAACGGGACCGGACCGGCACCGGTCGGGCCGGCGAGTTGCCGGTAGAGGTCGCGGAACGCCCGGCGGTAGAGCGCCGCGCCCGCCGAGGTGAACCAGCGGGCGCTGTCGAGGACCAGCCCGAGCGGGGCCCGCAGCGGCTCCAGCAGTGCCGGACCGAGGGTCACCTCGTCGGCCCGCCGGCACTCCTCGAACACCAGCGTCCGGCCCGCGTACGCCTGGCCGTTGTCGCGTCGGGCCGCCAGGTCGGTGAGCCGGGTGAAGGTGTTGTCGAGCCGGTCGAGGGCCGGCAGCAGCGCCCGGTCGTCCCCGCGTGCCGCCGCGACCGCGTCACGGGCGGCGGTCAGCTCGGCCAGGGCGGCGACCGCCGGGGCAGGCACCGCCGGATCGTCCACCCGGTCCAGGATCCCCCGCAGGGTGATCTCCGAACGCAGGTCGTCGGCCGGCGCCTCCAGGTCCCAGGTGATCCACCGGGCCGCGTGCAGGCGGTCGAGGGTGGCGAGCACCTCGGCCGGGTCGGTGGTCGCGGTGCTCGGGTCGGCCAGCACCTCGGCCACGATCCGGTCCGGCAGCCGTACGCCGTCACAGGCGCGCAGCACCGCCGCCGCAACCGGGTCCAACGGGACAGGGTCGGCCAGCGGCACCCGCAGCGCCCCTTCGACCACGTCGAGCAGCGGCATCCGGCGGGGTGCCAGCCACCGGCGCAGTCCCGGGGCGTGTGCCGCCGCCACCGCCGCCACCGCCCAGTGCTCGAAATAGAGCGTCCGGGCGGCGACCGGGTCCGCCGTCCGGGTGTGCCGCAGCGGGGTGACCTGGTCGGGGACGACCTCGGCCCAGCCGACCGGGCCGAAGAAGCCGATCGTGTCGTTCTTCGCGCAGTACCGGTGCAGGTAGTTGGTGACCAGCGCCTCGTACCGGCGGTGCCGGGCTGTCCGTACGACGGTGTCCGGGTCGCGGCGCAGGAGGGTGTCCAGCCCGGTGCGTACGGCGTGCGGGTTCTGCCAGGTGACCGCCTCCCGGAAGCGCGGCTCGGCCGCGACCCGGTGCAACGCCGCCGCCAGGTCCCGTCCGGCCACCCGGAACCGTTCCCGGTACGCCTCGGTCCCCGCCGTCGGCGCGCCCGGCTCGACGGAGGTGATCAACTGGTCGGCGGTGGCCGCGAGTGCCGGGCTGGCCAGCCCGTCGAGCAGGTCGAACGGGAAGCCCGTGCCCCGCAGGCAGACCGACCGCCAGAGCGCCCACTCGCGGTCAACCAGCGGTGTCAGGTGCGGGGCGGCCCCGGTGACCCGCTCCCCGGCCGGTGCTTCGTCGAGGTCGGCCGGCACGGGTTTCCTCCACAGGAGACGGTGGATCGGGCCGCGCAACGGTAACGCGAACGGGTGCCTACGGGACATGGCGAAACAGTGGGTTACCAACCGGTCACTGATCGCCGTAGAGCAACCGATCGAATCATTGACACGTCTGAGCCGGCACAGAATGCTCGCGCGTAGAGATCCTTCGAACGAGGGGGCGCAATGCGCAAAACACGGCTGGCGATCGCCGGCGTGTTCACTTTGGTCGGCGTTCTGGTGCTGACCACACCGGTAAGTGCGAAGCCACCGGCCACACCGGATGGCGGCAACAGCAACCTGGAGGTGTACGTCGGCTCGGCCGATGCGAAGCAGATCGACGTACTCCGAGATAGCGGGGTCGACGTCGGGCACGCGGTCGGTGCGGTCGACAAGGCCGGGAACTCCGCCGTACAGGTGGTGCTCAGCAAGGAGCAGGCCGCTCGGCTTGCCACCAAGGGCGTCAAGCTGTCCGTCAAGAAGGTACGCGGCAAGGAGGCCTCCCGGGCGCTGCGCGAGCAGTCCGCCAACGGGTGGTCGGCGTTCCGGTCGTACAGCGAGCCCGGCGGTATCCGGGACGAGATCACCTCGACCGCGGCCCGGTTCCCGAAGCTGACCAAGGTCGAGACGATCGGCAAGACCGTCCAGGGCAAGCCGATCCTCGCCGTCAAGGTCACCAAGAACGCCAAGAACGTCGAGGACGGCAAGCGCCCGGCCGTGCTCTACGGCGCCGCCCAGCACGCCCGCGAGTGGATCACCCCGGAGATGACCCGCCGGCTGCTGCACCATGTGCTCGACAACTACGGCACCGACCCGGAGATCACCCGACTGGTCGACACCACCGAGCTGTGGTTCCTGCCGGTGTCGAACCCGGACGGGTACGACTTCACCTTCACCGAAGGCAACCGGTTGTGGCGCAAGAACCTGCGCGACAACAACGGGGACGGTCAGATCACCTCCGGCGACGGGGTGGACCTGAACCGGAACTTCTCCTACAAGTGGGGGTACGACAACGAGGGCTCGTCGTCGGACCCGTCGAGCGAAACCTACCGTGGCACCGGCCCGAACTCCGAGCCGGAGACGAAGGCGCTCGACGGCCTGTTCCGGCGGGTGGGCTTCGAGTTCTACATCAACTACCACTCGGCCGCCGAGCTGCTGCTCTACGGTGTCGGCTGGCAGGTCGACACCCCGACCCCGGACGACGTGATCTACGAGGCGATGGCCGGTGACGACGCCAACCCGGCGATCCCCGGCTACGACCCGGACATCTCGGCCGAGCTGTACACCACCAACGGCGACACCGACACGCACGCCACGGTCCGCTACGGCACGCTCGGCTTCACCCCCGAGATGACCACCTGCGAGACAGTGTCGAACTCGGACCCGAACGACGAGTGGCTGGCCGAGGACTGCGCCAGCGGGTTCAACTTCCCCGACGACGAGGACCTCATCGCCGCCGAGGTGGCGAAGAACCTCCCGTTCGCGCTCGCCGTGGCCAAGTCCGCCGCCACCCCGGACAACCCGGTGTCGGTGGTCGGCCGCAGCACCCCGGACTTCGAGGTCGACAAGTTCGACACCTCGTACGGCAGCCGCCAGCCGGTCGCCACGATCGCCCGGCGTTCGCTGAAGAACGTCCAGATGCACTACGTGATCAACGGCGGTCGCCCGAAGTCGGTCGAGGTCAAGGAATGGCGGGGTGGCGAGCGGTACGGCGACACCCACGACGACTACTACGCCGAGGTACGCGGCACGGTGACCGGCGCCAAGGCCGGTGACCGGGTGGAGGTCTGGTTCACCGGCACCAAACCCAAGGGCGGCGGACCCACCGCCAGTGAGCACTTCACGTACCAGGTCAGCACCGACATCGGTGGCGACGTGCTGGTACTGGCCGTCGAGGACGTGACCGGGCCAAGCCCGGTGCAGACCGGCACCAGCGCCAAGTACGCCGACGAGGTGGCCGCCGCGCTCACCGCCGCCGGCAAGACCAGCGACGTCTACGACTTCGACACCCGTGGTCGCAAGGCGCCGCACCCGCTCGGTGTGCTGTCGCACTACGACGCGGTGGTCTGGGAGACCGGTGACGACGTGATCCTGCGGGCGCCGGGCCAGGTGGCCGGGACCACGGCGAAGGCCGCGATCGAAACCGAGTTCGCGGTCCGGGACTACCTCAACGAGGGTGGCAAGCTCCTGGTCAGCGGGAAGAACGCACTCTTCGCGCAGTCCGCGGACGGTGCGTACTACTACGCGCCGGGCGCACCGCCGGAGTGTCCCGCACCGGGCGGGACCTGCCTGCCGATCCTCAACGATTTCCAGCAGTACTACCTGGGCGCGCACACGTACGTCAGTGGTGGCGGCCAGGACGGCGACGGCAACCCGTACCCGGTGGTCGGCAACGACGGTGCGTTCGCCGGGTTCAACGGGGTGCTCAACGCGCCGGGCTCGGCGGCCAACCAGGACCACACGGCGTCGTTCCTGACCACGTCGAGCTTCCTCCCCCCGGACCAGTTCCCACAGTTCACCAGCACGGCACCGGTCGGCTGGGGCCGTCCGGGCGGCGCGCCGTTCGACCCGCGTACGGGTGACTGGTACCTGTTCAGCGGCCAGGCGGACGTGTCGTACAAGCGGCTGACCCGGACGGTCGACCTGACCGGGGCGACCAGCGGTGCGTTGAACTTCTTCATCTCGCACGACATCGAGGCGGACTGGGACTTCCTGTTCGTCGAGGCGCACGAGGTGGGGACCGACAACTGGACCACGCTGCCGGACGCCAACGGGCACACCGGCACCGGCACCGGCGAGAGCTGCGCGTCCGGTTGGGTGGCCGAACTGCACCCGCAGCTCGCCCACTACATCGGCGAGGACTGCTCGCCGACCGGCACCACCGGCACGTGGAACGCGGCCACCGGCGCCTCCGGTGGCTGGCAGGAGTGGTCGGTCGACCTGTCGGCGTACGCCGGCAAGCAGGTCGAGCTGTCCATCTCGTACGCGTCGGACTGGTCCACCCAGGGCCTCGGTGCCTTCGTCGACGACACCAAGGTGATCAAGAACGGTGTCGCCGTCGAGGAGACCTCGTTCGAGACCGACCTGGGCGGCTGGACGGTGGCCGGTCCGCCGGCCGGCTCCTCCCCCGGTTCGAACGACTGGTCGCGCAGCCAGACGGCGTTCGAAGAGGGTTCCGTGGTGACCACCCCGGACACCGTCTACCTCGGCTTCGGTCTGGAGGGGCTCGCCCCGGCGGCCCGTGACGACCTGGTGGCCAAGTCGCTCACGCACCTGCTCGGCGGTGGCGCGAAGAAGCCGCTGTCGTAACGGAACCACGCACCACGGCGGGGCGGTCGGCGCGAGCCGGCCGCCCCGTCGGCGTCAAAACCCTTTGCGGTACGGGTGACGGCGCTGACAGGATCATCGGATGCCCACCCTCACCAGCGTTGACGGGACCCTGCTCGCCTACCACGTCACGGGAACGGGTGAGCCGCTGCTCGTCCTGCCCGGTGGGCCGATGCGCGACTCGGCGTACCTCGGTGACCTGGGCGGGCTCGGGGCGCACCGGACCCTCTACCGGCTGGACCTGCGGGGCACCGGGGAGTCGGGCATCCCGGCCGACCCGGAGTCGTACCGGGCGGACCGTCAGGTGGACGACGTCGAGGCGTTGCGCGAGCACCTGGGCCTGGACCGGATCGACCTGCTCGCCCACTCGGCCGGCGGCGACCTCGCCACCCTGTATGCGGCCCGCCACCCGGACCGGGTCAGCCGGCTGTTGCTGATCACACCGGCCCTGTACGCGCTGGGTATCGCGTTCACCGCCGAACAGCGCCAGGAGGGTGTCGCGCTGCGCGCGGATGAGCCGTGGTACCCGGAGGCGGTGGCCGCGTTCGGCAACATCGCCGCCGGCAACCCGACCGACGAGGACTGGCGGGGGATCGTGCCGTTCACCTACGGCCGGTGGGATGCCGCCGCACAGGCGCACGCCGCGGCCGGTGTCGGGCAACGCCATCCCGAGGCGGCCGAGCGTTACTACGCCGTGGAGGCGGCCGACCCGCCCGGCATCCGTTCGGCGATCGCGGCGCTCGACGCCCCGGTCCTGATCCTCGCCGGAGAACTGGACACCAGCCCGAGGCCGGCGACCGCACGGGAAGGGGCAGCGCTCTTCCCCAAGGGTGAGAGCGTCGTCCAGCCTGGCGCTGCGCACTACCCCTGGCTGGACGACGCCGAGACCTTCACCCGCCTGGTGGCGGATTTCCTGCGCTGATCCGGGAGCGGCTACCGCTTGTTGCGGTAGAGGTACATGGTGACCGGGCCGAAGACCCCGACCAGCACCGCGCAGGTCAGCAGCACCGCAACCAGTTGACCGGCGGTGACCGTACCGGCCATCAGGCCGCGTACGGCGGTGGAGGCGTGACTGATCGGGTTGGCCCGTACCGCCGCCTCCAGCCACCCCGGCATGGTGCCCGGGTCGACGAAGATGTTGCTGCCGAAGGTCAGCGGGAAGAGCACCAGCATGCTCACCCCCATCACCGAGTTCTGGGTGCGCAGCATCAGGCCGAACATCGTCCACACCCAGGTCAGGCTGAACGAGAAGACCAGCACCAGGAGCACCCCGAGCAGTACGCCGAACACGCCGCCACCGGGCCGGAAACCCAGCGCCAGGCCCAGTCCGAGCACCACGACCGAGGCGAGCGCGTACCGGACGGCGTCGCCGAGCAGTGCACCGACGATCGCCGACGGCCGCCAGATCGGCAGCGTACGGAACCGGTCGAAGATGCCCTTTGCAATGTCGTTGTTCAACGTCATGCCGGTGTACATGGTGATCATGACAACGGTCTGGAGCAGGATGCCCGGCAGCAGATACTGCAGGTATTCGCGGGGCGAGCCGGCCAACGCCCCACCGAGCAGATAAGTGAAGATCAGGGTCAGCATCACCGGG
Source organism: Micromonospora sp. NPDC004704 (assembly GCF_053601675.1). NCBI lineage: Bacteria > Bacillati > Actinomycetota > Actinomycetes > Micromonosporales > Micromonosporaceae > Micromonospora > Micromonospora sp. NPDC004704. Next base: position 316,874 of record NZ_JBSGCD010000004.1, on the reverse strand, counting down.
AAAATAGTGACGTCGAAAAGCTGTTCCGGCACGTGCCGGATCTTGCGCATGGCCCGCCACCCGAAGGTCACCGAGGCCGACAACGCGCTGGGGCGGGGCGGCCGGTCCCGGGTGGCGAGGACCGTACGCAGCGCGTCGGAGTCGACCGGACGGGTCGGGGTGGTGGTTGTCGTGGTGGTGGTCATGCGGGCACCTCTGCCTTGGTCTCGTCCGCGCCCTCCCGGGCCGGGTGGCCGGTCAGGGCCAGGAAGACCTCGTCCAGGCTGGGCTGCCCGAGCGAGAATTCGGTGACCGCGAGCCCGGCCCGGGTCAGCGCGGCCAGCGCACCCGCCACCCGCTCCGGGTCGTTCACCCGGGCCGAGAGCGCCGACGGGTCGGACTCCAGCGTCACCGGCACACCCAGCGCCCCGGTCAGTACGAGTTCGGCCGCCGGTCGCTGCTCGGCCTCGCCCAGCCGGACGCGTACGGCACCGGCGCCGACCGACGACTTGAGCTCGCCGCTGGTCCCCTCGGCGATCACCCGCCCGTGGTCGATGACCGCTATCCGGTCGGCGAGCTGGTCCGCCTCGTCCAGGTACTGGGTGGTGAGCAGCACGGTCGTGCCCGAGGCGACCAGGGCCCGGACGATGTCCCAGACCTGGTTGCGGCTGCGCGGGTCGAGCCCGGTGGTGGGCTCGTCCAGGAACAGCAGGTCCGGCGTGACCACGATGCTCGCCGCGATGTCGAGCCGGCGGCGCATCCCGCCGGAGTAGGTCTTCACCAACTTTCCGGCCGCCTCGGTCAGGCCGAACGCGGCGAGCAGCTCGTCGGCGCGCCGACCTCCCGCCGCCCACCGGAAACCGAGCAGCCGGGCGAGCATGAGCAGGTTCTCCCGGCCGGTGAGCTCGTCGTCGACCGAGGCGTACTGGCCGGTCAGGCCGACCCTGGCGCGTACCGCGTCGGCCTGCCGGACGATGTCGTGGCCGAACACCCGCCCGGTGCCGCCGTCGGGGCGCAGCAGGGTGGCGAGCATCCGGATCGTGGTGGTCTTGCCGGCACCGTTGGGGCCGAGGAAGCCGTAGACGGTCCCGGCCGGTACGGCGAGATCCACCCCGTCGACCGCCCGGTTGTCGCCGAAGACTTTCACCAGCCCCGACGTTTCGATGGCAAGATCCGTATCTGAACTCAAGAAACCGTCCTCCAGTGAATCAGCATCACCGGGGTCCGATTCTCTGTCGCCGCGCCCCCGGTCACAGTTGCCCGACGTTATAACAGCGCGGTACGACATTCAGACGAATAAAACCGAACAAGGGCCGCTTTGTTGTCGACCGGCGACGACAAAGCGGCCCTGTTGCGATTCCGGATCAGCCCACGACGGTGCCGGAACTCCATATTGGTCGACCCGCGGAATAGATCACCAGGTTGCCGTCGCCCTGGAGGTAGAACACGGTGTCGGGTTGGCCGGCGGTGGCCGTACGCCAGAAGGTCTCGCCGGTGGAACCGGTCAGGGTGAGGTCGCCGTCGGACCGCAACGCCGCCTGGGCGACCGCGCGCCCGGCCGTCCCGGTGGACCAGAGGGCGGCGGTGCCCTGGTAGAGCACCAGGTTGCCGTCGCTCTGGAGGCGCAACTGGAACCGGCCGTCGCACGAGGCCAGGGTCTGCCCGGTGGTCAGGCCCTGGCCCGGCAGCAGCCGGCCGCAGTCGGTGGGGGCACCGATCGGTGTGGTCGGCGGCGGGGTGCCGCCACCGGTGAACAGGCTCGGGTTGACCGCGTTGGCGATCGCCTGTAAGCCCGCCTCGTTCGGGTGCAGGTGGTCGCCGGTGTCGTACGCCGGCAGGAACCACGTCGGCCGGGCCGGGTCGTGGGTGGCGTTGTCCTGGTCGACGACGCCGTCACAGCCGCTGCCGGCGCTGCGGACAAAGGTGTTGATCGCCGCACGCGACTGCTCGCCCTCGGCGGACCAGCCACCGGAGCCCTGGAACGGGGTAAGGGTGGAGCAGAGGAACTTCACCCCGCGCTGGTGTGCCCGGTCGATGAGCTGCCGGAGCCCGGCGATGAGCTGGTCGGCGCCCGGTCGGCCGCTGCCCGCCCCGAGGTCGTTGATCGGGTCGTCGGAGAAGATCACCCACCGTACGCCCGGCTGGTTGAGCACGTCCCGGTCGAACCGCTTCAGCGCGCTCTGCCCGGCCCCGTCCTGGAGCAGCTTGTTGCCGCTGATCCCCTGGTTCAGTACGCCGATCGTCCGCCCGGCGGAGGCTAGGTTGCGGGCCAGGTGGTTGGGCCAGCGGCGGTTGACGTCGAACCCGGAGCCGATGCCGTCGGTGATGGAGGCGCCGAGCGTCACCACCGCCCCCTCGGCGGCCGGGTTCTGCACGTCGAGGTTGGCCAGGAAGTAGTAACTGCCGTTCGTCTGCGCCCCGGTCAGGGTGGCGTTGCCGCTCTGGTTGCCGGCGGCCACGTAGTTGTTCTGCAACCCGCTCTGGTGGTAGGTCGCCGGCCCGGTCGGCTGGGGCAGGTAGAGGCTGACCACCACGTCGGCGCCGGTCGGGACGGTGAACGCCACCGCGTCGCTGGCCGCCAGCGCACCGACCGGGATGGTCACGCCCGGCTGCCCGCCGAAGGTGACCCGCCGGTCGGTGCCGGGGTCGATCGAGGAGCCGGAGGTACGCCGGGCGACGTGCACCTCGCTCACCACCAGCGGCCGGTCGCCGAAGGCGTTCGACAACTGGATCCGGGCAGCGGTTCCACCGATGCTGGTCCGGACGATCTGCCGGATGGTCTGCTGGTTGAAGCTGGTGCCGCCGCTCTGCGGCGATGCGGCCCAGGTGCCGGTCCAGGTGTCCGCAGCGGCGGCGGCCTGCGCGGGCCCGGGTGGGGTGAGGGTGAACGCGAGCATCGTCACCGCCCCCAGTGCGGCGCCCCAACGGGTGACTCTCATCCTGACTTTTCCTTCCTCTCCGACCGGTACGGGTACGTCACGTACCGGTCGGGTGATCTCGGACCAACCGGGTGGGTTTACCCACCTGCGGTACGAAGATCACAAAAGGAAAGATCACGTTTGGGCAACAGGAGTGAGCCGGGTCACACCTTCGCCAGGACCTCGGTCACCAGGGCCCGCGCCTCCTCCTGGATCCGGGTCAGGTGCTCCGGACCCCGGAACGACTCCGCGTAGATCTTGTAGACGTCCTCGGTGCCGGACGGGCGGGCCGCGAACCACCCCGACTCGGTGGTCACCTTCAGCCCGCCGATCGCCGCTCCGTTGCCCGGCGCGCTGGTCAGCGTCGCCGTGATCGGCTCACCGGCCAGCTCGGTCGCGGTCACCTGGTCCGGCGAGAGCTTGCCCAGTGCCGCCTTTTCCGCCCGGCTGGCCGGGGCGTCGATCCGGGCGTACGCCGGGTCACCGAAGCGGGCGACCAGGTCGGCGTAGTGCTGGCTCGGCGAACTGCCCGTACTCGCCTGGATCTCGGCGGCGAGCAGGCAGAGCACGAGCCCGTCCTTGTCGGTGGTCCAGACCGACCCGTCCCGGCGCAGGAAGGAGGCGCCCGCGCTCTCCTCACCGCCGAAGCCGACCGAACCGTCCAGCAGCCCCGGCACGAACCACTTGAAGCCCACCGGCACCTCGATCAACGTACGTCCGAGGTCGGCGGCGACCCGGTCGATCATCGAGGACGAGACCAGGGTCTTGCCGATCGCCGCCTGCGGGGACCAGTCCGTCCGGGTCCGGAACAGGTGCGCGATCGCCACGGTCAGGTAGTGGTTCGGGTTCATCAGGCCGCCGTCGGGCGTGACGATCCCGTGCCGGTCGGCGTCGGCGTCGTTCCCGGTGGCGATCTGGTAGTCGGCGCGGGCGGCGATCAACGACGCCATCGCGTACGGAGACGAGCAGTCCATCCGGATCTTGCCGTCCCAGTCCAGGGTCATGAACCGCCAGGTCGGGTCGACACCCGGGTTGACCACCGTCAGGTCCAGCCCGTGCCGGTCGGCGATCTCGCCCCAGTAGCCGACGCTCGCCCCGCCCAGCGGGTCGGCGCCGATGCGCACCCCGGCGGCCCGGATCGCCGCCACGTCCACCACCGAGGGCAGGTCGTCGACGTACGCGCCGAGGAAGTCGTACCGGTCGGTGGTGCCCGCCGTCCGGGCCCGCGCGTACGGGATCCGCCGGACCCCGGCGAGGCCGTCGGCCAGCAGTTGGTTGGCCCGGTCCTGGATCCACTTCGTGGCGTCGGTGTCCGCCGGCCCCCCGTTGGTGGGGTTGTACTTGAACCCGCCGTCGGACGGCGGGTTGTGTGACGGGGTGACCACGATGCCGTCGGCCAGGCCGGTGCCGCGCCCCCGGTTGTGGGTGAGGATCGCGTGCGACAGCGCCGGGGTCGGGGTGAAACCGTCCCGGCTGTCGATCAGCACGGTGACGTCGTTGGCGGCCAGCACCTCCAGCGCGGTGACCAGCGCCGGCTCGGAGAGGGCGTGCGTGTCCCGGGCCAGGAACAGCGGGCCGTCCACACCCTGGTCCCGCCGGTACTCACAGGTCGCCTGGGTGATCGCGGCGATGTGGTCGTCGTTGAACGCGGTGTTCAGGCTCGATCCCCGGTGCCCGGAGGTGCCGAACGCGACCTGCTGGCCGGGATCGGCCGGGTCGGGATGCTCGGCGTAGTACGCGGTGACGAGGTGCGCTACGTCGATCAGGTCGGCGGGGTCGGCGGGCTGGCCGGCACGGGCGTGGACCGACATCGGCGATTCTCCTCCTGGGTGTGGCACGGGCTGTACAAGCTGACCTTACGGCTCGACCCGTTGGCCCTTGCCGATGACGACGATCCCGCCGTCGGAGACGGTGTAGCGGGTCCGGTCGAGTTCCAGGTCCACGCCAATCTCGGCCCCCTCGGGGACCACCACGTTCTTGTCCAGGATGGCGTTGCGGACCACCGCGTGCCGGCCGATGTCGACACCCTCCATCAGCACCGACCCCTCGACGTGCGCCCAGGAGTTGATCCGGGCGTTCGGCGAGACCACGGAGTTCTCCACCAACGCGCCGGAGACGATCACACCGGGCGAGATCAGCGATCCGATCGCCCGGCCCACCCGCTCCTGCCAGCCGTGCACGAACTTGGCCGGCGGCCACGGGGGGTGGTCGGTGTAGATCGGCCAGGCCGAGTTGTAGAGGTTGAAGATCGGGTGGATGGCGATCAGGTCCATGTGCGCCTCGTAGAACGAGTCCAACGTCCCGACGTCGCGCCAGTAGCCCTGGTCCCGTTCGGTGCTGCCGGGGACCTGGTTGTCGCGGAAGTCGTAGACGTTCGCCTCGCCCCGCTCGACCAGCATCGGGATGATGCTCCCGCCCATGTCGTGCCGGCTGCTCTTGTCGGCCGCGTCGCGCTCCACCGCCTCGCAGAGCACGTCGGTGGTGAAGACGTAGTTGCCCATCGAGGCGTAGATCTCCCCCGGCGCGTCCGGCAGGCCGCGGGCGTCGGTGGGCTTCTCCCGGAACGCCTGGATCCGGCGCCCGTCGGCGGCCACCTCGATCACCCCGAACTGGTCCGCCTGGCTCAGCGGCTGGCGGATCCCGGCCACGGTGACACCGGCGCCGGAGGCGATGTGGTCCTCCACCATCTGCCGGGGGTCCATCCGGTAGATGTGGTCCGCCCCGAAGACGATCACGTAGTCGGGCTTCTCGTCGTTGATTAGGTTGAAGCTCTGGTAGATGGCGTCCGCCGAGCCGGCGAACCACCAGGGGCCACGGCGCTGCTGGGCGGGGACCGGGGCGACGTAGTTGCCGAGCAGGTTGGACATCCGCCAGGTCTTGGTCACGTGCCGGTCCAGCGAGTGCGACTTGTACTGGGTCAGTACGACGATCTTGAGAAAGCCGCCGTTGGCCAGGTTGGACAGCACAAAATCGATCATGCGGTACATACCGCCGAACGGCACGGCCGGTTTGGCACGGTCTGCGGTCAACGGCATCAGGCGCTTGCCCTCGCCGCCGGCCAGGACGATGGCGAGGACCTTGGGCGACATGCACCGACGCTAACCACACCCGGCCGTTCGCACCAGTCGTACCGGGCAACATGCTGGACTAGTGTGCGGAACGTGGCCGAAACCGCTCCGTACGACGGACGACTCCGGATCGATCTGCTGACCCGCGAGTACCCACCCGAGGTCTACGGCGGGGCCGGGGTGCACGTCGAGTACCTCGCCCGGGAACTGCGCCGGCTGGCCGACCTGCGGGTGCACTGCTTCGGCGCGCCGCGTACCGGGCCGGACGACCCGCCGGGGGTGACCGCGTACCCGGAACCGGTGGAGCTGGCCGGCACCAACGCCGCGCTCCGGACCATGGGCGTCGACCTGGCCATGGCCGCCGGAACCGCCGGGACCGACCTGGTACACAGCCACACCTGGTACGCCAACCTCGCCGGGCATGTGGCGAAGCTGCTGCACGGGGTGCCGCACGTGGTGACCGTGCACAGCCTGGAGCCGCTGCGGCCGTGGAAGGCCGAGCAGCTCGGCGGCGGTTACGCGCTCTCCTCCTGGTGTGAGCGGACCGCGCTGGGCGCCGCCGACGCGGTGATCGCGGTCTCCGCCGGGATGAAACGGGACCTGCTGGGCGCCTATCCGGAGGTGGCACCGGAACGGGTCCGGGTGGTGCACAACGGCATCGACACCCGCCAGTACGCCCCGGACCCGGAGACCGACGTGCTGCGCCGGATCGGGGTGGACCCGGACCGGCCGAGTGTCACCTACGTCGGCCGGGTGACCCGGCAGAAGGGCCTGCCGTACCTGCTCCGGGCGGCCAGGTCACTGCCGCCGGAGACCCAGCTCGTCCTGCTCGCCGGCGCCCCGGACACGGCCGAGATCGCCGCCGAGGTGGAATCCCTGGTGGCCGAGCTGCGGGCCAGCCGGTCCGGGGTGTTCTGGGTGGCCGAGATGCTGCCCAAGCACGAGGTGGTGCAGGTGCTCACCCACAGCACGGTTTTCGTCTGCCCGTCGATCTACGAACCGATGGGCATTGTCAACCTGGAGGCGATGGCCTGCGAGACGGCGGTGGTGGCCACCGCCACCGGCGGCATCCCGGAGGTGGTCTCCGACGGGGAGACCGGGCTGCTGGTCCCGATCGAGCAGGCCGCCGACGGCACCGGCACCCCGCTGGCGCCGGAGGTCTTCGTCGAGGACCTGGCCGGGGCGATCAACAAGCTGCTGGCCGACCCCGCCCGTACCGCCGAACTCGGTCGAGCGGGACGCCGTCGCGCGGTCCAACACTTCTCCTGGGACGCGATCGCGGAGCGGACGATGGGGGTCTACCGCTCGGTCCTGCCCGCCCTCTGACCGGAAACGGCCGTCCGACCTGCGGCGGCGGGGATGATCGGATTTCGACCGGGCGCCGGGACTGCCGGGGCAGTAGGTTGGCACCGTGACGGGACGGTTTCCGATCGAGAAGATCACGCCCTCGGTGGCCTGCGGTCGCTACCCGGCCAAGGCGGTGGTCGGTGAGCTGGTGCCGGTCTCCGCGCGGGCCTACCGGGAGGGGCACCGGGCGCTGGGCTGCAACGTGGTCTGGTCCGGCCCCGACGGCGAGACACGCCCGTTCACCCGGATGCGCCCCGGCCGGGACGACCACTGGCACGCGACCATCTCCCCGGACGCGGTCGGCGACTGGACCTTTGCCGTGGAGGCGTTCGACGACCCGTACCTGACCTGGCGGGACGCGGTCACCAAGAAGTCCGCCGCCGGGCAGGACGCGACCGAACTCGGCAACGACCTGGCCGAGGGCGCCGCCCTGATGGACGCGGCGTCCGCGCTGGTCCCGGCCGAGTTCCAAGCCGGCGTACGGGCGGCAGCGGCGGCGTTGCGCGATCGGGAACTGCCGTTGGAGCAGCGCCTCGCCCCGGCCCTGGACCTGGCCGAGCTGCTGTGGTCGTACCCGGTGCGCCGGCTGGTCACCCGCAGCGACGACCATCCACTCTGGATCGATCGCCCCCGCGCCCTCTTCTCCGCCTGGTACGAGTTCTTCCCCCGTTCCGAGGGGATCACCCCGCCGGGCGAGGGCAAACCGGCCGAGCACGGGACCTTCGCCACCGCCGCCGCCCGGCTCCCCGGTGTCGCCGCGATGGGGTTCGACGTGCTCTACCTCCCGCCGATCCACCCGATCGGCCGGGTCAACCGCAAGGGCCCGAACAACTCCCTGGTCGCCGGCCCGGACGACCCCGGTTCGCCGTGGGCGATCGGCGCGGCCGAGGGCGGCCACGACGCCATCCACCCCGATCTCGGTACGGCCGACGACTTCCGCCGGTTCGTCGCCTCGGCCGGCGAGGTCGGCCTGGAGGTGGCGATGGACCTGGCGTTGCAGGCCGCACCCGACCACCCCTGGGTGACCGAGCACCCGGAGTGGTTCACCACCCTCGCCGACGGTTCGATCGCGTACGCCGAGAACCCGCCGAAGAAGTACCAGGACATCTACCCGCTGGACTTCGACCGCGACCCCGACGGGATCCGGGCCGAGGTGCTGCGGGTGGTGACGCACTGGATCGACCACGGGGTACGGATCTTCCGGGTGGACAACCCGCACACCAAGCCGTTCGACTTCTGGCAGTGGCTGATCCACGAGGTCAAGCAGCTCGACCCGAACGTGCTCTTCCTGGCCGAGGCGTTCACCCGACCGGCGGTCATGCACGGCCTGGGCAAGATCGGGTTCACCCAGTCGTACACCTACTTCAGTTGGCGGTACAGCGCCGACGAGCTGCGCGAATACTGCACCGAGCTGATCGAAGCGGCCGACTACATGCGCCCCAACTTCTGGCCGAACACGCCCGACATCCTGCCCGAGCCGCTGAAGCTCGGCGTACCGTCGATCTTCAAAATCCGGGCGGTGCTGGCCTCCCTGCTCTCCCCCTCGTGGGGCATCTACGCCGGTTTCGAACTCCTCGAACACGAGGCCCTGCCCGGCGCCGAGGAGTACGCCGACAGCGAGAAGTTCCAGCTCCGTCCCCGGGACTGGACCGCCGCCGAGGCGCAGGGGCGGTCGCTGGCGCCGTACATCGCGCGGCTCAATGCCGTACGGCGGAAGAACCCGGCGCTGCACTGGCTGCGCAACCTGCGGTTCCACCACAGCGACAACCCGGCCCTGTTCTGCTGGTCGAAGCGGGACGAGCGGACCGGGAACACCGTCCTGGTGGTCTGCTCGCTCGACCCCTTCGAGGCCCAGTGGGGCAACCTCAGCCTCGACCTGCCGGCGCTGGGCCTGGACTGGGCCGACCGGTTCACCGTCTACGACGAGATGAGCGGCGCCCGGTACGACTGGGGGCAGCACAACGTCGTCGGGCTCGACCCGAACCAGCCCGCGCACGTGTTCACCGTGCACCGCAACGATCCGCCACCGCCACCGGCCACCGCCCCGAGCGTGCCCGCCACCACCGAGACCGCGAAGTGAGCCCGCTGATGGACGTTGACCTGGACTCGCTCGTCGCCGGGGTGGCGTACGACCCGCACGCCCTGCTCGGGGCGCATCCGCGCGGCGGGCAGACGCTGGTCCGTACCTGGCGGCGCGGTGCCCGGGAGGTCTCGGTGCTGGTCGCCGGGGACCGGTACCCGATGCGCAGGGTGCACAACGAGGGGGTCTTCGAGGCGACCGTGCCCGGCACGGTGCTGGACTACCGGATCGAGGTCGACGGGGAGCCGCGCGACGACCCGTACCGCTACCCGCCGAGCCTGGGCGAGGTGGACCTGCACCTGATCGGCGAGGGCCGGCACGAACGGCTCTGGTCCGCCCTCGGCGCCCGTCCCCGCACGGGCGGCGGGGTCGCCTTCGCGGTCTGGGCGCCGAACGCCCGGGGCGTACGCGTGGTCGGCGACTTCACCGGTTGGGGCGCGCACGAGGGCTGGCCGATGCGGTCGCTCGGCGGCAGTGGGGTGTGGGAGATCTTCGCCCCCGAGGCGGCGCCCGGCCAGCGGTACAAGTACCGGATCCTCGGCCAGGACGGGATCTGGCGGGACAAGGCCGACCCGATGGCCGCGCACACCGAGGTCCCGCCCCGGACCGCCTCGGTGATCTACCAGTCGTCGTACGAGTGGAACGACGCCGAGTGGCTCGCCGACCGTGCCCAGCGCCACCCCCACCGGGAGGCGATGAGCGTCTACGAGGTGCATCTCGGCTCGTGGCGCCCCGGTCTCGGCTACCGGGAGCTGGCCGACCAGCTCACCGCGTACGTGGTCGACCTGGGCTTCACCCACGTGGAGTTCATGCCGGTGGCCGAGCACCCGTTCGGCGGTTCCTGGGGTTACCAGGTGACCGGCTACTACGCCCCGACCTCGCGGTTCGGCACCCCGGACGACTTCCGCTACCTGGTGGACCGGCTCCACGCCGCCGGGATCGGGGTGCTGCTGGACTGGGTACCGGCGCACTTCCCCCGCGACGAGTGGGCGCTGGCCCGGTTCGACGGAACCGCCCTGTACGAGCACGCCGACCCGCGTCGCGGCGAGCACCCCGACTGGGGCACGTACGTCTTCGACTTCGGCCGCCGCGAGGTACGCAACTTCCTGGTCGCCAACGCGCTCTACTGGTGCGCCGAGTTCCACGTCGACGGGCTGCGGGTGGACGCGGTCGCCTCGATGCTCTACCTGGACTACTCCCGCGAGGACGGCAAGTGGCTGCCGAACCAGCACGGCGGCCGGGAGAACCTGGAGGCGATCGGCTTCCTCCAGGAGACGAACGCGACCGTCTACCGGGAGCATCCCGGCGTGGTGATGATCGCCGAGGAGTCCACCGCCTGGCCGGGGGTGACCCAACCGACCCACGCCAACGGGCTCGGCTTCGGCTTCAAGTGGAACATGGGCTGGATGCACGACACCCTGACCTACCTGAGCAAGGAGCCGGTCCACCGCCAGTGGCACCACAACGAACTGACCTTCTCCCTGGTGTACGCCTGGAGCGAGAACTACCTGCTGCCGATCAGCCACGACGAGGTGGTCCACGGCAAGGGTTCGTTGGCCGGCAAGATGCCCGGCGACACCTGGCAGCGGCTGGCGAACGTCCGTGCGCTGCTCGCGTACATGTGGGCGCATCCGGGCAAGCAACTGCTCTTCATGGGCAGTGAACTCGCCGACGACCGCGAGTGGAGCGAGGACCGGGGACTGGACTGGAACCTGGTCTACGACCCGGCACGGGCCGGGGTGCAGCGGCTGGTCCGGGACCTGAACCGGGCCTACCGGGCCGCCCCGGCGCTCTACTCGCAGGACACCTCCCCGGACGGGTTCCGGTGGATCGTCGGGAACGACTCGGGCAACAACACGGTGGCGTTCATCCGGATCGCCGCCGACGGGTCGCCGCTGGTCTGCGTGGCGAACTTCTCCGCCGTACCGCACGAGAACTACCGGCTGGGCATGCCGGTGGCCGGTGTCTGGCAGGAGACCCTGAACACGGACGCGGAGAGCTACGGCGGCTCCGGGGTGGGCAACCTCGGCACCGTACGGGCCGAGCCGATGCCGTGGCACGGGCAGCCGGCCTCGGCCACGCTCCGGATCCCCCCGCTCGGTGTCCTCTGGCTCCGCCCGGCACCCCGCTGACGGTTCGCTAGCGGGGCAGCAGGCCGGCAAGGTACGACTGGCTCAGGTCATTCTGTCCGTCGAAGTCGGTGGACCGGCTGACCTCGGCCCACCGGGAGGTCTCCTGGCCCCGTGCCACCGACGCCTGTTCGGCCAGCTCGAGGGCGTCGGAGCCGAGCAGGAGGCGTAGCGGCGGGTCGGGCAGCGCGACGACGCCGACGATCACCTGGGCGGCCCGCCCCGGATCACCGGGCTGCTTGCCGTCCGCCTCCCGGCGGTAGGCGTGGATCCGTCCCACCGTCTCCTCGTAGGCCGCCCCCACCTCGGCGATCCGCATGGACGAGCCACCCCAGTCCGTACGGAAGGCGCCCGGCTCGACGATCGTCACCTTGACCCCGAACGGCTTGACCTCGTTGTTCAGCACCTCGGAGAACCCCTCCACGCCGAACTTCGCGGTCTGGTACGCGGCCAGCCCCGGTGTCCCGCCGACCCGGCCGCCGATCGAGGAGAACTGGAGGAAGTGACCGGAACGCTGGCGGCGCAGGATCGGCAGGGCCGCCTTGGTCACGTTGATCACGCCGAACAGGTTCGTCTCGATCTGCCGGCGGAAGTCCTCGTCCGAGGTCTCCTCGATCGGCTCGCTGTCGGCGTAACCGGCGTTGTTCGCCACCACGTCGAGCCCGCCGAACACGTCCACCGCGACCCGGACGGCGGTGTGCGCGGCGGCCGGGTCGGTCACGTCGAGGGCTACCGCGCGGACCCGGTCGCCGTACGTGTCGACGAGTTCGGCAAGCTGCTCGGGGCGGCGGGCGGTGGCGACGAGGTTGTCACCGCCGGCAAGGACGGCGCGGCTCAGTTCCCACCCCAGTCCACGGGAGCTTCCGGTGACGAGCCAGGTCTTGGCCATGGTCGAAAATCCTCTCCTGATCCTGCCCGCTGCCTGCGGTTGTGTCAGACCGAGCTTCGCAGGAGGGTCGTCCGCTCGCGGGTCGCCTGTTAAAGTGGAGGCGTACCTCCAGATTAACGGAGGGATGCCTCCGGTACAAGTCGGGTCGGTCACAGCCCGTCGGATCGGCCACAGCTCGGGAGGAACGGTGACGGAGCAGGGGTCCGGAACACCCCGGGTCGCGGTGCGCCGCCCGCACCGGGCCGACGCCCGCCGCAACTTCGACGCGCTGCTGGGCGCCGCCCGCGAGGTCTTCGCCGAGAGCGGCACGTCGGCCTCCCTGGAGGAGATCGCCCGTCGGGCCGGAGTCGGCATCGGCACCCTCTACCGGAACTTCCCCACCCGCCAGGACCTCTTCGACACCGTCTACCTCGGCGAGGTCGAGGAGCTGTGCCAGGCCGCCGACGAGGTCGCCGACCTGCCGCCCTGGGACGGCTTCGTGATCTGGCTGCGCCGGTTCGTCGACTACGTCGCCACGAAACGAGCCATCTACGAGTCGCTCAACCGGGACTCGGAGACGTTCCGCTCCTGCCGGGTCGCCATGTACGGCGCCGGCGAGCCCCTGTTCGAACGCGCCCAGGCGGCCGGCGAGGCGCGTACGGATGTCAGTTTCGACGACGTACTGCGCATGATCACCGGGCTCACCGCGACCGGGTTCACCGACGAGCGGCAACGCGACCGGGTGCTCGGCATCGCCCTCGACGGCGTACGGAGACGACCCGCGGGGTAAGCGGGTGGCATGGAGAACCCGAGGGGTGTGCTCTTCGACATCGACGGCACCCTGGTCGACACCACGTACCTGCACACGGTCTGCTGGTGGGAGGCGCTGCGGCAGGCCGAACACGACGTACCCATGGCCTCGATCCACCGCTCGGTCGGGATGGGCGCGGACAAGCTGCTGGAACACGTACTCGGGCCGGAGCACGACCGCGACGGCGACCAGCGGATCCGCGGCGCGCACGACAGTCTCTACGCCGAGTACTGGCCCCGGCTGCGCCCACTGCCCGGCGCCGTCGCCCTGCTGCGCGCCTGCGCCGGCCTGGGGCTGCGGGTGGTCCTGGCCAGTTCCGCTGCCGAACACGAGGCGTCCGCCCTGCGCGCGGTGCTGAACGCCGACGACGTCATCGCCGCCGTGACCACCTCGGCGGACGCCCGGGAGAGCAAACCCGCCCCGGACATCGTGGCCGCCGCGCTCGACCAGTCCGGCCTGGAAGCCTCGCGGGTGGTGTTCGTCGGCGACTCGATCTGGGACGTCGCCGCCTCCGGCCAGCTCGACATCCCCTGCATCGGCCTGACCTGCGGCGGAACCAGCCGGGGCGAGTTGGCCGGCGCGGGCGCGGTGGCCGTCTACCACGACCCCGCCGACCTGCTCGCCGCGCTGTCCGAATCCCCGATCGCCGCCCTGTCCTGAGTCCGCAAACAGTTTCCCGGCCTGAGTCACCGGCCACTTCAGGAGTGGGCGGGGCCGCGCCGGGGAAAGCCTAGGCACCACCTGCCCGTCGGGCAGATCGGGAGAGGTGGTGGCGTGGAGCCGGTCGATGTGGCGTTCGCTCTGGTCGGAATCGGTGCACTACTGGCCGGGATCCTGCCCCGGATGGTGGAACACCGGCCGCTCTCCATGCCGATAGCGTTCCTCGGGCTCGGCATGCTGGTCTTCCTGCTGCCGACCGGGCTACCCAGCCCCGATCCGATCGCCCACCCCCAGGTGACCACCCACCTCACCGAAATCGGGGTGATCGTCGCCCTGATGGGCGCCGGCCTCAAGATCGACCGTCGGGCCGGGTGGCGACGCTGGTCGTCGACCTGGCGACTGCTGGCCATCGGCATGCCGCTCTGCATCCTCGCCGTGGCCCTGCTCGGGTGGTGGTGGGCCGGGCTGGTGCCGGCCGCCGCGCTGCTGCTCGCCGCCGCGCTCGCGCCGACCGACCCGGTGCTCGCCGCCGACGTACAGGTGGGTGAGCCGACCGACGTCGAGGACAACGAGGACGAGGTCCGGTTCGCGCTGACCTCGGAAGCCGGGCTCAACGACGGGCTCGCGTTCCCCTTCGTGTACGCCGCCATCGCGATCGCCGCCACCAGCCTCGCCCCGGCCGACTGGCTCGGCCACTGGCTCGCCGTCGACGTCCTCTACAAGATCGCCGTCGGGGTGGGTGGTGGGCTGCTCGTCGGCTGGCTGCTCGGCAAGCTCTTCTTCCGGGCCCCGTCGCAGTTGCGGCTGGCCCGCCACGCCGAGGGCTTCGTCGCCATCGCGGCCACCTTCCTCGCGTACGGGCTGATCGAGGTGGTCGGCGGCTACGGCTTCCTCGCCGTCTTCTTCGCCGCACGGGCGATCCGGGCATCGGAGCGTACGCACGAGTTCCACGGGGTCCTGCACGACTTCGCCGAGCAGATCGAGCGGCTGCTGACCGTACTGCTGCTGTTGTTCCTCGGCGGAGCCGTGGTCGACGGCCTGCTGGCACCGCTGACCTGGCCCGCCGCCCTGTCCGGGCTCGCGCTGCTGTTCGTGATCCGCCCCCTGGTCGCCTGGCTCTCGCTGCGCGGCGCACCGGGGCGACCCGCCGAGCACTGGGTGATCGCGTTCTTCGGCATCCGTGGCGTCGGCTCGATCTACTACGTCGCGTACGCCGCCAGCCACGCCGAGATCCCGCAGCTCGACCTGGTCTGGGCGACGGTGGGCCTGGTGGTGATCGTCTCGGTGGTCCTGCACGGGATCGCGGCCACACCGGTCATGCGCCTGCTCGACCGCACCGGCGAACGGACCACGGACGGAAACGAGCGCCGGTCCGCCCCCGGTAAGCCAAACGCCGAGCGGACCCCGGTTGACGTCCCCCGTCCCGGCTAGCCGGCACGGGCGCCGGGGTGCGGCGTGCGACCGGCGGGAGCGGGCAGGACCGGTAGATTGCCGGCATGACGGACCAGGCGGCCGAGAAGGTCGTGGAGATCTACACCGACGGCGCGTGCAGCGGAAACCCCGGACCGGGCGGCTGGGGTGCGGTGCTGCGCTACGGCGAGCACGAACGCGAACTGTACGGGGGCGAGTCGGCGCCCACCACGAACAACCGGATGGAGCTGATGGCCGCCATCCAGGCGCTCGAGAGCCTGAACCGGCCGGTGACCGTACGCCTGCACACCGACAGCACATACGTCCGCAACGGCATCACCAGCTGGATGGCGAGCTGGAAGCGCAACGGCTGGCAGACCTCGGCGAAGCAGCCGGTCAAGAACGCCGACCTGTGGCAGCGCCTGGAACTGGCGGTCAAGTCGCACAAGGTCGAGTGGCTCTGGGTGAAGGGGCACAACGGCGACCCCGGCAACGAACGAGCCGACGCCCTGGCCAACCGGGGCGTGACGGACGCCCGGAGCGCCCTGTCCGGTCGGTGAGTCGGCACCTCGGAGCAGGGCACTCATAATCCCTCGATCGCGGGTTCGAGCCCTGCCCGCCCACCCGCTGCGCCTGGTGGTGCGTGGGGTGCCCCGATGGCCAGCTTCCGGGGTGACGGCGCGATTCAGAAGTCGTCCAGTACCTGTCAACTGGGTCTCCCTATCTTCGGACTCAACGGGATCCCGGCTTTCCTGCCGGGACCGGATCGTCCACCGAGAAGCTGAGGGTGACCTTGACCGCGCAGGAAGAAGCCGACGTTGTCGTGGTCGGATCGGGCATGGGCGGTCTGGCGGCGGCCCGCATGCTCGCGCAGTTCGGCCGGAAACGGGTTCTCGTCCTGGAACAGCACTACACCCTCGGTGGGATGACGCACGAGTTCTCCCGCGAAGGGCGGTACAAGTTCGGAACCGGACTGCACTACATGAGCGCGAACGCCGGTCCCTTCCTCGACTTCGTGACCGACGGGCGGGTGCAGCTCTGGCCGCTGCCGGACGACTACGACGTCCTGCACTTTCCCGGATTCGATTTCACCGTACCCGCCGGCCGGGAACAGTTCCGGGCCCGACTCAAGGACCGGTTCCCGGGCGAGGCCGAGGCCATCGACCGCTATTTCCGAACGGTACGGCAGGCGATGGCCGGGCTCGCCACGCGCAATATTCTCTCGTCGATGCCCGCGCCGGTGCGCAGACTCGGGTTCCCGATCGTCGAGCGACTCTTCCCGGCCACGTACCGGTCGTCGCGGGACCAGATGGCCCGCAGCTTCCGGGACCCGAAGCTCCGGGCGATTCTGGCCGCGCGGTGGGGGCTCTACGGGACGCCGCCCGGGTCGAACGCCTTCGGCTACCACGCCGCGGTGCCGACCACGTTCTTCATGGCGGGCACCGCGCATCCCGTGGGCGGCCCGAGGGCGCTCAACCAGATCGTTCTCGAGATCCTCGACCGGTACGGTGTCGAGCTGCGGACCCGTCAACAGGTTCAGCGGATCGTCCTGGAGCGGGGCCGGGTGGCCGCTGTCGAGGTGGAGGACCGCGCCACCGGACGCACCTATCGGGTACGGACCCCGGCCGTCGTCTCGGCGGCGGGCGTCCGCAACACGTACGCCTTGCTGGAATCGGCGGCCGAGCCACAGTGGAAGCGCGAGGTCGCGAACCTGCCGGCGGAACCGTCCGCGATCATGCTGTTCCTGGGCCTGGACCGGTCACCGGCCACGTTCGGCCTGCACGGGGAGAACCACTGGTTCATGCCCGACCTCGACGGTCATGACGGTTTTCACCGGCAGCTCGGTGACGGCACGCTCTACGTCTCCTTCGCCTCCCTCAACAACCCGGCCGCTCGCCACCACACCGTCGAGGTGGTGGAACTCATCGACCCGGCGGCGTTCGACCAGTGGCAGGGGACGCCCGACGACGAGCGGCCGGACGACTACCACAGGCTCAAGGACGCACTGACCCGGCGACTGATCGACCGCCTCGACGAACGGTGGCCCGGCATCCGGGAGACCATTGCCTTCGCCGAACTCGCCACACCGCTGTCGTTCGAGACCTACCAGCACAGCGTCCGGGGTTCCTTCTACGGCCTCGCAGCGACCCCGGAACGGCTGCGCTCGCCGCTGGCGGGGGCGCGTACGCCGGTGCGGGGCCTGGTCGTGGCCGGACAGGACGCCTGGGGTTCCGGCGTGGTCGGGGCGCTGGCCGGAGGGCTCGTCGCGGCCGGCGCCGTGCTGCGGCCCAGGCAGACCGGAGCGATGTGGAGATCCATCTTCGCCCGCAACCCGGTACGCGAATCGACCACCACCTGGCAGGGCTACCTGCGCGTCACCGAGATCGAGGCGCTCACACCGACGATCCGGAAAATCCGGCTGGAAGCGATGGACGGCGGCACGGTGCCGTTCTCCTTTGCCGCGGGCCAGTACCTCAAGATCGATCTGCCCGTGGCGGTCGAGCCGATCGAGCGCTCCTACTCGATCTCGAGTGGCCCGGGTGCGAAGCATCATGTCGAGATCGGGGTGAAGCGGGATCCGATCGGCCTCGGCTCCACCTTCCTGCACGACGACCTGGAGATCGGGCAGGCACTGCGGGTGAGCGGCCCGTTCGGTGAGTTCACCTGGGACCCACAGCGCGACACCGGTGGCGGCACACTGCTGCTGATCGCCGGCGGAGTCGGGATCACCCCCCTGATCAGCGTCCTGGCCGCAGCGGCGGACGCCGGTCATCACGGCCGCATCGTCCTGCTGGCCGGGTGCCGGACCGAGGACGAAATCCCGTACCGGCAGGAGCTGGAGCAGCTTCAGGCCCGGCTGCCCGGGCTCGAGGTGGCCGTCTTTCTCACCCAGCCGGGTGCCGGGTGGCCGGGCCGGCGTGGCCGGATCGACCTCGAAGCGCTCCGCCCCTACGTCGCCGGCGTCACGCGCGTACACCTCTGCGGCCCGGCGCCGATGATGCAGGACGTGCTCGGTCTGCTGACCGCACTCGAGGTGCCCCGCGACACCCTCCACACCGAAGCCTTCGTGTCGGGCCGCAGCACACAGACCCGCCGGGAAAGGGCGCACGCCATCGCCGTCGCCGCCGAGCAGGCCGGCGTCACGGGCTACACGATCGCCGAGCGGGACCGGAGCACGACGTTCGCCTGCCCGCCCGGGCAGACGGTCCTGGACGCCGCCAACGCCGCCCGCATCCCGTTCCCGCAATCGTGCAGCGAGGGCGCCTGCGGCACCTGCAGGGTCCGGATCCTCTCCGGCAGCTACGAGACGGACACCCGGGGGATGTTCTCCACCGAGGAGATCGACCAGGGCTGGCGGCTCGCCTGCCAGACGCTGCCCACCGAAGACCTGGTGATCACCCGCAGTACGTGATCGCAGGAACCAACGTCCGCCGAACAATTCGAGATGCGAGGACACCAAGATGAAGACAAACCATTCCGCGAGCCCTGCCGATCCAGACCCGGTGCGCGCACGCGCCATCCGCCGGCTGCGCCAGAAGATGGGCGTGCAGGCCCACGTGCTGGTCTACCTGTTGGCCAACATCACCCAGGTCATCGTGTGGTGGGCCTACACTCCGGACCAGTTCTTCTGGCCGCTGTGGTCGATCCTCGGCTGGGGCGTCGGGTTGATCTTCCACGTCTGGGCGGTGAATTCGTGGTCGGGCCTCGACGAGGGTCGTATCGCCCAGGAGATGAACCGGATCGAGCCCACCGGACCGGCTCAGAACTGAGCGTTTAGTTCACCGTCCTCCACCGTCCTCGTCGTCCGCGAGCGATTTGCGGAAGGTCATCCGAGGGCGGTGCAGGTTGGTCCGGAGACCCGCCCGGACATCAGCGCGCTTGCCCCGGTAGGAAAAGTCACCGTCTCTAGTTCACCGGATGCTCGGCCGCGCTGCGGAGCATGCAGAACTCGTTGCCCTCCGGGTCGGCCAGCACCGCCCACCCCGTTCCGTCCGGCCGACGGCGGTCGTCGACCATCGTCGCGCCCAGACCGAGCACCCGTTCCACCTCCCCGTCCCGGAGCTGGTCCGGTTCGAGGCAGACGTGCAGCCGGTTCTTGACCGTCTTGGGCTCGGGCACCTCCGCGAAGTACAGCGTCGGCCCCTCCGACATCTCGACCACAACCTCCTCGTCACCCGGCTTGTCGTCGGCGCCGAGCGGTCGACCGACCACGACGCTCCAGAACGAGGCCAGCTCGTACGCGTTACGGCAGTCGAAGACGATGTTCTGCAGTCGCATGGCCGGAACGTTATCGCCCGGCTGCCATCGCTCGTTGAACCGGTAGGTGCCCCGGTAATTTGCAACCGCGCGGACCGTGGCGGCATGTATGCGACCGTTACGGGAACGAGGCATCTTCCGGCCCGGAGGGAGTGGAGCGCTGATGACGCTCGTCGACATGCGGTTCGTCGGCGGTCCCGCCGACGGCGAGATCCACCAACTACCGGTCGACCCGGACGGGGTGCCACCGGCGCGTTGGGTGCTGAGCCATCGAGGCGAAGGCGACCGTCTCCCCGAGATAGATCATCTTTACCAGCGTCAGCCCGTCGGCAATGGCGGCTGGGAGATGAGCTTCGTCCGATCCGACCCCATGGGCATGACCGAATAGCGGGTACGACCCGGTGGGGGTGGGCCCTGTTCGGGCACACCCCCACCGGTATCTCCCCGTGAGTGAAGATCAGTCGGACGTACGGGCGTGGCGTACCGCCCAGTCCAGGGCGTAGTCGGCGACCTCTTCCCACCCGGGCTGGGCGGGGAGCAGGTGGCAGCGGCCGGCGTACTCCTTGACCTCGGTGACGGTGTTCGAGGTGTAGTGCTTGGCGTTGGAGTGCTGGACCGCAGGCGGCATGAGGTGGTCCTCACCACCGGCGACGAACAGCAGCGGCGCCCGGTTGTCGTTGGCGTAGTCCACCCACGCGGCCTGGTGGCCGGGCTGGAAGTTCGCCAGTACGCCCGCCCACACGATCTGTCCGGGGCCCGGGATCGCGTACCGGGCGTAGAGCTGCCGGGACTCCTCCTCACTGAAGGTGTTGGTGAAGGCGTAGCGCCACTGGTCGTGGGTGAAGGCGACGGCCCGGTGCCGGTTCGCCGGGTTCTTCAGCACCGGGAACGTCGACTTCACCTGCGAGGCCGGCAGCACGGTGACGCCCTCGGTCGGGGCCGAGTTGATCGCCACACCGACGGCTCCCACCCCGTGGTCGAGCAGGATCTGGGTGAAGACCCCACCGGCGGAGTGGCCCATCAGGATCGGCGGGCGGTCCAGCTCGGCGATCACCGACTTCAGGTGGCTGACGATGCCCGGGATGGTCACCGCCTCGATCGGTGACGGGTCGGCGTTCAGCGCCTCGACCTCGACCTCGAATCCGGGGTACGCCGGAGCGATGACCCGGTAGCCCCGCTTCTCGTAGTGCTCGATCCAGTGTTCCCAGCTTCTCGGCGTCACCCAGAGGCCGTGGATCAGCACGATGGTGTCGGGTGCGGTACTCATCGGTCGTCCTTAGCTGTTGAGGAAGGCGAGCAGGTCGGCACCGAGCTGCTCCTTGTGGGTGTCGGTGATGCCGTGCGGGGCCCCCGGGTAGACCTTCAGAACCGCACCCTTGACCCGCTCCGCCGATGCCTTGCCGCCGACCTCGAACGGGACCACCTGGTCGTCGTCGCCGTGGATGACAAGCGTCGGTACGTCGAACGCGTCGAGGTCCGCGCGGAAGTCGGTCGCGGAGAACGCGGCGATGCACTCCAGGGCGTTGCGGTGTCCGGCCTGCATGCTCTGGAGCCAGAACGCGTCCCGGATGCCCTGGGAGACGTTCGCGCCGGGCCGGTTGTTGCCGAAGAACGGGCCGTCGGCGAGGTCCTTGTAGAGCTGGGACCGGTCGGCCAGTGACCCGGCGCGGATCCCGTCGAAGACCTCGATCGGCACCCCACCGGGGTTGTCGTCGGTCTTGAGCATGAACGGCGGCACCGCCGAGACCAGCACGATCTTCTCCACCCGGCCGGTGCCGTACCGGCCGATGTAGCGGGCGACCTCCCCGCCGCCGGTGGAGAACCCGACCAGGGTCGCCTCGCGCAGGTCGAGGGTGTCGATCAGGGTGGCGAGGTCGTCGGCGTACGTGTCCATCTCGTTGCCGTGCCAGGTCTGGGTCGAGCGGCCGTGTCCGCGCCGGTCGTGGGCGATCACCCGGTATCCGTTCGCGGCCAGGAACAGCGCCTGCGCCTCCCAGCTGTCCGAGTTCAGCGGCCAGCCGTGGGCGAGGACAACCGGCTTACCGGTCCCCCAGTCCTTGTAGAAGATCTGCGTACCGTCCGGGGTGGTGACAAAGCCCATCGTGAATCTCCCTGTGCTCAGCGGACGGTGGTCCGGGCGGCGTCGGTGACGAGGTCGACCACCGCGGTCGGCTTCGACATCATCGCCACGTGCGAGGCGTTGACCTCGACCTTGTGGGCGTTCGCCCGACCGGCCATGAAGCGCTGCGCGGCGGCCGGGATCAGGTTGTCGTTGCGGGCGACCAGGTACCAGGACGGGATGGTCTTCCACGCCGGTGCCCCGGCCGGTTCCTGGAGCGTGTGCCCGTCGCCGGGGCGCTGGGTGGCGGCCATGACGGCGGTGGTGGCGGCCGGCAGGTCACCGGCGAAGATGTCGCGGAACAGGGCCGGCTTGACGTAGCCGTCGACGCTCGGGCTGCCGTCCGGCAGCAGGTACGGACGGAAGTCGAGTGCCGCCGGGCTGAGCTTGCTGCCCGGGAACTTCGTCTGCAGCCCCTCGACGGTGTCACCGGCGTCGGGTGCGAACGCGGCCACGTACACCAGGGCCTTGACGTTGGGGTTGCCGTTCGCGGCGGCGGTGATCACCATGCCGCCGTACGAGTGTCCGACCAGGACGATCGGGCCGGTCAGCGTCGCCAGGATGCTGGCCACGTACGCCGAGTCGGAGGCGACCCCGCGCAGCGGGTTGGCCGGTGCGATCACCGGGTAGCCCTGCCGCTGGAGCTGGCGTACCACGTCGTTCCAACCGGAGGCGTCGGCGAAGGCGCCGTGCACCAGGACCACGGTCGGCTTGGTCCGGTTTGCGGTTGCGGCGGACGCGACCGGGGTCGCGGCGAGCCCTCCGGCACCGAGCAGCAGCACGAGAGCGACGAGCATGCTGATCAGGAGCGGACGACGCCGGCGGGCGGAATCGGTAATCGGAACTGCGGTCATGTGCTCTCCCTAGATGGCCGGTCCGTGTCCACGCCTGGGCATGGCACGACCGGTCGGGACTGACGGGACGATGCAGGGGTGCGGTCGTCGGACCCACTGCCCGGCACATTCCAGAGCGGGCCGGTAGGGTATTGCGCCCAACCGCCGCGATAATGGGCAGGTGACCTGCCCATCGGGGTGTGCCGGGGTCGACCGTAAACCGGGCTGCACAGGGAAAAACTGAAGAAGAAGTGAGGGCCCGCCAGCCGGGCCGTCCGTAACGGGGACGCAGGAGTCAGTGACAGAGGAAAAGACCGATCCGGTACGCCTCACCGTGCTCGGCCCGGTGCGTCTGTGGCGGGACGGGACCGAGGTACAACTCGGCGCTCCCCAGGTACGCGCACTGCTTGCCGTACTGCTCGCGCAGGTCGGCACACCGGTCAGCCTCGCCGAGATCGTGGACGTGCTGTGGGGGCAGGACCCGCCGGCCACCGCGACGAACGCCGTACACGGGCACGTCGGTGCCCTGCGTCGACTCCTGGAACCCTCCCTCGGCGCCCGGGAACACGGCCGGTGGCTGAGCCGCTCCGCCGGGGGCTACCAGCTCGCCGGGGACGCGGAGAGCGTCGACCTGCTCGACTTCCGCCGCCTGCTCGGGCAGGCCAGGGCCGCCGTCGCCGCCGGTCGGGACGGTGCGGCGGTGGCCCATTTCGTCGCCGCCCTGCGGCTCCCGCAGGGTCCCTGCGCCGCCAACGTCAGCGCCACCGTCCGGTCGCATCCGATCTTCGGCGGGCTCGAACGGGAGTGCCTCGCCGGTGTCCGGGAGGCGGCCGACTGCGCGCTGCGGGCGGGACGGGCGGCCGATCTCGTCGCCGGCATCCAGCGGATAGCGGAACGTTTTCCGCTGGACGAACCGTTGCAGGCCCGGTTGATCCTGCTGCTCGCGGCGAGCGGACAGCAGGCGCAGGCGCTCGTCCTGTTCGGGCGGGTGCGTACCGCCCTCGCCGACGATCTGGGCATCGACCCGGGGGCGGAACTGCGGGCGGCGTACGAGGCGGTGCTCCGCCAGCAGCACGGCACCGGCGCGGCTGCCGTCGGCGACCGGCGACCGGACACCACTCGCCCGGATGCCGTCGGGCCGACCGGATCGCCACGTCCGGTACGCCCGGCCCAGCTCCCACCCGACCTGTCGACCTTCGTCGGCCGCCGGGGGGAACTCGCCCGAGCCCTGTCGCTCATGCCCGAGGAGGGCGCCGAGCCGGGAACAGTCGTGATCAGCGCGATCAGTGGAATGGCCGGTGCGGGGAAGACGACGCTCGCGGTCCGCTGGGCGCACCGGGTGATCGGGCGGTACCCCGACGGCCAGCTCTACCTGGACCTGCACGGCTTCGGTCCGAGCGACGCGGTGGTGAGCCCGGACGACGCGCTCCGGGAGATCTTCGAGACGCTGGGGGTGGCACCGGACCGGATCCCGGAGAGCCTGGACGGGCGGACCGCCCTCTACCGCAGCCTGCTCGCCGGCAGGAAAATGCTGGTGGTGCTCGACAACGCCCGCGACGCCGACCAGGTACGCCCGCTGCTGCCCGCCAGCCCCGGTTGCCTGGCGATCGTGACCAGCCGCAACCAGCTCGCCGGACTGGTCGCCGTGGACGGGGCGTACCCCCTGGTCCTCGACACCCTGCCGGTGCGGGACGCGCACAAGCTGCTGTCGCTGCGGATCGGCGGGGACCGGCTCGACAACGAACCCGAGGCCACCGCCGCCATCCTGCGCCGGTGCGGTGGGTTGCCGTTGGCGCTCGCCATCGTCGCCGCGCGGGCGGCGACCTATCCGGCCCTCTCCCTGGCGAGCATCAACGCCGAACTGGACGACGAGGAGGGTCCGCTGGACGTCTTCGCCGACGCGGACAGCGCCGTCGACCCGCGTGCCGTCTTCTCCTGGTCGTACCACGCCCTCAGCCCCGGTGCGGCGCGGCTGTTCCGGCTGCTCGGCGGGGTTCGCAACGGCCACGACATCGGCCAGGCGGCCGCGGCTAGTCTGGCCGGCGTACCGGTCCGGGAGGTCCGCCCGCTCCTCGCCGAGCTGACCAGGGCGAGTCTGGTGCTCCAGGGCGACGGCTCCCGGTACACGATGCACGACCTGCTCGGCGCGTACGCCGACGAGCTGGCCCGGCAGCACGACAGCGGAGCCGAGCGCCGGGAGGCCTGGCACCGGTTGCTGGACCACTACCTGCACACGGCACACGCCGCCGAACGGCTGTTCTCCCCGCTGCGGCCCACGGTCCCCCTCGGGCCGGCACCGTCCACGATCACCGTGGCACCGATGTGCTCGGCGGACGAGGCGCTGTCCTGGTTCGTCGCGGAACGCCACACCCTGGTCGCCTCGATCGCCCGGGCCGCCGCCGACGGGCTCGCCGGACACGCCTGGCAGCTGGCCAGAGCACTGGAACCGTTCCTCGTCCTGCGCGGGCACTGGGAGGGTTGGCTGCCGACGATGGTGAGCGTGCTGGCGGCGACCGAGCGGGACGACGACCGGACCGGGCAGGCGTACCTGACCCGGGTGGTCGGGTCGATCCTGGTCAGGTACGGCCGGTACGACGAGGCAAGCGTCCACCTCGCCCGTTCCCTGCGCCTCTTCGCCGATCTCGGGGACAGGGTGGGGCAGGCGGTGGGCCACCGCTGTCTCAACGACATCCGGGACCGGCAGAACCGGACGGAGGAGGCGCTCGACCACGCCCGGCAGGCGCTCGCGCTCTACACCTCGGTCGACGACCGCAACGGGCAGGCGCTCGCGCTGAACGCGATCGGTTGGACCCATGCCCGGATCGGCGAGTACGAACCGGCGGTCGAGCACTGCAACCGGGCGCTCGCGATCTTCGAGGAGGTCGGCAACCCGCGCGGTCTGGCGGCCACCTGGGACAGTCTGGGCTTCGTCCACCACTGCCTGGCCGAGTACCCGCAGGCCACGCAGTGTTATGACGAGGCGATCCGGATTCGGGGCGAGATCGGTGACCTGACGTACGAGGCGGCCAGTCTCGACCGGCTCGGCGACACCCTGCTCGCCGGGGGTGAGCTGGACGCGGCCCTCTCCACCTGGCACCGTGCGGTGGTGATCATGGCCGAGGTCGGCCATCCCCGGATCGACCAGGTGCTGGCCAAGCTGGCCGGCCACTGAACGATGACCACAACGGACAACTATCGGAGCGGGGCACCGGTACGCCTGACCGTGCTCGGGCCGGTGCGACTCTGGCGGGGTGGCGAAGAGGTCCAACTCGGCGCACCCCAGGTACGGGCCCTGCTCGCCGTACTGCTCGCCCGGGTCGGCACACCGGTCAGCCTGGCCGAGATCGTCGACGTGCTCTGGGGGCAGGATCCGCCGCCCACCGCGGTCAACGCCGTACATGGGCACATCGGCACCCTGCGCCGGTTGCTGGAACCCACGCTCGGTCCACGGGAACCCGGCCGGTGGCTGGGCCGCTCCGCCGGGGGTTACCAGCTCACCGGGGACGCCGACAGCGTCGACCTGCTCGACTTCCGGCGTCTGCTCGGGCAGGCCAGGGCCGCCGTCGCCGCCGGTCGGGACGGCGCGGCGGTGCCACATTTCGCCGCCGCGGTGCGGCTGTCGCAGGGGCCGGGTGCCGGCAACGTCAACCCCGCCATCCGTACGCATCCGGTCTTCGGCGAACTCGACCGGGAGTACTTCGACGCCGTCCGGGAGGCGGCCGACTGCGCGCTCGGGTGCGGGCAGGCGGACGAACTCGTCACCGACATCCGGCGCGCGGCCGAACGGGCGGTACTGGACGAGCCGCTACAGGCCAGGCTGATCCTGCTGCTGGTGGCATCCGGTCAGCAGGCGCAGGCACTGGCGGTCTTCGCCCGGGTCCGGGCCGCCCTCGCCGAGGAGCTCGGCATCGACCCCGGTGCGGAGCTGCGGGCCGCGTACGAGACGGTGCTCGACCGGCAGCGGGGCAACTCCGTACCGGAGGCTGACCGGCCGACCCCGACCGGTCCGGTGGTACGCCCGGCGCAGCTCCCGCCCGACCTGTCGAGTTTCGTCGGACGGCGGGGAGAGCTGCGGCGGGCCCTGGCCCTCGTCCCCGAGCAGGGCGCCCCGTCGACCGCCATGGTGGTCAGTGCGATCAGCGGCATGGCCGGTACGGGTAAGACGACGATCGCGGTCCACTGGGCCCACCGGGTCGCACCGAGCTATCCCGACGGGCAGCTCTACGTGAACCTGCGCGGCTTCGATCCAACCGGTTCGGTGATGAGCCCGGCCGAGGCGCTGCGCGGGATGCTCGACGCGCTCGGGGTCGCCCCCGAGCGGTCGCCGCGCACCGTCGAGGGGCAGACCGCGCTCTACCGCAGCCTGCTCGCCGGGCGCCGGATCCTGGTGCTGCTCGACAACGCCCGCGACGCCGAGCAGGTACGTCCCCTCCTGCCCGGCGGTCCGGGGTGCCTGGCGATCGTGACCAGCCGCAACCAGCTCTCCGGGCTGGTCGCCGCCGACGGTGCGCATCCGCTGGTGCTCGACATCCTGCCGCCGACCGACGCGCGGGAACTGCTGGCCCGCCGGGTCGGCGCCGCCCGGCTGAACGCCGAACCCGAGGCGACCGGGGCCATCCTGGGCCGGTGCGGCGGTCTGCCGCTGGCGTTGGCGATCGTCGCCGCCCGGGTGGCCACCTCGCCGGCCCGGTCGCTGGCGGGGATCGCGGCCGAGTTGCACGACGAGGAGGGCGGGCTGGACGGGTTCGCCGATCCGGACGACGTGGTCGACGCGCGGGCGGTCTTCTCCTGGTCGTACCGCGCGCTGAGTGCCGACTCGGCCCGGCTGTTCCGGCTGCTCGGCGGGACCAGGACCGGGCCGGAGATCAGCCTCCCGGCCGCCGCCAGTCTGGCCGGTGTGCCGGTTCGGCGGGCCCGTGCCCTGCTCGCCGAACTCGTCCGGGCCAACCTGGCCGTCCAGCCCGTGCCCGGCCGCTACACGATGCACGACCTGCTGGCCGCGTACGCCGGGGAACTCGCCGCGACCAGCGACGATGCGGGGCAGCGGCGGGCGGCCCGGCACCGGTTGCTCGACCACTACCTGCACAGCGCCCTGGCGGCGGACCGGCTGCTGTCCCACCACCGGCCCTCGCCGGGCCCCCCGGCGGATTCACCGGGGTCGTCCGCCGTCCCGCAGGCGCAGCCCGGTGGCGCCGCCGAGGTGCCGTCCGACGTGGACGCCGCCTGGGCCTGGTTCACCACCGAACGTTCGACCCTCCTGGCGGCGGTCGGACGGGCCGCCGCGGACGGTTTCCCCCACCACGCCTGGCAGCTCACCTGGGCGATGGTGCCGTTCCTGCACCGGCGCGGCTACTTCGACGACTGGGTCAGCGCGCAGGAGACCGCGCGGGCAGCGCTCGACCCGCGCGAGGACCGTCTCGGGCTGGCCCACACCGGCAGCCAGTTGGGCCTGGCCTACACCGAACTCGGCCGGTACGACGATGCCAGGGCGCTGCTCACCCGGTCGGTGGCCCTCTTCGCCGAACTCGGCGACCACACCGGCCAGGGCGACACCTACCGTCGCCTCGGCGGGATCGCCTACAAGGAGGAGCGGTACGACGACGCCCTCGCACACAGCCTGTCCGCGCTGGACCACTACACGGCGGCCGGTGACCGTCCCGGCCAGGCCCACGCCCTCAACAGCATCGGGTGGGTGCACGTGCTGCGCGGCGACCACCACCTGGCGATCGACCACTGCGGGCGGGCGCTGGTCATCGTGCAGGAGGTCGGCAACCGGCAGGGTGAGGCAGCCACCCGGGACAGTCTCGGTTACGCCCACCACCACCTGGGCGAGTACGCACACGCGACCGAGTGCTACCGGGAGGCGATCCGGATCCGCCGGGAAACCGGTGACCGGGTGTACGAGGCGAACAGCCTGCACCGCCTGGGTGACAACCACCTGGCCGCCGGTGAGCCCGACGAGGCGTACGCGGTGTGGCGGCAGGCGCTCGACATCATGACCGAGATCAGCCACCCGGACACCGGGAAAGTACGGGCCAAACTGAGCGCCGGCCCGGTCGACGGTTAGGTGATCTCGGTGTCGCGGAGCAGGCGCCACAGACCGGCGCCGTCCGGGGCGTACAGCCACGGCTGACCGGCCAGGCCGGAGGCGTGCGGGTCGCCGTTGTGGTGGCCGGGCAGGCCACCGGCGAGCACCGACTGGGTGGGGGAGAGCCGGCGGATCGCGACCGCGGCCACGTTCTCCGGGTGGGCGGCGGCGAACTCGGCGTAGATCTCCTGGTCGTGCTGGCCGTCGTCGCCGACCAGCAGCCAGCGGACCTTCGGGAACTCACGGGCCAACTGGGCCAGGGTGGCCCGCTTGTGTTCCCGCCCGCTGCGGAACCACCGGTCGACCGTCGGCCCCCACTGGGTGAGCAGCAGCGGACCGGCCGGGTAGAGGTGCCGGGAGAGGAACCGGGTCAGCGTCGGGGCCACGTTCCAGGCGCCGGTGGAGAGGTAGAAGACCGGGGCGCCGGGGTGGGCGGTGACCAGGCGCTCGTAGAGCACCCCCATGCCGGGTACGGCCATCCGGGCGTGTTCGTCGAGCACGAACGTGTTCCAGGCGGCGAGCAGGGGCCGGGGCAGCGCGGTGACCATCACCGTGTCGTCGATGTCGGAGAGGATGCCGAAGCGGGCCTCCGGGTCGACCACGCGTACCGGGGCGTCGACGGGTTCGGCGCCGGGACTGGTCAGTCGCGCCGTTCCCCAGCCGGGCGGCAGGTCGGCCTTGATCACGGCGTCGATGAACCCGCTGCGGTCCGTACGCGCCTCGTGCCGGCTGCCGCCCGCCTCGATCAGCACCGGGGCGTCCTTCACCGGCAGGGTGACGAAGCTACGCCAGCCGCGTACCTTCTCGGCGGGTCGGGGTGCGCGGGGATCGATCCGGGTGAGCAGCATCCGGCCCATCACCCGCAGCCAGCCCTGGCCGCCGTAACCGGCGTACGCGACGATCGTGGGCGGCCATCCCCGTTGCCGCAACCGGCGGGCGAACAGCTCGTGCACCGCGTCCTCGACCCGGGCCGCCCGGTGGGGGCGCCGGGTCACTTCCGACGATCGGGCGGGTACGAGCGACACCCCTGACACCCTGCCATAAGCGGTCCCCGCCGGCCATGCGAGCACCGGGCACAATGATCAAAAATTCCCCGGACCTGCCCGTTTTGCCGAGATGAACGGTTTTCACCCTATTCAACGTGCGACACTGCCTGCGGGACGACGACGGGGGCGTTGGTCGTGTCAGTGGCCGTGGAGCAGACCGAACGGCAGCACCGGTGGCTCGACGCGCCGGGGCTGGTGGCCCTCCTACTCGGGCTGGTCGGTATCGGTTACCGGCTGGTCCTGATGCTGCTCACCGTGCCGGGCGGGAACAGCGACGAGGCGACCTTCGGGCTCGCCGCGGCACACATCGCCACCGGCAGGGAATGGCCGATCTTCCTCTACGGGCAGCACTACATGGGGGTCGTCGAGTCGTACCTCGCGGCGCCGCTGTTCGCCGCCTTCGAACCGAGCTGGGTACTGCTCCGGCTGCCGCTGATCTTCCTGTACGCCGCCTTCGTCTACCTGATGTACCGGCTCACCCGGCGGCTCTACTCCCCCTGGCTCGCCACCCTCACCGTCGGGCTGTTCGCGCTCGGCTCGGAACGGATCATCCGGGACCAGCTCACCGCGGTCGGCGGACGGCCGGAGGTCAAACCCGCCGTCGCCCTGCTGCTGCTGATCGCCCTGGCCCTCGGCGAGCGCCGGATCGTCCGCCGCCGCTGGCTCGCCTTCGGCGCCTTCGGCCTGGTCACCGGGCTCTGCGTGTGGGACGACTGGCTGATCCTGCCGTACCTGGCGGTGGCCGCGCTCGTGCTGCTGATCGGCAACTTCCGGGAACTGTTCGGCTGGGCCGGGCTGCTGCTCGTCGCCGGGTTTCTCCTCGGCGTACTGCCGCTGATCCTGGACAACGTGTACGCCCCGCCGGGGCAGGACTCGCTTTCCGTACTGTCCCAGGTCAGCGCCGGTGAGGGCGGGGACACCTCGACCGTCGACCAGTTGCACGGCAGCGTACTGGTCGGCATCCCGCTCGCCACCGGGATCTGCCTGCCGACCGCCTGCACCGGGTGGCAGATGGCCTGGGGTGCGCTCTACCCACTGCTGTTGCTGGTCGCGGCGGTGCTCGCCGTACTCTGCCTGCGCCGGCCGGGACCGGTCGAGCCCGCCGCCGGTCACCGTGACGAGCCCGCCTCCGGGGACACGCCGCTCGTCCGCCGGCTGCGGTACGTCACCCAGCTCGCCCTGCTCGCCGGTGCCGCCCTGACCCTGGCCGGGTACGCCCGCAGCTCGCTCGCCGCCACCGCCCCGTTGGCCAGCGCCCGGTACCTGTCGATCCTGCAACTGTCCCTGCCGGCCGTACTCTGGCCGCTCTGGCTCGCGGCCGGCTGGGTGCGGCGGGGCCGACAGGGGGCGAGGGTGGCCGGGGTCCTGGCGAGCGGGGTGCTGGTGGTGTTGGCGGGCACGATGGTCTACACCACGGTCGACCTGATCAGGGAGGTGCCCACGATCAGGGCCGAGGAGGGCCGGTCACGGGAACTGGCGACCGTACTGCGCCGGGCCGGGATCACCCGGGTCTACGGCGACTACTGGACCTGCAACCGGCTGATCTTCAACAGTCGGGAACGGGTGCTCTGCGCCGTACTCGGGGACAGCCTGCGGCCCGGTCAGGACCGCTACCCCGCGTACCCGCGCCAGGTGCACGCGGCCGACCGGCCGGCGTTCGTGTTCGGCCGGCTCGAACCGGCCGACCAGGCCTTCCGCGACCTGCTCCGGGAGCGTGGCATCGGGACGCGGACGATCGAGTTCGCCGAGTACCGGATCTACCAGCCCGACGTCACCGTCCGGCCCGGCCGGTGACGCTCCGCTCAGCCGTAGAGGCGTTCGGCGTACGCCGGGCCGTAGTAGCGCTCCAGCTCCTCGAGGGACTGGTCGGGGGACTCGAGCGCCTTGGCGATGCACGCCCGCGACGGCACCACGTCCGGCTGCCAGCTCTCCGGCCGCCACAGGTCGGAGCGGAGGAACGCCTTCGAGCAGTGGTAGAAGATCTCCTCGACCTCCACCACCATGGCCAGGGTGGGCACCCGGCCCTTGACCGCGAGCCGGGGGAAGAACGGGGCGTCGCGGACCAGCCGGGCCCGACCGTTGATCCGCAGCGTGTCGCCCCGGCCGGGGATCAGGTAGACCAGCCCGACGTGCGGGTTGTCGAGCACGTTGTGGAAACCGTCGGCCCGCCGGTTGCCCAGCCGGTCCGGGATGACGATCGTGGTGTCGTCTAGGACCAGGGTGAAGCCGGCCGGGTCACCCTTGGGCGAGACGTCGCAGGTGCCGTCCGCGCCGGCGGTGGACATCAGGCAGAACGGCGACGCGGCCAGCCACTGCCGGTCGTAGTCGTGCAGGGACTTGCGCGCCTTTTCCGCCACCCGTCGCAGCGGTGCGCCGAGCAGCTCGCGCAGCTCGTCGTGCGAGGTCACCTCGACCAGTTCATCCGTGTCCGTCATCGCGCCACTCCCCCGTGCCGTCGGCTCCACCGGGTCCGAACCGTCCGAACCAAGCCTAACCAGGCACGCAAGGGCGTTACCGTCCCGGAAGCCCGGGTGGCGTCACCCGGCGGTCGTGTCGACGCCGAGTACGCCGTCGGTGCGCCGGACGATGCCCAGCGGATTGCCGTCGCGCAGCGCCACCGGCAACAGCTCCTGCGGAAGTCCCTGGTACGCGACCGGGCGCAGGAACCGTCGGGCGGCGGTCTGACCCACGGACGTGTGGATCGAGGCGGTGGTCGCCGGCCACGGACCGCCGTGCTGCATCGCCCAGGTGACCGCCACCCCGGTCGGCCAGCCGTTCCAGATGATCCGGCCGGCACGGGCGGTGAACACCTCGACCAGGTGCCGGGCGAGTACGTCGTCGTCGGGCAGTTCCGCGTGCAGGCTCGCGGTCAGGCTGCCGGGCAGGACCGCCAGCGCCGCGAGCAGTTCGGCGTGGTCGGCGTACTCGACCAGCAGTGCGGCCGGGCCGAAGCACTCGGCCAGCAGGTCGTCGGGGCGGGCCAGCAGGTCGGTCACGGAAACCGCGAGCAGCCGGGCCGGGACCCGGTAGCCGTCCCGCTCCGCGTCGTCGGCCGGGGCGAGGTCCCGTACGCCGGGCACACCGGCCAGCGTGGCGGCGACGGCGGTGTAACCGTCCCGGATCCGGTCGTTGAGCAGTGGTCCGATCGTGGCGGCGCGCAGCGCGTCGAGCAGCGCCGGCTCCAGCCCGTGGCCCGCCGGCAGGAACAGCAGGCCGGGCTTGGTGCAGAACTGCCCGGCGCCCATGGTGAACGAGGCCACGAACCCGGCCGCCAGTTCCGCCGGGCGGGCGGCGATTGCGGCCGGGGTCAGCACGGTCGGGTTCAGCGAGCCCAGCTCGCCGTAGAAGGGGATCGGGTCGGGGCGGGCGTTCGCCAGGTCGAACAGGGCCCGGCCACCGGCCTCCGAGCCGGTGAAGCCGACCGCCCGGATCGCCGGGTGGGTGACCAGTGCCCGCCCGGCCTCGATGCCGTGCACAACGGCGAACGACCCCGGTGGTGCACCGGCGGCGGTCAGCGCGTCGGCCACGATCCGTCCACTGAGTACGGACAGACCGGGGTGGCCGGGGTGGGCCTTGACCACGACCGGACAACCGGCGGCGAGGGCGCTGGCCGTGTCACCACCGGCGACCGAGAACGCGAACGGGAAGTTGCTGGCGGCGAAGACCGCGACCGGTCCCAGTGGCACCAGGATCCGGCGCAGGTCCGGCCGGGGTGCCGGCAGAGCCGCCGGGTCGGCGGGGTCGACCACCGCCTCCAGCAGCGACCCCTCCTCCAGTGCGGCGGCGAAGAACTCCAACTGGACCGTGGTACGGGTCAGTTCGCCGCCGAGCCGGACCGGTCCGAGCCCGGTCTCCCGGTCGGCCAGGTCCACCAGTTCGTCGCGCGCCCCTTCGAGCGCCGCCCCGACCGCACGCAGCAACCCGGCCCGCTCGCCCGGCAGCAACCCCGCCAGTACAGGGGCCGCGGCGGCGGCCGCGCGGGCCACCCGGTCCACCCGCTGGGCGGAGGTGTGCGCCACCGGGGCGCCGACCGCCGTCCCTGTCTGCGGGTCCATGCCCTGGTCGAAACCGGTCGTCTCCACCGCGATCCCTCTCCACCTCATCGTCACACCGTCGGCCGGTCGATCACTGCGCCGTACGACACTCAGCCGGCGATGACCAGCTCGCGCAGTTGGGCGTCGAGCGCCGCCGCGTCGAGACCGCCGGGCCAGCCGCGCAGCAGCGCACCGCCCTTGGCCACGACCGCCACCGCGCCCGGCTCGCGGACCGCGTACGACTGCCAGGTCGTCTGGGCCGGGTCGAAGACCACCGGGAACTCGACCTTGTGTTCGCGCAGGTAGGGCTCCAGGTCGGCGGGTTCGTCCTCACTCACGACGCCAACGAAGACCACCCGGTCGCGGTAACTGCGGGCGAGGTCGCTCAGTGCGGTCTGGCGCTCGGCGCAGACAGTGCACCAGGAGCTGAAGAAGACCAGCACCACCGGGCGCTCGGCCCACAGGTTCGCGATGGTCAGCGGGCTGCCGTCGGTGAGGGTGCCGGTGAAGGCCGGGGCGGCGGGGGCACCGGACGGGGCCGGACGCAGCGCCAGCCCGGCGGGGACCGGGCCGGGCAGGGTGTCCGCGCCGCCGGCCGCCGCCGGGGCGGAGGATTCCCCGGCGGCGGACTCCGAGGCGGGGCCGGAGCAGGCGCCGAGCGCGAGCGCGGCCACGACCAGCAGGGCGGGCAGCAGCGCCGTACGGTTGCGCAATCGCCTCACGACGGCACCACGGCGACCAGCGCCGGTCCCTCGTCGTTGTTGGCGGTGAGGTCGATCGGGGCGCGATCGTCGACCACCAGCCGGTAGCGGTCCCGTTCGGGCACCGTCACGGGGATGGCGAACTCGCAGTAGGTGGGGATGCGCGCCACTTCGAGATCCTCCTGGAAGGTACGCACCGAGGTGCCGGACGGCAGCTTGCCCTCGGTCAGGGTCTTGCCGTCGCCGTCCACGACCCGGTACGGCGCCTTGTTGTGGATGAAGAGGTAGGGCCCGGTTCCGGCACAGTCCACCCCCTCCTCACGGATGTTGATATCCCGCACCAGCACCCGCACGGTAGTGGCGGAGGCCGCCTCGGGTTCGCCCGAGCAGGCGGTCAGCCCGGTTCCGGCCAGGAGCGCGCCGAGCAGTAGCGGCGCGAGGGCCGCCGGTCGGGCGTACCCGATGGTCCGTCGCCGCATCGTGTCTCCTCGCTCCGTTGGTGCCCGGTCCGCCCGTCGATCTAGGGCAAATGGTGGTTGATAGAGATCATCTAGCACGTATTTGCCCTAGATCGCGCAGGTCGTCGGGTCGGGATCGGCGTGACCCGACCCGACGACCTGTGCGGTGGTCAGTTCCGGTGATCAGTCTTGACGATCGGTCAGGACTTCTCGACCCGGCACTGCTTGGTGACGGTCTTGCTCGGGTCGCTGACCGAGGTGGCGGTCAGCTTGACGAACCCGGTCGCGGCGGCGTCGCTGTTGGCGGCAACCGAGACCTTGACCGTGGTGGACTTGCCGAACTGGGCGGTGGCGAGTGCGTTCGGCAGCTCGGACCGCCAGCCCTTACCGGCAACCTCGGTGGAGAGCCGGTAGACGTCGGACTTGAGGTACGCGCTCACGTCCTCCGGGTGCTGCTGACCGCCGGCCGAGTACGTCCCGGTGTTGGTCAGGTCGAACGAGCAGGTGACGCCCTTCTTGGTGGGCGCACCGGCGCTGGTCACCTCGCCCTTGCCGAGGTTGACACCGTGGGCGCTCGGCCCGCCGTTGCCGTCCAGCGACTGGACCGCGACGGTGTACGACAGGATGCCGTCAGCGTTGCGCTTGATGTCCAGGACGTAGAAGTGCAGACGGTTCGGACCATCGACGTACTCGTACTCGCTGCCGGAGTTGGTGCCCGCGTGGAACAGGGCGTCCGAAAGCTGCCGGTAGTCACCCATGGTGATCTTCTGCGGGGTGCCGTTCGGCTGGTAGAAGTCGATCATGTCGATGTCCTGCGGGTTGGCATCGATGACCCACTGGAACGGCGCGCTGTCCGCGTTCTTGGTCTTGCTGACCATGACACCGGCGTCCGGGGTGAACGAGTCCGCACCCATCCGGTCCACGACCTCGACCGTGTAGTTGTTGAAGTTTCCACCGTCGCAGAGCGGGTCGGTGGAGGTGTTGCAGGCGGGCTGGAGATCCTTGTTCAGCGCGATGTTGATGCCGGTCAGACCCTTCGGGCCGGCGTCGACAGCACGCGCCTTGATCTCGGCGACCACGAGGCCGGACGAGGCCAGGGCCTCACGGGACAGCCGCAGCGCGTGCTCCTCGCCGAGGAGACCGATCTTCAGCTTGTCCCGCAGGGTGTGCAGGGAACCCATCGAACCGCCGTTGAGCGGCGGGATCTGCCAACGGGTGTGCGGACCGCCCGGGCCGTTGAACGACCCGCGCGACATCATGCTCCACACACCGGTGTACGCCCGACGCAACGGAACGCCGTACGGGTTGTTGTAGTTGTCACCGATGCTGAGCAGGTGACTCAGCTCGTGGGCGTACGTGCCCATGCCGGAGCTCTCCGCCTGGGTGGAGGAGCCGCCACCGGCGTTCGGCCAGATCGTCGCCGCCGACTTCCACGAGGTCCAGTCGACGTACCGGGTCTTGGCGTAGTTCGGCATCGCCGGGTCCGGCGGGCCCCACGCGTCCGGGACGTCTTCCTTGGTCTGGAACATCATCTGGCCGAATTCCTGCCAGGTCGACGACTCGTCCTGACCGGCACCGAGGATGAAGACCAGCTCGAACGAGTCCGCGACCTCGTCGCCGACGGCCGCGCGCCAGGCGCCCAGACCATCGGTACGGATGTTGCGGTTGCAGGTCTCACCACCGGGGCACATGCCCGGGTTCATGTCGTTGGTGATGCCGTACTGGTACGACTTCGCCGGCATCGTGTACGGGCCGAACCCGTTCAGGTCGACGCCGTACCGGCCGTTGGAGTCCTGCATCCAGTACTCGTGCAGCGTGTGACCCTTGTTCAGGTCGTTCGGCTTGTTCAGGAAGTCCTGGTAGAACTGCGGGACCTGGTCGCGCGGGATGTTCTGCGCGGTTGCCTGGGGGTTGCCGAAGACCGTCGACCGGGCCCGCTGGGTGATCACGAACGGCTGGTCGACGTAGTCGAGGGTGACCAGCGCGATCTTGAAGTTACGGATCGAGCCGCGCACCGTCGGGTCGTTCCAGTTGGTGCCCGGGGCGGCCTTGAAGTCGTCCCAGGTCATCGTGTCCGGGAATTCCCAGTTCTGCGGGTCGAGGACCTGGAACGGGCCCGTACCGCCGGCGGGATTCGCCGGAGCCGCCGACGCGCCACTGGTTGCCACGGAGACGACCAGGGCGGACGTGACCGCGGCGACCAGAATGGAACGCCGTACGTTTCTCTTGTTGAACGGAAGGTGCATGTAGTCGCCCTTCGTCGCGGGGGTTCGACGCGGGAGGCGCCGAGGATGCCGGGCGCCCCCGAAGGGTCCGCGCCGCGCAACGAATGTAGAAGCATCGCTACTTCCCGGTCACCGTGCAGATGTCGGCAGGTCAACCAGCGTCTTTCGACACCTGAAGGAGCAACCGGGCCGTTACGTTCGACGCTGCGTCGGGGCGGGTCGGCGGAGGTCGATGCCTTGATCAACGGGCCATCGGCGTACCGCTATTTCGAGTAGTGTCGCTGCGTTGTCGGGCGCCGTCCCGGCCCCGACGGAGGGAAGACACCCGTGGTCGCCACGAGCAGACGAAACCTCCTCGCCATGGTCGCCCTGGCCGTACCGGCCGTGCAGGTTCTCACCACCGGATCGGCTGGCGCGGCGGACGCGTACCCGTCGAACACCGCCCTCTACGCGGAGACCGACCTGGTCGAGGGGGTCGACTACGCCCGCCGCTACCAGCGTCACCGCTACTTCGACGAGAGCCTGCCGCAGCGGTATCCGTACGCGAAGACCACGATCCTCGCCCCGCACGGCGGCGGGATCGAGGTCGGCACCTCGGAGCTGTGCCTGGCCGTGGCCGGATACCACCCGGCGAGCCTGGCGGTGACCCCGGCCGGCGGCACCACCCACGACTACTGGATGTTCGAGGGGCTGCGCGCCTCCAACAACGGCGAACTGCACGTCACCTCGTCGCACTGCGACGACGGGGTGGCGCGGTCGCTGTGCGCGGGCGCCCTCAATGCGCTGGGCCTGCACGGCTGCACAGCCGCCCAGGCCGGCGAGGGCGAAGACACTGCGGCGGTCCTCGTCGGGGGCCGCAACAACACGTTCAAGCAGTACCTGCTGGAGGAACTGACCTCGGCCGGGTTCCGGGCCATCGACGCGGTCAACCACGAATCGCTCAACGGCAACGATCCCGACAACATCGCCAATCGCACCCTGCTCGGTGCCGGCGGTCAACTGGAGATCACCACCCCGCTGCGGCTGGCGATGTTCGAGGTCAACACCCGCGCCCAGCGCAAGAACACCACCACGCCGCTGTTCTGGAGCTTCGTCGCCGCCGTCCGGACCGCGATAACCCGGACCGAGGCGGGCCAGGTCATCGCCTGACCCCACCGCCCGCCGACACAAGAACCTCGGAGGTACGGGCGAAGCCCGCCGAAAAGATCAATGACAGGGGAATTGCCTATCCACTCCTGATTTGCCGGCCGGCGTACGGGACCGTCGGTTGCGTTCCATCGCGATCCTCTACCTGCTCCCGACGGGCATCTTCGGTCTGGTCACGTACGCGGGTCTGACGGGCGGATCGGCGTTCGACGGACCGTGGGCGATCGGGGGGCTCGGTGGCGCGATCGGTGCGGCGGTCACCACCATGCCCCTGGCCCCGGCTGACTCCGAGCGCGGGTTGGTCATCGGGGTGAACGTCGGTCTTGCCGTTGCGCTGGCCCTGTTCGCGCTGTTCGCCACCGATGTCAGCCGGAAGTTCCGCCGGCAGTTCACTCCCGCGTGATCACGGTTCGACTGAGTCCGCCGATGGTGCGGCACAGTACCGACGCACCGTCTCGGTTGCACTGCCGGGCGGCACACGGCTGTCACTCTGTCGGGATGGCAGTACGAGTACGTTTCCGCGAGATCGATGACGGTGAGATATGACCGTTCGGCACAACACCGCCTCCGCCATCGTGCTCGACGGCAGGGATCGGGTGCTCCTCGTCCATCACCGGAAGTCCGGGTTGTGGCTGTACCCGGGTGGGCACGTCGACCCAAACGAGGACCCGGCAGAGGCCGCAGCGCGGGAGGCTCGGGAGGAAACCGGCATTGACGTCGACATCGTCGGCAAGCCCTCGTTCGAACATCCGGCGGTGCGGAGCATCGTTCCGCCGTTCACGATCATCGAGATGGACGTCACCGACTCGCGGGCGGGGAAGCACCGGCACATCGACTTTGTCTATGTGTGTCGCGCCCAGCCTGGAGTACTGACCGGCCAGATGGAGGAGGTGGCCGGCGCGAAGTGGGTGGCCGTCGAGGCGGTCGCCGAATTGAAAGTTCCGCTGGAGCTGCCCGCGCTGGTGGCGGCTGGCGCTCGGTGGGCGGCAGCATCCGGAGCCTTGGCCAACGCCGGCTAACAACGAGACACCTCAGGGGCACAGCCTGGTTGGCGGTGCCGCTGTTACTTCACCGTCTCCGCTCCGAAAACATTCGGGCTTCATGCCATCTATGGGGCGTGGAGCCTAACGATTCCGTTGCTCAGTAGGACATCGCAGTAACTCGACTACCTCGCGGTCAGATCGCCCGCAGCCGACGACGGATTGACGGGTCGTCGTGAACCCACTCGACGAACCAAGCTTCGGCCTGCTCGGGACGCACATCGGGAAGGATCGCCGTTGCCTTGTCACGGAATCCGCCACCACCTGCGATCAGAGCAGGTGCACCCGTTCAGCGCCGCCGTCCGGGTTTCGCAGGGTGAGGCTCCCGCCGTCGCGCTCCATCAGCTCAAGCACCAGGCTGTAAACGACCAGCGCGCGATTGATCGTGTCCGTCTTCGTGTCCCTGGTCCGTCCAAGGGCCGAGTCGAGCGCGTCCACGGCGCGGGGATTGAGGTTGACCGTGACCTTCACGAGGTCGGTCATGGACGTCTTTTCGCCGGTACCCACCCCATGAAGCGATCGAAGATCACTCGGGGGTCCGGCGGGTCGGCCAGGTCCGGAGCGAGCGCGGACAGGTCGTCCAGTGCCTCGATGAACATCGGCGCGAGGTACAGGTGCAGGGCAAGTCGCCGACCATCGAAACCTGCGAGCAGGTTCAGCCGGGCGTCCGCGCACGGCCACGGGTAGGCGTCCACGCGGCAGATCCAGAGCTTCGGCAGGGGCGTGTGGTTGGCGACCTTGTCCGCCACCGGTCGGCCATCCATCACCACACCGGACCCTTCGGGGCGGGCCGATCGATATCCAGCAGGACGCGACGACGGATCGCGTATGCGGCCTCGGGCAGCTCGGGCTTCCCCAGCGGCTTTTCGATGCCGCGCACCGTGACCCATTCGGTGTCGTACGCCCCCGCGTCCATCGGAACGTGCGTCACCCGCAGGTGGAGGTCACCCATGCTGTCCTGGTGGGCAGGCACGTTGCCTCGGCGGTAGTCGCCCTCTTCGGCG
Source organism: Micromonospora sp. NPDC004704 (assembly GCF_053601675.1). Lineage (NCBI taxonomy): Bacteria > Bacillati > Actinomycetota > Actinomycetes > Micromonosporales > Micromonosporaceae > Micromonospora > Micromonospora sp. NPDC004704. Next base: position 276,653 of record NZ_JBSGCD010000004.1, on the reverse strand, counting down.
TGGATGACATCGCCCACCTGGACGAACTCACTACCGATCATGACGGCCGCCGTTGCGGGGCACACGGTAGTCCGTCTGCTGCCCGAACGTAAGCGGCCGACCCTGATTCGCCGTCGGCCTGACAGCCCGGGCCGATCCCGGTACCGAAGCCACGTCGTACAGCCGCGCACCCTGCGGGGGCGTACCTCGATCAAGGCATGGCCAACGCAGCCCGCACACGCAATACCGGCGGAAGCCGCGCCACACGCGGCGGTGCGTGACCGTAGTAGTTGTCGGCTCAGAGTCCGGCCGGGTGAGCCCTCGCCAGGGCCAGCCGGACCAGTGACGGAAGACAAACATCGCGCATCTCCTCCGGTGCGGCGTCGTCGTCGGGTCCGTCTCAACCTAGGAGGGTGTGCGCCCGGTGGTCCACGATGTTGCGAGTTGTTGCGTCAATCCAGCTCGGCGAGCACTTTGGAGATCAGCGCGCGAGCGGGCCGCCCGTACTTGGCGACCGTTTGCAGCCGCTCGAACATGCGGCCGTACAGCTCGATCTCTTGTGGGCGTGCTACCTCGATGCTGGCCGTCGGGGTTTCCAGAGCAGCTAGGACGTCATCGAAGATCCAGAACCCTGTCGACGGCACGGCCCCGCGCTCGTTCATGAGCGGGATGATTCCGACCGACACGTTAGGCAGCGACATCACCGCCAGCAGCCGGTCGAGCTGTCCGGCCTGCGTCTCGGCATCGCCGAACCACGTTCTAAGCGCCTGTTCTTCCAACACGACCGCGAACCGTTTACCACGCCGATAGATGACGCGCTGTCGCTCCATCCGCGCCGCGACAGCCTCGTCCAGGTCGTTGGGCGTTTCAAGAAAGTCGATCCAAAACGACAGCATCGCGGCCGAGTAGTCCGCCGTCTGGAACAGTCCAGGTATGACGTTGTGCTCGTAGATCCGGAACAGCGTGGTCTGCTCGTACAGCGCGACGGTGTGCGCCCCGAGGACACGCTTCATACCCGCTCGGCTCTGCCGACGGAATTCGAGATACGCGGACTCGACGCCACGCAGCGTGGCGATGAGGTCCAGAACCTGTTCATCCGCACCGCACGCCCCACACCAGGTGCGGATATCGTCGTCCGTCGGAGGCTGTACGCCGTGCTCGATCTTGCTGACGCGGGTGTAGTGCTGGCCAGTAACCTCGGCCAGCGCCCGCCCAGAGAAACCCGCATCCTTGCGGATCTCCCTGAGACGGACGCCGAGGGCCTCTTGCGCCTGCCGGGCAGCGCTAGACGGGTTGGTAGTCACGGTGCGGGATGGACATCTGCCAGACTGCCTCGAAGGCCGACCGGCATAGCTCAAGGGTGGCCGGGTCCGTGGACGACACCATGTCCGCGTTCAAGCCACCTCCCGAATAGATCAGGAAGACGGCCAAGCGATCATCGAAAAGATAGAAATCGTTGCCGGGTATGGCGACGGACGACACGAGGCGACGTGGTACCCAGCGAATGTCCTCACCCGCATCGACCATGGGGTCCGCAATGCTGTGTGACCATCGCTGATAGTCGCTGAGAGGTTCGGAGACGATGCGGGCACGACGAACCGACTTGCCGGCCTTTACGTGCTCCCGGAGGGTGTCGCACCAGTCGCCGAGCCACGCGAGATCGTCCGGCTCGCCCGCCGCCCACTTTGCCATGTATGGCAGTTCGACTGCCGTGCCGTAGGCGTCGCGAGTCTCCAGGTGTAAGGACTCACGCTCGAAGTTGCGTAGCAGGTGGTCGAACTCGGCCTCACTGATCGAGGTCACGGCCATCCTTGAAGAACTGAAGCATCCTGTCGGGAATCTCCACGCAACTCTCCCCTTCGGGGATGTTCATCTGGCCGAGGGCGCCCTCGTCGCTCACCACCCAGCCCTGAACCACCCAACTGCCCCGGTCCGTGCGGTACACGGTCGGCGAGCCGGTCGGGTTCGAGTCCGGGTCCTTGCCGACGAACGTCAACTCCACGGTTCGCTCCTGTCCTCGTGGTTGCGGAAAGTTGCGCTCCAGCCATCGTGGTAGCTGTATGTGCGTACGTCAAGCCTTGGAGTAGCGCCGAGGGGGACAGGGCAGCGATCCTTTCTGGGCCCGACGAGGCGGGACGGCGGGCCTTGGGCAAATCTTGAGTGGCGCTCCGTCGATCCCGATCCGGAAGGGCCCCTGCTCAACGTGCAGCGATGGCAAGGGCCCGTCCGTACTCAGATCAGGAAGCCCTCGGGGAACGGGTCTTCGGGGTCGAGCATGTACTGCGCGGTGGCGGTGATCCAGGCTCGCCCGGTGACCGTCGGGAGTACGGCGGGCAGGTCGCCGACGGTGGTGGTGCCGGTCAGGCGGCCGGTGAACCGGGTGCCGATCGGGGACTCGTTGACGAAGTCGGTGTCCAGTTCGAGCAGGCCACGGGCGTGCCGCTGGGCCATCCGGGCGGACGTACCGGTGCCGCACGGCGAACGGTCGACCCAGCCGGGGTGGATGACCACCGCGTTGCGCGCGTCCGCGCCGTCGTGTCCCGGCTGCACGATCTGGATGTGCCGGCAGTCGTTGATGCCCGGATTGGTCGGGTGCACCGGCGGTGCCTGCTCGTCGATCGCCGCCATGATCTTCAAGCCCCGGCGGATCAGCTCCGGCACCGTGGCCGGCTCGACCGGCAGGCCGAGTGACTCGGCCTCCACGATGGCGTAGAAGTTGCCGCCGAAGGCCATGTCGTAGCGGACCGACCCGATCCCGTCCCCCACCTTGACCTCCTGGTCGGCGGTGAGCAGGAACGACGGTACGTTGCGGATGGTGACCGCTGCGGCCCGGCCGTCGCGTACCTCGACGTCGACGGTGACCAGGCCGGCCGGGGTGTCCAGCCGGATCGTGGTCACCGGTTCCACCACCGGGACCATCCCGGTCTCCACCAGCACGGTCGCCACCCCGATGGTGCCGTGCCCGCACATCGGCAGCAGGCCGGAGACCTCGATGAAGAGCACCCCGAAGTCGGCGTCCGGCCGGGTCGGCGGTTGCAGGATCGCACCGGACATCGCGGAGTGGCCGCGCGGTTCGAGCATCAGCAGTCGGCGCAGCCCGTCGCGGTCCTGCTCGAAGAGCTGCTTGCGCTCGAACATGGTCGCACCGGGCAGCACTCCGACCCCGCCGGTGATGACCCGGGTCGGCATCCCCTCGGTGTGCGAGTCGACCGCGTGCAGCACCATCCGGCTACGCATCCGTACCCACCGGGGTCACGGCGAGGGCGCGGGCCATGTCCTTGCGGACCTGCGCCTCGGTCTCGGTGGAGAGCGGGCCGCGCGGCGGGCGGCAGGGGCCGCCGTACCGGCCGGCGAGTTCCATCCCGAGCTTGATCGCCTGTACGAACACCGGGCGGCTGTCCCAACCGAAGATCGGGTGCAGGGCGGCGTACAGCGGCAGCGCCTCGGCCAGGTTTCCGGCGCGGGCGAGTTCGTAGAGCTGCACCGAGAGCCTCGGCAGCGCGTTCGGGAAGCCGGCGATCCAGCCCTTCGCCCCGCACACCACCAGTTCCAGCAGTACGTCGTCGGCGCCGGCCAGCACGTCGAGATGCGGGCTCAGGTCGAGGATCCGGTGCAGCCGGCGTACGTCGCCGCTGAACTCCTTCACCGCCACGATCCCGTCGGTCTCGGCGATGGTGGCGAGCAACTCCGGGGTGAGGTCCACCTTGGTGTCGATCGGGTTGTTGTACGCCACCACCGGCAGCCCGACCGAGGCCACCTCACGGAAGTGCGCGACCACCTCGGGGTCCCGCGCCGCGTACGTGTTCGGCGGCAACGCCAGTACGGCGTGCGCCCCGACCGACGCGGCGTGCTCGGCCCAGCGGCGGGACTGGCGGCTGCCGTACCCGCCGACGCCGGGGACCACGGCGAACCCGGCGGGGGCCGCCTCGACGGTGGCGCGTACGACGTCGGCGCGCTCCTCGTCGCTGAGGTTCTGGTACTCCCCCAGCGACCCGCACGGGGTGACACCGTGACAGCCCTCGTCCGCCAACCAACGCACGTGTTCCTGCAGCCGGTCGAAGTCGACGGAGAGGTCCTCGCGGAACGGCGTCGGTATGGCGACCACGACGCCCTGCCACGGCTTTCGAGCTGTCACGGGGTTGTTCCTTCCTCGGCGACGGTGCCCAGTGGCACCGGCATGGCTATGTGACGGTTGGCGAAGGTGTCGAGCGGCTGCGACCGCCCGCTGACCTGGCCCAGCAGGCAGGCTGCGGCCCGCCCGCACATCCGACCCTGGCAGCGGCCCATCCCGATCCGGGTGACCAGCTTCAGTGCCCGCAGGTCGTCGATGCCGTACGCGGTGATGTCGGACCGGGTACGGCCGACGGTCACCTCCTCGCAGCGGCAGAGCACGGTGTCCGCCCGCAGCCAGTGGGTCCAGCCGTCCGGCACCGGGTAGACCTTGTGCAGTGCGGTGGCGAACCGGCGCTGACGGGTGATCCGGCGGCGCAACGGACCGGCGGCACGTCCGAACGCGGCGGTGTCGAGCCGGCCGATCCGGTGCAGGACGGCCAGACCGGCCAGCGTGCCCTCGTACCGGGCCAGGTCGGCGCCGCCCACTCCGGTCGCCTCACCGGCGACGAAGACCCCCGGTACGGTGCTCGCCTGGCTGTGGTCGACGCTGACGACGAGGCTGCCGTCGGCCGGGTCGTGGTGGGTGGCGCAGCCGAGCGCGACGGCCAGTTCCACCGACGGGGTGAAGCCGTGACCCACGCAGACCGCGTCGACCGCGACCGCACGGGTCACCGCTCCGGGGCGCCAACCGGCGTCCACCCGGCGCAGGGTGGCCCGGAGCCGGTCGCCGTACGGTTCGACCATGGTCACGGCCTCGCCGGACCAGATCGGGATCCGGCGACGACGCAGCGAACCCAGGTAGCGAACCGCTTCGCCAACCTTGCCGGGAGTGCCGGCGATGGCGCCGAGGTGCCGCCCCCACCGGCTGGTCCGGGACGCCTCGACCACGCCGGCCACCTCGGCTCCGGCGGCGGCGAGCCCGTCCGCGACGGTGAGCAGGAACGGCCCGGTCCCGGCGACCAGGACCCGCTGGCCGACCAGCACACCCTGCCCCTTCGCCAGGGACTGGGCGGCACCGGCGGTGACCACACCGGGCAGGTCCCAGCCGGGGAACGGCACCACCCGGTCGTGTCCGCCGGTGGCGAGGACCAGCACGGACGGGTGCAGCGTGACCGGGCCGGTCGGCCCGAGCAGTCGCAGGGTGAAGCCGGGGCCGCCCCGGTTGTCGAGGTGCGGGATCGCGTCGGCGGCGGCCTGCCAGACCTGGTGGCCGGTCAGGAAGGTGATCCGGGGATGGTCGCGGGTGCGGTCCAGCAGCCGGTCGGCGGCGGCGCCGTGCCGTACCGGCGGCAGACCGGCGACGGCGGGCTGCCGGAGGTACTGCCCGCCGGGCAGGGCCCCGAGGTCCACCACGGTCACCTCGGCGCCGCCGTCCGCGGCGGCGAGCGCGGCGGCCAGTCCGGCCGGTCCGGCGCCGACGACCGCGATCTGCGGGTCAGCCACGGTCGCTCCCCGTCACGATCGCGGCGCTGGTCTCGATGACGGTGCCGGTTTCGATCACGTCGCCGGGGGCGACGGGGCGCAGGCAGGAGCGGACGCCGGGTTCGCCGTTGCAGACGACCAGGCAGTCGAAGCACGTACCGATGCCGCAGAACAGACCGCGCGGGCGACCCTCGATCCGGGTCCGCCGGGTGACCAGCCGGCCCCCGCCGAGCAGCACCGCCGCGACGGTCTGCCCCGGACGGACCGGGACCCGTACGCCGTCCACGGTGATGTCGAATTCGGTGGCGGGCGAATGGTCAGGCTGCGGCATCCTCGACCACCTCGTCTCCGGACGCGAACCGGGTCGGGCTGAACGGGCTCAGGTCCAGCTCCGGTTGTTCACCGACGACAACCTGGGCGACCAGCTCACCGGTTGCCGGGGCCAGGCCGATCCCGGCGCCCTCGTGACCGTGCGCGTGCACCAGGCCGGGGGCCCGTGGATCGGCTCCGATCACCGGCAGGTGGTCCGGCGAGAACGGGCGGAAACCGTGGTACAGCCGCATGATCCGGATCCGGGCCAGCACCGGGAAGAGCGACACCGCGCCGTACGCGAGTCGGCGGATCGCCTCCGGGTTCGGGGTCGGGTCGAAGCCGACCAGTTCACGGGTGGCGCCGATCAGGATCGTGCCGCTCGGGGTGCCCTCGACCACGGCGGACGACTGGAGGTCGGAGTCGCCGCTGGCCACGTTGTCGAGGTAATCGGCGGCGTAGACCTTGTGCCGTACCAGGGGTGGGGCCGGTTCGGTGACCAGGATGAAGCCGCGTCGGGGGGTCACCGGAACGGCAGCACCGGCAAGACCGGCGACCTGGCCGGCCCAGGCTCCGGCCGCGTTGACCACCTGCCCGGCGCCGACCACACCACCGGCCGTCACCACCCCGGTCACCCGGCCGGTGCTGTCCCGCCGCAACGCGGTGACCTCGGTACGCAGCCGTACGCGGGCACCGGCGTCCCGGGCCGCGGCGAGCAGGACAACCGCCGCCCGTGCCGGCATGAGCTGCATGTCCTGCGGATAGAAGACCCCGCCGGCGAGCCCGTCGGTGATCTCGGGCTCCAACTCCCGCAGCCGGTCGGTGCCGACCGGTTCGACGGTGACGCCGTCGGCCGCCTGCCCGGCCGCGAAGTCGGTCAACGCGGCCAGCCCGGTGTCCGTACGGGTGACCATCAGGCCGCCCTTGCGTTCGAGTTCGAAGTCGCCGTACCGGTCGGACAGTTCGGCGTCGAGGGTCTGCCAGAGCCGGTTGCTGAGCAGGGCCAACGCCAGTTCGGGGCCGGGTGCCTTGTCGGAGATGAGCAGGTTGCCCTCGCCGGAGCCGGTGGCTCCGCTGACCAGGCCACCGCGTTCGAGCACCGCCACCGACAGGCCCCGCCGGGCGCAGGCGTACGCGCAGGCGGCACCGACTATGCCGGCGCCGATCACCACCACGTCGTACCCGTCGGGCATCTCGTCTCCTCCCCCGCGCTTCGGGGCAACCGTAAGGACGGCGGTTACGGCCAGTCTTCGGACAGTTGCCGAAACAGCGGGGGGCCCGGCAGTGACTTCTGTCGGTAGTTCGCCCCGACTTCTGCCGGTAGGTGGGTCCGCCCTTCGGTCTTGACTTGGTAACGACCACTTGCGCTCGGACCAATATCAACGCGAAGGTAGGGCCTGGCGGTCCAACGGCTCCGGTCGGATTCCCGGGGCACCTGCCCCATTGGCAACCAGGGACGACCAGGGGATGACATGCAGGCTGAGCTGCAACGCATCGTCGATGCCGTCGCCGCCCGCGTCGGTCGGCCGGCGCTCATCGAAGACCGACGACAACGCGTCGTCGTCTACAGCGAACACACCGGTGTGCTGGACAACGTCCGGCGGGCCTCGATCCTGCGCAGGCACACCACGCCCGAGGTGATCGCCTGGTTCCGCAACGTCGGGATCATGAAGGCCCGTGAACCGGTACGCACCGAGGCGTGCGAGGAACTCGACCTGCTGCCCCGGGTGTGCGTACCGATCCGGCACGACGACCTGCTGCTCGGTTTCGTCTGGTTCATCGACGACGACGGCGGCATGACCGACGCCGACATCGAGACCGCGAACAGTGTGATGGCCGACCTGGCGCTCGCCCTGTACCGGGAGAACCTGCTCGGCGAACTCGCCTCGCAACGGGAGACCGAAGCGGCCCGGACCCTGCTGGTGGAGAGTGTGGAGGCCCGCCGGCACGCGGTCCGTACGCTGCTCGAAGAGGGTGTGATCGCCGGTGACGGTGCGGCCACCGGGTTGGTCGCGCAACTCGTCGTGCCGCGCGGTCAGGTGCCGGACGAGGTGGCCCGGATCGCCCTGGAACAGGCACTGGTCACCACCCGCCGCTGGCTCGGCACCCGGGAGGCGTTGCACCTGGTCCGGCACGACCACGGGGTGCTGCTGCTCTGCGGCGGCCGGGTCGCCGGTCGACCCGCCCCGGAGGCGGTGGCCCGGCACCTGGACGAGGCCCTCCAGCACGCCACCCGGGGGCTCGGCTCGGTCGTCCGTACGGTGATCGGCATCGGTGGGTCCCGAGCCGGGCTGGTCGACGCCGTCGGCTCGTACGAGGAGGCGGCGCAGGCGGCCCGGGTCGGCGTCCAGCTGCCCGCGCTGGGCCGGGTGGTCTCCTGGGCGAGCCTGGGCATCTACCGGGTGCTGTCGCGGCTGGACGACCAGCACCTGGACGTGGCGGGGGTGCATCCCGGCCTGGAACGGCTGCTGCGCGACGACGCCAACCACGTCCTGCTGGAGACGCTGGAGGCGTACCTGGACCTGGCCGGCAACGCGCACGCCACCGCCGAACAGCTCCGGCTGCACCGGACCACGCTCTACTACCGGCTGCAACGGGTGGAACAGCTCGCCGAGACCGACCTCAAGGACGGCAACGAGCGGCTCTGTCTGCACCTGGCGCTGAAGCTGGGCCGGCTCACCGGCAACTACCGCCCGCAACAGTAGGGAGTTCCCCCATGTCCGAGCCGCTCGACACCGGCAGCCACGATCTCGCCATTCCCGCCGCCCTGGCCGAGTTCATGGGGACCGGGTGGAGCGAGCCGGACGCGCCGACCGAGGTCCACCCGGAGGTGGCGGCCTGGGCCGCGAAGCGCCGGGCCCGGCTCGCCGGCATGTTCCCGGGCGAACACCTGGTGGTCCCGGCCGGAGCCGCCCCGGTACGCAGCAACGACCAGTTCTACCGGTTCCGTCCCGGTGCCGACTACACCTGGTTGACCGGGGACGGGAACCGGGGCGGGACGCTGGTGCTGGCCCCGGACGGGGAGGCGACCCTCTACACCGACGAGCCGCCGAAGCTGGGCAGCACGGCGTACTGGGCGGACCGGACGACCGGGGTGGTGTGGAACGGCGCCCGAACCGATCTGGTCACCCTGGGCCGGGCTCTGGACCTGCGCTGCCGGCCGCTGGCGGAGCTGCCGGCCGCGCTGCGTACGAGCCGGCGGGCGCGGCTGCTGCGGGGCATCGACCCGCACCTGGACGCCCTTGTCCCGGTGACCGATCCGGCCGGGGACGCGGACCTGGCGGTGGCCCTGGCCGACCTGCGGCTGATCAAGGACGAGTGGGAGGTCACCCAGCTCCAGCACGCCGTGGACGTCACCGCCCGTGGGTTCGAGGACGTCGTACGGGCGTTGCCGCAGGCCACCGGCCCCGGTGGCGAACGGTGGTTGGAGGGGACGTTCTGGCGGCGGGCCCGTACCGAGGGCGAGGAGGTCGGGTACCACTCGATCGTCGCCGCCGGTGCGCACGCGGCGACCCTGCACTGGAAGGACAACACCGGCCCGGTGCAGCCCGGCCAGTTGCTCCTGCTCGACGCCGGGGTGGAGGTCGGCACCCGATACACCGCCGACATCACCCGGGTCCTGCCGGTCAGCGGCCGGTTCACCCCGGTCCAGCACGACGTCTACGAACTCGTACGCGCCGCGAACGACGCGGCCATCGACGCGCTGCGTCCCGGTGCGGCGTTCCGTGACTACCACTGGGCGGCGATGGCGGTGCTCGCCACCGGGTTGGTCGACCTGGGCCTGCTGCGCTGCTCGCTGGACGAGGCGCTGGACCCGCAGCGGCAGCTCTACCGCCGGTGGGCGCTCTGCGGTTCCGGGCACATGCTCGGCCTGGACGTCCACGACTGCGCCCGAGCCACCCCCGGCCGGTACGCCGACGGCGAGTTGCAGGCGGGCATGACCCTGACCGTCGAGCCGGGTTTGTACTTCCAGCCGAACGACGAGCTGGTTCCGGCGGAGCTGCGCGGCCTGGGCATGCGGATCGAGGAGGATCTGCTGATCACGGCGACCGGCAGCCGGAACCTGTCGGCGGCGCTGCCGCGCAGTGCCGCCGACGTGGAGTCCTGGATGGCCGCCCTGGCGGGGTAGCCGCTGATGCGGTCAGCCCTGACCGGGGTGGCCGTGCCCCCGGTCAGCCCTGCCGGCGCGCTTCCTCCAGTACGGCCAGGTAGCCGCCGGCCACGATCTTCTTAGCCCGGTCGGTGTAGAAGTCGGGGTCGTCCGGCAGCGCGGTGGCGAGTCCGTCGACGTACCGGTTGAACATGCAGAACGCGGCCGCGATCAGGACCGTGTCGTGGATCTCCTGGTCGGTGGCGTCCTCGGCACGGGCCGTCTTGACCAGGTCGTCGGTGACGGCCCGTCCGGTGTTCTGCACGGCGGCGGCGATCCGGAGCAGGGCCCGCAGCTTGGCCGAGACGGGTGCGCCGTCGATGTCGGCGCGTACCTGCTCGACCAGTTCCATGCCCTCGTCGAGCTGCGCGGCGGCGTACGCGGCGTGCGCGGAGTAGCAGTAGGTGCACTCGTTGAGCGCCGACACGTACGCCGCGATCAGCTCACGCTCGCCCCGACTCAGCGTGCCGGGTCCGCAGAGCAGCACCTCGACCAGCCCGTTGAGCGGAAGGGCCGTCTCGGGGCGGAACCGGAACAGTCCCCGGATCCCCGGCTCGTGCAAGGTCAGGTGCGGCATCTGCGCTCCTTTTCCGATCCCGGCACCGGGATCACGGCTCGGCTCGCCGACCAGGCTCGGCGATGGGCGTCCGGCCGTCAACAGGGCCGAAACCCGGCGGAATAGCCCGATAGGCGACGTCGATTTCGGGCAGTCGGCGCATCGGGGGCCGAATCGGCGGGTCGCCACCGCACGAATGAAGATGATCGAAGCCGCGCCGTCAGTGCGTCCGGTCGACCTCCGTAGCCTTGTACAGGTGACAACATCGGTGCGGGAGCGGATCAGGTCGGTAGTCGTCGGCTCGGTGGACTATGAAACCGGGCTGGACGCGCTGACCGTCACGCCCCCGGCCGAGGTTGATCCGGCGCTGGTCGCCGTACTGAACGAGGCGTGCGCGGGGCTGTGGCGGCGGGGGTGGCAGCCGGTCGAGCTGCACCGGGTGGTGGGCCGGCGGGGGCAGCCGACGCACACCCAACTGGTGACCGATGCGATCGCCGCGCACCTGCGCCACGTCTCCCGCAAGCGGGTGGACGAGCGGTGGCTGGCGCAGGCGAACGCGCTCGAGGCGCGGGTCTGGTGGCGCAGCGACGCCACGTACCTGGACGAGGTCGCCGTCCGGTGGCGGTCGGACCGGGTGGCCGTACTCGATGCGGTGTTGACCCTGCTCACCATCCTGGCCGAGCTGCCACCGATCGAGGTGCTCGTGCCGCCACCCGGAACCGCGCCGCAGCCCGGTCGCCGGTCCGGCAGCACCGGCGGCGGGCGGATCGACGAGCGCCTGCTGGATCGGGTACGGGCACTGCTGGCCAAGGCCGAGTCGAGCACGTATCCGGCGGAGGCGGAGGCGTACACCGCCAAGGCCCAGGAGTTGATCACCCGGCACAGTCTGGACGAGGCGCTGCTCCTGGCCCGGTCCGGCGACACCGCCGTGGTCCCGTACGCCCGCCGGATCGGCGTGGACCACCCGTACGAGGGTGAGAAGGCGTCCCTGCTCGACGCCGTCGCCCGGGCCAACCGCTGCCACACGGTCTGGTCCCCGGAACTCGGATTCAGCACCGTCTTCGGGTTCGACGCCGACATCGACGCCGTCGACCTGCTCTACACCTCCCTGCTCGTGCAGGCGCACCGGTCGATGGCGCGGGCCGAGCCGCCGGGCGGCAAGGCCGGCCGGGCCAGGCTGAAGGCGTTCCGCCAGTCGTTCCTGGTGGCGTTCGCGATCCGGATCGGTGAACGGCTGGCCGGCGCAGCCAAGGCCGCCCTGACCGAGGCGACCCGCGACACGGACGAGATCGGTACCGCCGAACCGGTCAACCTGCTGCCGGTGCTCGCCGCCCGCGACGAGCAGGTACGCGAAACCATGCGGAAGGTGTTCCCGCAGACGGTCCGGGCCCGCGGCAGCCGGGTCGACAGCCGGGAGGGTTGGGAGTCCGGCCGGGAGGCCGCCGACCGCGCGACCCTGCCCACCCCGTAACCCGGCGGCGCCCTTCGACCCGGTCAGCCTCCGGCGGGGGTACGGGCGGGACCGACGTCGACGAACCGGAACGTGCTCAGCAGCGGGGCGTCCCCCAGCTCCTCCATGATCAGACCCTTGGTGGGTGAGAACTGGAGGAACGCGCCCTGGTTGCTGATCGCGTACGCGCCCTTGCCCTGGGCGGTGATGGTGAACCGCTGGGCCGGGTTGTCGGGGTCGCAGAGAGCCCCCTCGACGGTCAGCGACCGGCCGGAGTTCGGGTTGTACACCTGCCAGCAGGACGGCTCGTCGGCCGCGGGGTGGTTGTTCGCCCGGGTGTACGACAGGACCTGGTAGAGGTCCCCGCCAAGCGGCTTGGTGACGAACCGCTGCCGGCCGCTGTCGTCGTCGACCTCCATGAGCCCGTCGTCGAGCGCCACCGCGCCCTCGGACGCCTGCACCCGCACCATCGTGACCTCCCTCGTCCCCGAGAGCAGGGGGTCGGCCGTACCGGCCGGGGTGGTCGGTGGCGCGGGGGAAGGTGTGGGCGTCGGCGTCGCGGAGGGGGGCGTGGAGGGGCCGGCGGATGCGGGCGGGGCGGCGGGCGGACCGGTCTGTGGACCTCGGTTCGGCTGGGTCACCGCGATCCCTGCGGTGAGCAGGCCCACCAGTGCGACCCCGAGTGCCGCGGAGCCTGCGTACCTGCGCTTGCGGCGTTTGTCGCCCCGTTGGCGGACGTCGGCGGGGACGTTGGGGAGCCGGCCCGTACGCCCGGCGTGTGCGGCAAGCGAACGCAGAGCATCGTCGAGGTGGTCGTCGGGCATCATGGCCGTTCCCCATCCATGACGTACTGCTCGCTGCCGAGGTGTTCGGCCAGGGCCCGGCGGCCCCGGGCGAGCCAGGTCTTGACCGTGTTGGCGGACGTGCCGGTCTCGACGGCGATCTCGGCGACGCTGAGACCGACAAGATGGTGCAGGACGACGACCCTACGCTGATCTTTGGAGATCTTGCGCAGGGCCTGCACCAGCGCCACATGGTCGGGGCTGATCGCGTCGATGTGATCATCGGTCGCGTCCCGGTGATGCGCCCGGAGCCGGTTCGTCGCCTTGCGCCAGGCGGAGACCGCGATCCGGTACGCGACCCGGCGCACCCATGCCTCCGGGCTGTCGCACTCGCGTACCCTGCTCCACCGGTCCCACGCCCTGAGGTACGCCTCGGCCACGGCGTCCTCGGTCTCGGCGTAGTTGCCGACCATCACGTACACCTGGCCCAGCACCCGCCGGGAGGACGCGGCGTAGAAGTCGTCGAACTCCTCGGCGTTACGCATGTGCCATGTACTCCCGCCCCGACCGGACAACCGCGTCCGGGACCCATCTACCCAGGGCGCGGCCTCGGTATTCGCCAGCCTGACATCGACTCCCGCCGAAGAGGGTAGGCGCCGGCCGGCACGCTGCCGGCACGGGGGTGGAGCGAGCGCGGCCGCCGGTCGGGGAGGTGGTTCGTCCGCCGCCTCCCACGACCGTCGGCGTGCGCGGACCTGCTCAGCCACCGGCCGGAGTACGGGCGGGGCCCACGTCGACGAACCGGAACGTGCTCAGCAGCGGCGCGTCACCCAACTCCTCCAGGATCAGGCCCCTGGACGGGGAGAGCTGCAGGAACGCCGACTCGTGGCTGATCGCGTACGCGCCCCTGCCCTGGGCGGTGATCGTGAATCCCTGGGCCTTGTTGTTCGGGTCACACGCCGCACCCTCGACGGTCAGCGGCTCCGAGGACCTCGGGTTGTAGACCTGCCAGCAGGCGGGCTCGTCGGCGGCGGGGTGGTTGTTGGCCCTGGTGTACGACTTGACCAGGTACTTGTCTCCGCCGAGCGGGGTGGCGACGAAACGCTGGCGACCGCTGTCGTCGTCCACCTCGGCCAGCCGACCGTCGAGCGACAGCCCGCCCTCGGTCGCCTGCACCCGCACGATCGTCATCTCCCGCTTGCCGGACAGCAGGGGGTCGCTCGTGTTCGCCGGGGGCGGCGCGGCGGACGACGGTGCCGAGGACGGCGTCACGGCGGCGGTCGGCGCAAGCGTCGGCGTCGCGGACGAGGAGACGGAGGGTCCGCCGGATGCGGTCGGACCCGCGGGCGAACCGGTCCCGCACGCCACCAGCGCACCGGCGCACGCCAGCATCGTCGCGCCGGTAACCCATTTCACCTTGGGCATGGCCTACTCCTCACACACCGCCCGCACCTGGCTGCCGGGCAATCGACATGGACGCCGTGCCGGCTCACTGCGCCAACACCCCCCAAACACGCCTGCCGCCGTCGGCCGGTTTCAAAACGTCGCGGAATTTTCCGGTACGCCGGCGCCGGCCGTTGCTTCGAGGCAACGGGTTCGGGATGACCTGGTTATTCGGTTGGCCCGGACCGACGGGCTGGTTACCGTGGCCACATCGTTCCGACCTCCGAAGTGGGTGCTTTTGATGCCGGCGAACAGCGTGCTGATCCGGACCGACCAGCCTCAGCGCCAGTTCACCCGTACCTCGGACGTCAGGAGTCTCAGAAATGGATCTTCCACGTAGCTTCACCATCCGCGAGGGCGACCTTCGCATCCTCAACCCGTTCACCTCGGAAAAGCTGGCCACCCTCGGGCAGGCCGTACGCCTGCGCGCCGGCATGTCGCTGCTCGACCTGGCCAGCGGCCGGGGAGAACTGCTCTGCACCTGGGCCAGGGACCACGGCATCTCCGGCATCGGCGTCGACATCAGCACAGCCTTCACCGAGGCCGCACGGTCCCGCGCACACAGCCTCGGCGTCGCCGACCGCGTCACCTTCGTGCACGGCGACGCCGCCGGGTACGTCGCCGAGAAGCCCGTCGACGTGGCCTGCTGCATCGGCGCCACCTGGATCGGCAACGGTGTCCCCGGCACCCTGGAACTCCTCGAACGCAGTCTCCGCCCCGGTGGGATGCTGCTCGTCGGGGAGCCGTACTGGCGGATCGACCCGCCCGACGAGGAGACCGTCCGCGCCTGTTACGCCAGGACGAAGGACGAGTTCCGGAGTCTGCCGGGTCTGGTCGGCCTGTTCCGGGACAGCGGTTGGGACCTGGTCGAGATGGTGCTCGCCAGCCAGGACAGTTGGGACCGGTACGCCGCCGCACACTGGCTCAACCTGCGTACCTGGCTGGACGCGAACCCCGACGACGAACTCGCCGGGGAACTGCGCCAGGAGTTGACCGACGATCCCCTGCGCTACGTCCGCTACGTACGCGAACACCTCGGCTGGGGAGTGTTCGCGCTGATGCGGAGCACCGCCACCCCGCCGTCGGCCATCTGACCGGACACGCACCGGCGTTGCCGGGGTGTCCCACAATGATCATGCGAGCCGTCGCACCACTCGGGCCCACACCGGCCTTCGGGTGTCCATCGGTCACCGAGGCAGGCAGACGTGTCGGAAAATGAATCCCGATCGGGGCGTCGGCCGGCCGGGTACCTGGTCGTCTCGGTGCTCGTCGGTGTGGCGGCTCTCCTGACGGTCGGCTTCGTCGCCGTACGCGACCGGCCCGAGGACGCCGCGCCGGCCGACGTCATCACCGCGGTCGACTGGGCACGAACGGTCATCGACCTGCCGAAGGATTCCGGGAGCGGTTGTCCGACCGGCCGGCAGCACCTCCAGCCGGTCGTCGAGCTTATGGTGCCGTCGGGCTTCGCCTGGGCGCCAGCGGACGAGGACCGGGAGAAGCTGCTGGTCAACCGAAGTGAGATCACCTATGGCGACCTCACCGGCGACGGCGTCCCGGAGGCGGTGCTGAACGTCCGGTGCGGCCCGCTGTCGGCAAACGATCTCCGCAACGACCTCCCGGGCGGTCGGCTGCTCGTGGTCACCATGCGTGCCGACCACTCGCTGGTGGGACTCGGCTTCGCGGGTCAGCCCGGCGCCCGACACCTGTCCTTCGAGGTGGCGGACGGGGAGCTCGTCGCCGAGGTCTGGTACGCGCAGACCGAACGCGGCATCGCCGGCCCCTCGCTGTACGCACCTCCCCACTCCCGTAGCTACCGGTGGGACGGCTTCCGGTTCGTACAGGCGGCCGGCCGTACGGCACCGCTTTCCCTGATCTCGTCGCCGGAATCGGAACAGGGAATGACGGGGTCGGCGGTGCAACTCGCCACGATCATGCGCGACGGCAGGGTGGTCTGCCCGGGGCGGACGGTACAACCCCTGACCCGGGCCGGGGACCAGTTCGGGGCAACCACCGACATCAGGCCGGTCGACCTCGATCACGACGGCAACGGCGAACTCCTCGCCGGGGTACGGTGCACGTTCGACGGTGCGACGCACGACTCCCTCTACCTGTTCGGCCAGGGCGAGCGGGGATTCGTCACCCGCGACGTGCCCGTGGCGAACGGCGGGCAGTACGTCATCCAGGACGGCTGGCAGGTGGAGTACGACGTCCTGACCGTCGCGGTACGGCACACCGCGACCGGGGAGACCACCACCCACACGATGCGCTGGAACGGCAGCACCTTCGTCAACACGCTCGGCACCTACCGGAACTGACCCGGCCGCCGACTCCTCACCGTTCGTCGGTACGGAACACGTGCCGGTACGTCTGCGGCGAGACGCTGGTGACCCGGCGGAAGTGCCGGCGCAGGCTGACCGGGTTGCCGAACCCGGCCACCCGGGCGATCCGCTCCACCGGTTCGTCGGTCGTCTCCAGCAACTCCTGGGCCACCCGTACCCGCTGCTCGACCAGCCACTGCAACGGGCTGGTGCCGACCGTGTCACGGAACCGCCGGGCGAACGTGCGCGGACTCAGGTGCGCCCGGTGCGCCAGTTCCGCCACGGTCAGCGGACGGTCCAGGTGCCCTCGCGCCCAGTCCAGCAACGGGGACAGGTCCGGGTGCGGTTCGCCCCGGGCCACCGGTCGGGCGTACTGGGCCTGGCCACCGTCGCGGTGCGGGGGCACCACCATCCGGCGGGCCACCTCGTTGGCGACGGCGGTGCCGTGGTCGAGGCGGACCAGGTGCAGGCACAGGTCGATGCCGGCGCCGGTGCCGGCGGAGGTGAACAGGTCGCCCTCGTCGGTGTAGAGCACGTCCGGTTCGACCCGTACCCGGGGGAAGCGGTGGGCGAAGTCGACCGCGTTCATCCAGTGGGTGGTGGCCCGGCGCCCGTCGAGCAGGCCGGCGGCGGCCAGGACGTACGCGCCGCTGCAGATGGAGACGATCCGCGCGCCCCGGTGGTGTGCCCGGCGCAGCGCGTCGAGCAGCGGCGCGGGCGGGCGCAACTGCACCGACCGGTTGCAGGCGGCCACGACCACGGTGTCCGCGTCGGTCAGTGCGTCCAGCCCGTACGGAGCCTCGACCCGCAGGCCGAGGGAGGTTCGCAGCGGGCCGGGAACGGCCGCGCAGAGGCGCAGGTCGTACCAGGGGTCGACCAGGTCGGACCGGTCGATCCCGAAGACCTCGCACGGTACGGCGAACTCGAACACCGGGATCGCGTCGGTGACCACGAGGGCGACCGTGTGGGGTGACTTCATGGCAGGAACGTACCGCAGATCGTCATTCCTGCCACTGGCCGGCGATCGCCGGGTGCAGCAGGTTGGACCCGTGACCGACTCGTTGATCGAAAACAGCAGCACCGTACGAACCGGCGGTCGGCTGACCGTCGCCCAGGGCACCGCGCTCTACGTCGGGGCGGTGCTCGGCACCGGCGTGATCGCACTGCCCGCGCTGGCGGCCGAGGCGGCCGGACCGGCGTCGCTGCTGGCCTGGCTGGCCCTGGTCGTACTGTCGATGCCGCTCGCGGCGACCTTCGCCGCGCTGGGCGCGCGCTACCCGGACGCGGGCGGTGTCTCGACGTACGTCCGGAACGCCTTCGGTCCGCGGGCGGCGGCCATCGTGGGTTGGTGTTTCTACTTCGCGGTCCCGGCCGGCGCGCCCGCCGCGGCGCTGTTCGCCGGCGGTTACGTGGCGGCGGCGCTGGGCGGCGGCGCGACCACCATGGCGGTCACCGGGGCGATCCTGATCGTCGTCGTGACCGTGACGAACGCGCTCGGCCTCCGGGTCTCCGGGCGGGTGCAGCTCGTGCTCGCCTCGCTGCTGGTGGCGCTCCTGCTGACCGCCGTGCTGGCCGCGTTGCCGCACCTGCGGTGGGACAACCTGCGCCCGTTCGCGCCGCACGGGTGGCTGGCGGTCGGTCCGGCGGCGGCCCTGCTGGTGTGGAGCTTCGCCGGCTGGGAGGCGATCACCCATCTGGCGGCGGACTTCCGGCGGCCCGGGCGCGACCTGCCCCGGGCGGCCACCGTCGCGGTGGTGGTGGTCGGGGTGCTCTACCTCGGCGTCGCCGGTGCCACCGTACTCGTCCTCGGTCCGGCCGCCGGTCAGAGCGAGGCACCGCTGGCGGAGTTGCTCGCCCTCGGGATCGGCGGCGAGGTGCACCTGCTCGCCGCCGTCGCCGCGCTCCTGCTCACCCTCGGCACGATGAACGCGTACTTCGCCGGGGCGGCGAAGCTCGGCGCCGCGCTCGGCCGGGACGGCGCACTGCCGGCGTGGCTTCACCGGGGCAGCAGCGCGGGCGAGGTGCCCCGGCGCAGCCTGCTGGTGGTGTCGGTGCTGGCCGGGGCGGCGATGGCGGTCGCGGTCGCCGCCGGGATCGGCCCGAAGCCGCTGGTCCTGCTCACCACCGGCTGTTTCGTCCTGGTGTACGCCCTCGGTACGGCCGCCGCGCTCCGGCTGCTGCCGCGCGGCACCCGGGCGCACCGTTCGGCGCTGTTCGCCCTGGTGGCGGTCACCGCGCTGCTGGTGATGACCGGTTGGTACCTGCTCTGGCCGCTGCTCCTGGCCGCCGGTGCCCTGCTCTACCTCCGGCTGCGACCGTCCACGTAGGAAGGGCGGTGAACCTCGGGGTGCTCGCAACCGACGGGGTAGCTTGAGCGCCGTACCGGGCCTAGGATCCCGGTCCGGGACGGTCGCACGATCACCACGGGGGGCACGGAGATGACCGACACGAACTGGATGAACGCGGATCCCGAGCGGCCCGACACGCCCTCGGTCGACCTGCGTACGGACCGACCGCACCCGGCCCGCGTCTACGACTACCTGCTCGGCGGCAAGGACAACTTCGCCGCCGACCGGGCCGCCGCGGAGCAGGGGCTGAAGGCGAACGGCAACAGTCGGATACCGCCCCGGGAGAACCGGGCCTTCCTGTCCCGGGTGGTGCGTCACCTGACCGAGGAGGCCGGGATCCGGCAGTTCCTCGACATCGGGACCGGCATCCCGACCGCGCCCAACGTGCACCAGGTCGCCCAGGCCATCGTCCCGGACTCGCGGATCGTCTACGTCGACAACGATCCGATCGTGCTCGCGCACGCCCGCGCCCTGCTCACCGGGACCCCGGAGGGAAGGACCGAGTACCTCGCCGCCGACCTGCGCGACGTGGACCAGATCCTGGATTCGCCACAGTTGCGCCGGACGCTGGACCTGGACCAGCCGGTCGGGCTGCTGCTGATCGCCATCATGCACTTCGTGCCCGACTCCGACGACCCGTACGCGCTGGCGAACCGGCTGCTGGACGCGCTGCCCTCCGGAAGTTACCTGGCGCTGTCCCACCTCACCGGCGACTTCGCCCCGGAGGCGTGGGAGGCGGTCGCCGCGATCTACCGCAGGACCGGGGTGACCATGCAGGTACGCCCCAAGCCGCAGATCGAACGCTTCTTCGACGGTCTGGACCTGGTCGAGCCGGGGGTGCGGGTGCTGCCGGACTGGCGGCCAGACCTCGGCCCGACCAGGACCGGGGAGCGCCCCAGCGACGTGGCGGTCTCGGTCTACGGCGGCGTGGCCCGCAAGCGCTGAGACCTGCCCCGGACCGCGCTAGCTCCCGGCCGGTACGTGGGCGCCGATCTCGGCCTCGCTGACCCGGGTCGGTTCCAGCACCCGGTGCAGGAACTCCCGGGTACGGGGCTCGCGCGGGGACCCGAAGACCTCCTCGGGCGGACCCGACTCGACAACGGTGCCGCCGTCCATGAAGACCACCCGCGACGCGACCTCACGGGCGAAGCTCATCTCGTGCGTCACGACCAGCATCGTCATGCCCTCGGCGGCCAGTCCCCGCATCACCGCGAGCACCTCACCGACGAGTTCCGGGTCGAGTGCGCTGGTCGGCTCGTCGAAGAGCATGAGCTGCGGGTCCATCGCCAGCGCTCGGGCGATGGCGACCCGCTGCTGCTGCCCACCGGAGAGCTGTGCCGGATAGGCGTTGGCCTTGTCGGCCAGGCCGACCCGGTCGAGGTTCACCGCCGCGATCCGGTCCGCCTCGGCGCGCGTACGGCCGAGCACCCGGCGCTGGGCGATGGTCAGGTTCTCGCGTACGCGCAGGTGGCCGAAGAGGTTGAACTGCTGGAAGACCATGCCGATCCGGCGGCGTACGTCGTCGATGTCGCAGTCCGGGTCGGTGACCTCGACGCCGGCCACGTGCACCGACCCGCTGGTCGGCTGTTCCAGCAGGTTGACGCAGCGCAGCAGGGTCGACTTGCCCGAACCGGAGGGTCCGATCACGCAGACGACCTCGCCGGTCTCCACCGACAGGTCGATGCCGCGCAGCACCTCGAGCTTGCCGAACGCCTTGTGCAGGTTGCGAATCTCGATCGCCGGCACCGCCGGGTCACCTCTCCTTCGCGGCCCGGCGTTCCAGCCACCGGACCAGTTGCGACAGCGGCAGCGTGATCGCCAGGTACAGCAGACCGGCCACCACCAGCGGGGTCGGGTTGACCCTGGTGTTGAGGGCGTCGCCGGCGAACTTGGTCAGCTCGATCGTGGTCGCGGTGACGCCCAGGACGTACGCCAGCGAGGTGTCCTTGGTGAGCAGGATGATCTCGTTGGTCAACGGCGGGATCACGATCCGGAACGCCTGCGGCAGCACGATCGAGACCATCGCCCGCCCGTGCGACATGCCCAGGGTCCGGGCCGCCTCCAACTGTCCCTTCGGGACGGCCTGGATCCCGGCCCGGATCGTCTCCGCCATGTACGCCGCGGCGGTCACCCCGAGTCCGATGGTGACCGCCCCGTACACCCCGCCGGGGATCTCCCGGTTGGGGAAGGCGAGCGGCACGCCGTAGCCGACCATGAACAGGACCAGCAGCGACGGCAGGCCGCGGAACAGCTCGATGTAACCGGTGGCGAACCAGCGGTACGGTCCGACCGACGACAGGCGCATCAGCGCCAGCACCAGGCCGAGCACCAACCCGAAGGCGAACGCCAGCAGGGTGTAGACGATGGTGTTGCGCAGCGCGACGGTTATCGCCTCGGGGAACATCTCCCCGGCGACGTCGAGCCGGAAGAAGGCGTCGGCCAGGGTCCCCCAGTCGGCGGCCGCCACCACGGCGAGCAGCAGCGCGACGAAGACCAGGTATCCGGCCGTACGTCCGAGCCGTTGCCGTTGGCGGCGGCCGAGCCGGCGGCGTCGGACCGGCGGCGGGGCCGGGGCGGGTGGTGCCCCGCTCCCGGCCGCGAGCGTCTCTGGTTCTGCCATGCCTCCCCCAGATCGCCCGGCGGCGGGTGCCACCGGGCGATGTTGTTCCCGGACCCGGTCAGCTCGCCGGCTTCGCGCCGATCCACTTCTCGTAGATCGTGTCATAGCTGCCGTCCGCCCGTGCCGCGGCGAGCGCGTCGTTGATCGCCGCCAGCAGCCTCGGGTCGCCGCCCTTCTTGACCGCGAAACCGTACTGCTCGCCGGTGTCGAAGCCGCCCGCGACGAGAACCTTGCCGGGGTTGGCCTTGACGTACTCGTTCCACACCGGCAGGTCACCGACGGCGGCCTCGATCTGGCCGGTCGCCAGGGCCTGCTGCTCGGCGCCGAGGTCCTTGTACGAGACCACCTCGATCTTCAGGTTCTGCTGCGCGACCTGGGCCTTGACGTAGTCCTCGCCGGTGGTGGCGCCCTGCACCCCGAGCCGCTTGCCGACCAGGTCCGCCAGCGTCTTGTACGGCTTGCCGACCGGCACCACGAGGGCCTGGGTGGCGTCGAAGTACGGGGCGCTGAAGTCCAGCACCTCCTTGCGGGCGTCGGTGATGGTCATGCCCGCCGCCGCCACGTCGCACTTGCCGGAGTTGAGGTCGGCCCCGGACTTGATCCCCTCGAACGGGGTGTCGATGATCTCCTGCGTGACGCCGAGCTTCTTGGCGGCGAGGTCGACCAGGTCGACGTCGAAGCCGACCACCTTGCCGCTGCCGTCCTTGGACTGGAACGGCGAGTACGGCAGGTGGGTGCAGGTGGTGAGCTTGCCTGCCGAGACCAGCTTGACGCCGTCGGCCGTGGTGGCGCCGGTGTCGTCCTTGGCGCACCCGGCCAGGCCGCTGATCGCCAGTGCCGCGCCCATGACCAGTGCCGCACCCCGCCGGGCGCCTCGAAGCTTTCCCATCCGCACAACCTCCCCAGGTGAACAAAACGTACGTTCCCTATAGGTTATGCCAAGATCCGCTGGTACGGTTCGCCGGCCCGCGCGAGGTGGCGTGGCTAACCCGGCAGGGTTGCCTCGATCCCGGTGAGGATCCGGTCGAGCCCGCGCTCGAACCGGGTGTCGAAGTCCCGGTCCGCACCGGCCCGCACCACCCGGGTGAAGTACGGGTAGTTCCCGCTGGCGGTCAACGTCTCCAGATAGCGGGACATGCTCTGCTGCCACTCCCGCTCGTCCATCCCCCGGTCCCGGCGAGCCGCCTGCTCGGCGACCTCCTCCTGGACGAACCCGCCAACCCAGCTGCTGACCAGGGCGAAGATCTCCAGCATGTCGGCGGTGTCCAGGTCAAGCCGGTCCAGGATGGACATCCCGTACTCGAAGATGTCCAGCATGTTCGGCCCCATCGCCGGTCGACCGGCGGCGATCCGGGCCAGCCACGGGTGGCTGAGCTGCGCCCGGCGCAGGCTCCGGGCCACTTCGGCCAGGTCGACCCGCCAGTCGCCGGTCGGTTGGGGCAGCTCGGTCTCGCCGAACATGTGGTCGAGCATCAGCTCGCAGAGGGCTTCCTTGTTGTCGACGTAGCGGTAGAGGCTCATCGGGCCGGTGCCGAGGGCGGCGGCGACCCGGCGCATGGAGACCGCCTCGATGCCGTGCTCGTCGGCGATTCTGATCGCGGCGGCGGCCACCTGTGCCCGGCTGTACGTCGGGGCGGGTCCGCGCGAGGAGGGCGGGGCGGGGAGGCTGACCCGTACCGCCGTGGGCAGGTCGGGAGCCGGCCCGTGCCGGGAATCGCCACTTCGCCTGTCGCCTGTTGCCACCAACGTGCCTTCCGGTGTCGCTGTCGTACGTGGACGCCGTCAATCCGGTCCCGCTCTTGCGTACAGCGTACCCGGTTAGCTAGCGTGCAGGACATCCAACCGCGTACGGCGTACCCAGTGGGAGGTTCCGTGGCACAGGCACCAGGCGACCCGGTTGTCGTGGCGGAGGGGCTGCACAAACGGTTCGGCTCCACCCGGGCCCTCGCCGGGCTCGACCTGGCGGTGCCCGCCGGCACGGTCTACGGGCTGCTCGGCCCGAACGGCGCCGGCAAGAGCACCGCCGTCCGGATCTTCGCCACGCTCACCCGGCCGGACGCCGGGCGCGCCTTCGTCGCCGGCCACGACGTGGTCCGGGAGGCCGTCCGGGTACGCCACCGGATCGGCCTCGCCGGCCAGTACGCCGCTCTGGACGAGGGACTCACCGGCCGGGAGAACCTGCACATCTTCGGTCGCCTGTTCCACCTCACCCGAGCCACCGCGAAGCGCCGCGCCGACGACCTGCTGACCCGCTTCGACCTCGCGCACGCCGCCGACCGGCTGGTCCGGACCTACTCCGGAGGCATGCGCCGCCGGCTCGACCTGATCTCCAGCCTGATCGTCTCCCCCGCCGTGCTCTTCCTGGACGAGCCGACCACCGGGCTCGACCCGCGCAGCCGCAACGAGATCTGGCAGACCGTCCGGGAACTCGTCGCCGACGGCATGACCGTCCTGCTGACCACCCAGTACCTGGACGAGGCAGACCAGTTGGCGCAGCACATCGCGGTGATCGACCACGGCAGGGTGGTGACCTCGGGCACCCCGGACGCGCTCAAGGCACAACTCGGCGGCCGGATCGACGTGGTGGTCCGTACGCCGGGCGAACTCGAATCCACCGGGGCGGTGCTGGCCCGACTGGCCGGCGCGGCACCGGACGTCGACCCCGACCGGCGGCTGCTCAGCGTGCCGATCGGCGCCGACACCCTCACCCTGCCCGCGGTCGTACGACTGCTCGACCAGGCCGGGGTGGACCCGCAGGACGTGGCGGTACGCCGCCCGACCCTGGACGAGGTGTTCCTCAGACTGACCGGCAACCCGGCCGAGGAAAGCCGGGACAGCGACGGCGCGACGCTCAAGGAGACTGTCGGATGACCACGATCGGCACCGGCGTCGAACCCGTCGGCGTGACCGACAGCGTCGGGCTGGCCCGACTGCGCTGGCGGGTCATCGACATCCTGACCATCTGCCACCGCAACCTGCTGCAACTCAAACACGCACCGGGCCAGATCGTCGGTACGGTCGCCTTCCCGCTGACCGCGGTGGTCCTCTTCGGGTACGTCTTCGGCAGCGCCATCCCGATCGCCGAGGGAGCCAACTACCGGGCGTACCTGATGCCGGGCCTGTTCGTGATGTCGACGGTGACCACCCTGGTCACCGCGATGATCACGCTCGTCGGTGACAGCGACCTCGGGGTGATGGACCGGTTCCGGTCGATGCCGGCCGAACGCTCGTCCATCCTGTTCGGACAGACCCTGTCCGACCTGCTGACCAACGCGGTGAGCCTGCTGGTGATGGCCTGCGCCGGGCTGGTCGTCGGCTGGCGGGTGCAGACCGGTCCGGGATCCGCGCTGGCCGGGTTCGGGCTGCTGATGCTGTTGCAGTTCGCGATCTCGTGGGTCGGGCTCTTCCTCGGGACGGTGATCCGCAACGTGCAGACGGCGGCGAAACTCGGCCCGCTGATCATGCCGGTCACGATGATCTCGAACGTCTTCGTGCCGACCGAGGGAATGCCGACCGTGCTGCGCACGGTCGCCGAGTGGAACCCGGTCAGCGCGTCCGTCGCCGCCTGCCGTCAGCTCTTCGGCAACCCGGCCAGCACCGCCGTCGACCCGGCCTGGCCGATCGCCCACCCGATCATCGCGACGGTCGGCTGGTCGGTGCTGCTGATCGTGATCTTCATGCCGCTGGCCATCCGTCGGTTCGACACCGGCCCGAACTGAGCCGCCGGCCGCTGATCGGGCGGGGTACGGATCAGATCGGGTAACCCCACTCGGCCAGCGGCTTCTCCAGCACCCGCTCGACCGCGCCGAGCTGGGCCGGGCTGAGTTCGTCCCGGTACGCCGCAGCCCGCCCCGGCGGGAAGTCGTACCGGGCGAAGCCCTTCTGGAACGCCGGTGACCAGTCCAGCCCGAGGAAGTCGAGCATCCGACCGACCTCCTCGCGCGGCTGCGCGACCAGGTCCTCGTACCGGACGTCGAGCCACTGGTCGGCCGGATGCCGCAGCCGGGCCTGCGCGAACGCCTCCATCAGCATCTTCCAGCCGAGAGCGGCGAGCACCTGGAACGACTGGCCGGACTCCGCCCACTCCTGGCGCAGGTCGTCCGGGAGCGAGCCGTAGATCCAGTTGTCCGGCCCGCGCCACCCGTCCCACCAGCCCATCTGGAGCCAGGAGTTGGCCACCGCCCGGCCGTCCCGGACCACGTTGACCACCCGCAGATCCGGGTACGCCGCGTGCAGAAAGCCGGTACGCGGCCACCCGGTCACGTGCTGCACCAACTGCTCACAGCCCTGCCGGGCGATCCGGTCGTCGAAGAAGGCGCGCAGCCGACGGGCCACGAACGGGGTCAGGTCCTCGGCGAGCAGGTCCCGGCACGGCCGGGAGAATCCGCCCAGCACCTGCCGGTCGAGCAGGTGGTACGCCTCCGACGGCGCCACCCGCAGCCGACCCCGCTCCAACAGCCGGCGGCTGTGCCGCAACGAGGTCATGCCGGCCGGGCGCGGCGCGGAACGCCGGTAGAGAACTCCGTTGAACCGACCCTTCGGGTTGAGCCGGGCGAGCTTGTCGTCCAGCCCGGAGACGAACCCGACCGCCGGGTGCCGGGAGAGCAGCTCCTGGACCAGCGTCGAACCGCACCGGCCGGTGCCCACCACCAGTGAGAGCATCGTTCAGCCTTCCTGCCGGGTGGCGGGTGAGGAGGAAACAGCGGTCGGTTCGGGTTCGACGGCGGCCACGGGAACGGTGGCCGGGGCGGCGGGGCGGCGCACCGGGTAGCCGAACCGGCGCAGGGTCGGCCCGGTCAACCCGGTCACGGTGACGTACGCCCTGGTCGGGAGCGCGGCGAGCCACTCGCTGTCGGCGACCACACCGACCACGCCGGTGCGGTGCCGGGAGGGGTTCCCGGCGACCGAGTGGGTGGCGGCGAGCCGGACCGTGTCCGGGGTCGGGAACGGCAACTCACCCGGTGTGGCGCCGACGAACCGGGCGATCCGGGCGGTGGTGTCGGCCGGGGCGGCGACGAAGTCCTCGTACCGGACCCGGAGATACCGGTCCGACGAACCCCACAGCCGTACGGTGATGGTGTTCCAGACCAGCCAGAGCAGGGCGGCCTTCCACGCCGGGGGGCGGCTCATCAGCCGGTCGTCGGTGCCGCCGTCCAGCCCCCGCCGACGGCGCCAGGAGAACGCGGTGGCGCGCGGATCCCGGACCACGTGCAGGACGTACAACTCCACACCGGGGAGGCTGCCGAGCAGCGCCCCGTACGGGGGCAGTTTCGACGAGTCGACGATCACGCCGCCCGTACCGTCGGGGAAGGCGTGTGCGGCGATCGAGGCGTACAACAGGGTCAGTTGGTCGTCGTCGGGGTGACCGGGCACCGGCGGGCGACCACGACGGTGCCGGCGCAGCAACGCCGGCAGCCGGCGCAGCCGGAGCCGGTCGGCGAGCCGGCCGGCGATGCCCGCCGGATCCGCGTCCGGCAGGTCCCGCAGGACGGCGGTCCAGATCGGACAGTCGCCGAGCGGAAGCCCGCACCCGCAGGGGCGGTTGTCCAGGATGCCGCGACGCCACAGGTAGCGCAGCTCGCCGGCGGCGAAGAAGCCGGGCAACTGGCCCAGGACCGTGGTGACCAGGGTGCTGCCGCTGCGCCCGCTGCCGGCGAGGTAGAGGACCCGGACCGCGCTCACCGGACCGCTCCCCCGTCCCCCTGCGCGCCCGCGCCGCTCGGGAGGGCACCGACCGGCGACGGTACCCGCCGGTCACGGGCCGGCACGGCCTCGGCGGCCTGCTGGTACAGGTCGCGGATCCGGTCCAGGTGCCGCTGCGGGGCGAAGTCGCGGGCCACCCGCGCCCGACCGGCCCGCCCCATCTCGAACGCCCGCACCGGGTCGGCGACCAGCTCGCCCAGGGCGGCGGCGAGCCCGGCGACGTCGTCCGCCGCGACAATCATCCCGTCCACCCCCGGTTCGACCAGCTCCGGCAGGCCACCCAGGTCGGTGGTGACCACCGGAACCCCACAGGCGTACGCCTCCAGCACCGCCATCGGCTGGTTCTCGTGCCACCGCGACGGCACGGCCACCACCGCCGCCGACCGGACCAGGTCGTGCAGCCGGGACTTGTCCAGCCGGCCGTGGAAGCGGATCCGGCCCGGAACCATCCGCGCCGCGAGCGCCTCCAGCTCCGTACGGGCCGGACCGTCCCCGGCGATGTCGACCGGAACCCCGTCCGGCAGCGCGGCGACCGCCTCGACCAGCACGTCGACGCCCTTCTCCGGGGCCAGCCGGCCGGCGAACACGACACCGCCGCCGGGTTGCCCCTTGGCCGCGATCCCGGTCAGGTCGACGAAGTGGTTCACCACCCGCAACCGGTCCGGGTACACCCCGGCGCGACGCATCACGTCGGCCAGGAAACCGCTCGGGCTGACGAAGACCTGCACCGGGTCGTACGCGCGCAGTTCGCGGTGCAGCCAGGACTCGACCGCGAGCAGGGCGCTGCGCGACAGCGACCCGTCCTTGCACCGTCGCCGGGCCGCCTGCAAGGGTCCGCCGGTGACGCAGGCCTGGCAGGGCCGACCCTGGTCGAGGAGCTGGTAGCTGGGGCAGGCCAGTTTGTAGTCATGCATGGTGAGCAGGCATGGCACCCCGGCGGACCGGGCCGCGGCGAGCACCGACGGGGAGAGCTGGTGGTAGATGTTGTGCAGGTGCAGCACGTCCGGCCGGAAGTCCTCGATCACCCGGGCCAGTCCCCGGCGGCTCGACGGTGACCAGAGCATCCGGGCGGCGGCCGTCGCGCGGGGGCGCAGTCCGCTCGGCGCCGGCTCCAACTCCACCTCGGTCGGGAAGTGCCCGGCGTACGGCAGCGGGGCCTCGTTCTCCGGGTGGGTCATGCCGAAGTAGGCGACCGTGTCGCCGGCTGCCCGCTGCAACGCGGCCAGGTCGAGCAGGTAGCCCTCCGCACCGCCACGGCGGTAGAGGTACTTGTTCACATGCAGCACACGCATCGACTCGGCCCGCTCACGTCGATCGGGCGAACCCGGCCCGGGGGTGGTGATCGGGGCCTGCCTGCCCCGACCAGGGCTCACGGTATGCAGGGCGGGTCGGGGAGTCCAGTCATGTGCCTGAACGGATGATCTTTGTGTGCCCGTACGGCCCGCAGCCTGGCCTCCCGCCATGATCTCCCGATAACCTGGCTCCGCCGCCGGCCGTACCCCGCTTTCCCGCAGGGTAGTGCCGGTGCCCGAGCGAGGAGGACCGTGGCAGCCGACAACGAGGTCTCCGCGTTCGCGTACACCGCCAGGCGGGTGGCGCGGCATCTGCGCTGGGCCCGTACGGAGGGGATCGGCCGGCTGATCGAGGAGGACCGGCTGAATCCGGTCGACCGAATCGGCACCGCGTTGGCGAAACGACGCTGGCGGCGGCGGGCCGGGCGCGCACCCGGCTCGGCGATGCCGGTCTACCTGGTCGGTCTGCAACGCTCGGGCACGAACATGCTGGTCCGAGGGCTGGATTCGGCCCCCGAGGTCGAGGTACGCAACGAGAACGACCAGACCGTCTTCCACCGCTTCCAGCTCCGCCCCGACGACGTGCTGACCGCGACGATCGGGCGCAGCCGGCACGCGTACGTCCTGGTCAAGCCGCTCTGCGAGAGCCACCGGGTGGACGAGCTGCTGGCCCTGCCGGGGCTGGCGCCCGGACGCGCGCTCTGGGTCTACCGGGACGTCGACGACCGGGCCCGGTCCGAGGTGGCGAAGTTCGGTGACGCCAACCTGCGGGCGGTGCGCGCGATCGCCGACGGCAGCATCGGCGAACGGTGGCAGGGGCAGCGGCTCGACCCGGCGACGGTGGAGCTGATCCGGGACTGCGACCCGAAGCGGCTGGACCCGCACAGCGCCGCCGCACTCTTCTGGTACGTACGCAATTCGCTCTACTTTGGCCTCGGCCTGTCCGAGCGCCCCGACGTCCTGCTCTGCCGGTACGACAACCTGGTCGCCGATCCGGGGGCGCAGCTCCGCCGGCTCTGTACCTTCCTCGACTTCCCCTACCACCCACGGCTGCACGCGCACATCGCCCCGCGCCGGTCCCACGGCGTACCGGACGGATCGGCCGGGCGGCAGCTACCGATCGACCCACGCGTCCGGGTGCTCTGCGACGAGCTGACCGCCCGGCTCGCCCCCGCCGCCGCCCTGAGCACGCCCACCACCGCGGACGTGCCCGTCGCCGCTGATGCTGGATCCGACCGGAAGGCGGCCGACCGTGGCTGAGCCCGAACCCCACACCGCGCCGATCTTCCTGGTCGGGTGCCAGCGGTCCGGCACCACGATGCTGCGGCTGGTGCTCGACTCGCACTCCTCCATCAGTTGCGGCCCGGAGACCCGGTTCCTGCCGGACCTGCAACGGATCGTCGGGCGGGACTGGGAACGGCTGTCCCGCTTCGGCTTCCCGCGCGAGGACTGGCTGCGCCGGATCCGGGAGTTCTTCGGCGGTGTGCACGCCGACTACGCCGCCGCCCGGGGCAAGACCCGGTGGGCCGACAAGACCCCGCTGTACGCGATGTCGCTCGACTTCGTCACCGAGGTCTTCCCGGACGCCCAGATCGTGCACCTGATCCGGGACGGGCGGGACGTGGTGGTCTCGCACCGCAAACGGTTCGGCTACTGGTCGGCGGTGAAGTGCGTGGTCAAGTGGCCGCGCTACATCCGTACCGCCCGTGCGGTCGGCGCGACCCTGCCGGCGGACCGCTACTACGAGCTGAGGTACGAGCAGACCGTGACCGAGCCGGAGAAGGCGATGCGGCGGCTGTTCGAGTTCCTCGGCGAACCGTGGGAGGACGGCATCCTCGACTACGGCAGCAAGCAGCACGACGTGGCCCAGAAGTACACCACCGAGGCGGACAGGCGGCGGGCGGCGGCGGACGTGGCCGCGCCGATCTACCCGTCCCGGGTCGGCACCTACCGGCGTGAACTGGACCCGTTCCTGCGCCTGCTGGTCTGGATCTTCTCCGGGCGTACGCTGCGCGCCCTGGGTTACCGGTGACGCGCGTGGGGCGGGGCCGGGTGCGGGCGCTGGCCGCCGCCGTACTCGCCGCCGTGGTGCTGGTCGGCGCCGGGTGCACCTCCGACGGCGAGCAGGCGCCGCCGCCGGCACCGCCGGGCAACGGCACCCCCTCCGGTACGCCGGCACCCGGCGACACCGGACCGGGGCGCCCCGTCGACGGGGTGAGCAACCCGTTCGGGGCCCACTGGGACTGGTCCCGCTACGACCAGTTCGCGCCGTACCTGGCGAAGATCGGCGGCTCGGCCACCTACGAGGAACTCACCTGGTGCGAGATCGAGCGGACCTCGGGGCAGCTCGACTGGGCCGAACTGGACCGGATCGCCACCCGCAGCCGTGACCTCGGCATCAGGCTGCACCTGAAGATCCGTACCGGGGTGTGCTGGGCGACCGGGGGCACCGCGGCGTACACCCGGGGGGCGGCGAACAAGACCGAGTCGGCGATGCCGACCGACCTGGCCGCGTACCGGAAGTTCGTCGGCGCGGTGGTGGCCCGCTACGCCCCGTACGGGGTACGGGAGTACGCGATCGAGAACGAGGTCAACGCGCCGAGTTACTGGGCCGGCAGCCCCGAGGACTACGTACGCCTGGTCAAGGCCGCCGCCGAGTCGATCCGCGCGACCGACCCGCAGGCACTGGTGGTCGACTCCGGCATCAGCAGCGTCGCGTACGGCATGGGGGTCGCCGACCGGTTGCTCCGGGCCGGGCGGGTGCCCGACGCGGTCGCCGCCTACCAGGCGTACTTCCAGCGGCGGGTCGGCACCCGGGGCCAGCAGATCCCGGTGGTGACCGGGGAGGCGGCGCTACGCAAGGCGCTCGGCACCGACACCAACACCCGCAGCCTGCGGTTCCTGGCCGCCACCGAGACCCTGTTCGCGGACCGTACGGTCGACGTCCGGCAGCTGCACTTCTACGAGCACTTCGACGGGGTGCCGCCGCTGCTGGAGTATCTGCGGGAGCGGACACCGGCCGGGGTGCCGATCCAGGCGTGGGAGGTCGGCCAGTTCTGGCGCGACGGCGACGGCGACCCGGCCAGCCGGGCCGCCGAGATGGTCAAGACCGTCACCCTGCTGGTCGCCGGTGGCATCGGCGAGATCGCCTGGCTGCCGTTGGCGTACAACCCGAACAACGCCGCCGGCAGCGAGGTCCGGTACGGACTGCTCGACCCGAACGGCACCGAACGCGAGGCGGGCGCGATGATGGCGAGCCTGGCCGAGGCGGCCCGGGACGCGACCGTCACCCCGTTGCCCGCCTCCGCCGCCGGCAAGCTCAACGGGGTCGCCTTCGTCCGGGGCGGCGCCAGCACGCTGGTGCTCTGGTCCGCGTCCGGTACGCCGGTCACGGTGCCAACGGCACCCGGTGGGCAGAGCGGGGCGGTCGGCGCACCGCTGCGCGCGGCCGGCGGTGCCGGCACCACGGTCGGCGCCACTCCCCTGCTGCTCCGCGCCGACCAGCCGGTGGACCGGATCCTCGCCGGCCTCCGCTGACTCATCCGGCTACGGAACCGACCGTGCCCCCGGGACCATGAAACGGTCCCGGGGGCACGACCCCCGCTCTACGGAGCCTGGTGCTGGTGTTACTTGATGATGTCGATCTTGCGCTCGTCGTACACGGTCTTGCAGCCGACGTGGTCGCAGACCTCGAGTCGGGCCGATCCGAACGCGACACCCTTGCGGTAGGGCTTCAGGTCCGGGGTCACCGCGACGTTGAGCTTCTGCTGGTCGCCGGTGCACTCCTGGATGGTGACCGTCTTGTCGCCCTTGGCGATGTTGTTGCCCACCGCCTGGGTGACCTCCACCGTCAGGGCGGCGTACGAACCGGGCGTGCAGGCGACCTTGACCGGCGCGAACACCACCGCGCCGTTCGCGTCGAGCCGGGCCTTGCCGCCCAGGGTCACGGCCGCCACCGAGGGCGACTCCGACTGCACGCTGACCGCCGCGCCGGCCGGCAGGGCGAACGCGATCACGCCGCCCACCGCGATGGCCACCAGGGCGAGTGCTGACGCCCGGAAGCGGGACATCTTCATTGCTTCTCCTCTACTACCGTCGAACTGGGTTGGATCTCCCCGGTGGCGGGCGCGGCGAGCCCGACGAGCAGTGCGCCGACGAGCGGCAGAACCGCGATGTGCCACAGGAAGTCGAAGCCGCTGTGCACGGCGAACGCCGTGAGTGCGGCAAACGCACCGGCCCTGATCCCGGCCCGGTGCTGGTCCGCACCGCCCCGGCGGACGGCCAGGGCCATCGCCGCGAGCAGTGCCAGTAATCCGATCCCGCCGACCACGCCGAGGTCGACGAGAAGTTGCAGGTACTCGTTGTGGGCGTAGAGCGCCAGGGCGCCGTTCCCGTTGGGCGTCACCCAGAGGAAACGGGCCTGGCCCACGCCGGTCCCGATCCACGGGTTCGCCGCGACCAGGTCGAACGCGGCCGTCGCGGCACCGCTGCGGCCGGGCGAGTTGAAGTTGCCCCGGCTCGCCAGGACCGCCCGCAGGTGCTCCGAGTCCCACTGGCTCAACAGGGTCAGCCCGCCGGCCAGCACGGTCACCAGCATCGCGACCACCCGTACCCGGACGGGCAGCAGGACCGAGCCGAGGACGATGAGGGCTCCGGCCGCGAGGCCGAACATGGCGAGCGCGGGTTGTGGTTGCCCGGTGGCCGGGGTCGACGGTACGAGCGTGACCACGGCGATTCCCGCGCCCAGGATCAGCGGGCCCGCCCGGGAGATGGTCAGCCACGGACCGGCGGCGATCGTGAGCACCACCAGTCCGGCCACCAGCGCGATCAACCCGGCCCGGCTCAGTGCCGCCCCCGTGCCGACCAGCAGCAGGTACGCCGCCCCGGCGCGGACCAGCGACCCGACGCGCTCCGCCCGTTGCGCCGCGAGACCACCGTCGGGCCGGGCGAGCAGCAGCGCGATCGCGAGCAGTGCGAGCGGGGCGAGCAGTGCCGCGGCGGCGTTGGGATAGGTGAGTGTGGACGCACCCCGCCACAGCCGACCCTCGACCAGCACCGCGAACCGGGGCACCCGGTACGCGACCCCGATCCAGGCGGTCACGGCGACCAGCACCCCGAGGCCGACCAGCGCCCCGGCCAACCGCTCCCGCTCGAACAGGGTGGTACGCGTCAGGATCAGCACCACCGCGGCGACGCCGCCGAGCGTGGCGACCGCCCCGAGCGCCACCGGGTACGCGTCCGCGATGACCGCCCGTACCAGGATCCAGCCGGCCAGGGCACCGCAGGCCACCACCACCGGCCAGGCGTCACGCCGTACCCGGGGCGAAAGTCGGAGGGCGACGAGCAGGGCGACCGCCACCAGCACGGTGACCAGCCACCGCCCGGGCGGGTAGTAGCCGCCCTGGGCGACCACACCGGCGGAGAGCGCCGCGATCAGTACAACAACATGTGCGGGCAGCGTGGAGCCGCCGGTTTCGGTGGCCGGATCGGCGCCGCGAGCAGCGTCCAGCCCGGATCGCGCAGAAGTACGCATCTGTCCCCCGTGGACTTCCGTCGCGTTTCTGTGATCCATGTTGATCAAAACGAGACCGGTGCCCGCCGCCACCCTTCAGCGCCGGGCACTCCCCCCGTCAGTGACCGCGTCCAGCCCGGAGCTTCACCCCCGCACCGCGCTCACGGAGATAGCACGCCCCACCCCCACCCAAGGTTGCACCCACCCCAGCAACATTCCCGACACCCCACCCCCGTTGACTCACCCCGTTGATCATGAAGTTAGCGCGCCGCCGAGGGCTGTTCGAGGTCGCTAACTTCATGATCAACAGGGGTCAGGGGTGGGCAGGTGGGCAGGGGTGGGGCAGGGGTGGGTCAGGGGTGGGCAGGGGTGGGTCAGGGGGTGGGCCAGGGGGGTGGGGTGGGGAGGAGGGTTGATAGGTGGGTGTTGTGGGGGGCGAAGTGGTGGGTTAGGCGGGTGGTTAGGGCTGGGGTTAGTTGGGAGGGGCCGGAGTCGACGCGGCGGGTGTGGTGGGTGAAGGTCTCGGGGGTGAAGGGGGGCAGGTCGAGGTGGCGCAGGATCCCGGCGTACGTTCCGGCCGGGTCGGTGTGCAGGTCCTCGGTGTAGGCGACGTGGATCCGCTCCCGGGGAATGTGCGCGTACCAGCGTTCGAGCTGCTCGGCATAGCGTCCACGGGCGACGTACGAGTGGTTGCGCAGCGCCCGGTGGGCGGTACGGGTGTCCGGCCCGTCGCGCAGTGCCAGCGCCAGCCGCTCCTCCTCCGCGTCGAGCGCGTCCGCGAACGAGAGCGGCTCCGTGCCGTACGAGCGGGTGTGCAGGTAGTGCGAGTACGCCCGCTGCACCGGATCGCGCAACAGGGCGACAAAACGCGCCTCGGGCAGGTCCGCCGCGATCCGGGCCGGCACGCTCGGATGGAACAGGTAGTACGGGCTCGCCTCGAAGCTCCGCTCGCCCGGCGCGAGGTCGGGGAAGTGGCCCCGGTACCAGCGCAGCCCCCGGGCGTGGTGCAGGCTGAAGAACTGCAACTCCTTGCCGGTGGCGCCGCGTACGAGCGGGTGGGCGGCGAGGTAGTGGTAGAGCGACGTGGTCCCGCACCGCTGACCACCGATCACCAGGAAGTCCGGCAGCGGTCCCGGCGCTCCCGGACGGGCGGCCCGTCCCCACGCCCGCGCCGCCCGCACACCGCGCCGCAACCGATCCGTCGCCAGCCGACGGCCGATCCCGATCACGACCGCACCCCTGCCAGTCCGGCCACGCCGATCCCGATCACGACCGCACCCCGGCCGGTTCAGCCGCCCCGGCCCGACCGGCGCCCGTGCCACCAGCACCCGGACCACCGGCACCCGGGCCATCGGCATTCGGTCCACCGGGACGACCGGCACGGCGGCCGCCTCTTCGGGTCACCGCGCGCAACACCATCACGTCCTCCCGACTGAGCCCGAGGGCGAGCACCGCCCCCAGGTAGACCAACGCGATCACGGCCAGGCCGACCGCGAGTTCGGCGACCCAGCCGGGCACCAGCCACCGGGCGGCGAAACCGGCGCCCAGGGCGAGCACCGCCGCGGCCAGGCCCTTGAGCATGCCGACGGTGACCGGGACCGCGTGCACCAGCACCCGTACCTGCCAGACCCGGGCGATGTTCACCGCGGCCAGCGACACCGCCCAGGCGACCGCCGCGCCGAGGATGCCGTACGCCGGGATGAGCCAGAGGTTGAGCAGGATGTTGAGCACCAGCGCGGCGAGGTTGTCGACCATGTTGACCGACACCCGGCCGGACATGTTCAGCAGCGTTCCGCAGGGGCCGGTCGCCGCGTTGACGAGCTGACCGAGCGCCAGGGCGATCGTCACCGCCGCACCACCGGCCAGTGCGGACCCGTTGACCAGGTGCAGCAACTGTTCCGGCAGGACCAGCAGGGCCACGAACGCGGGCAACGAGAGGCGTACGACCCAGCCGGTGGCGACCGCGTAGATCCGGCGTACCTCGTCCATCCGGCCCTGGTGGTAGAGGTGGGCCAGGTACGGGCCGAACGACGCGTTGATCGGGGCGAGGACGAACACCGCCACCGTGACCAGCCGCGTCGCCACGTGGTACGCGCCGATGTCCTCGTTGCCGTAGAAACCGAGCAGCAGGGTGTCCACCCAGATCAGCCCGGTGGAGGAGAGCGAGGACACCCAGCTCACGGTGGAGAACCGGAACAGCTCGGTGGGCCGGTACGCGGGTCGGGCGGCCCCCACCCGGCGCAGCATCCGGGCCAGGGCGACGAGGGCGAACCCGGCCGCGCTCCAGCTCGCCACCACCACCGCCCAGAACGCCCCGGTCAGCCCGGCGCCGACCACCAGCGCCACCACCGTGAGCAGGAGCCGGGCGCCCGGCTCGTAGACCTGCCCGATCAGGGCGTACGCCCGCTGGGTGCGCCAGCCACGGGTGGCGGCGAGCGCCGCCTCGCAGACGGTGGCGGCCGGCAGGGTCAGCGCGGCCAGCCGTAACCCGGTGGTGAGCTGCGGATCGTTGAGCGCCTCCGCCAGCCACGGTGCGCCGAGCGCGAGCCCGACCGCGATCACGGTGGACGCGGCGGCCGAGATGCCGACACCGAGCCGGATGGTGCCCCGGATCGCGGCCGGGTCGTCGTCGGCGAGGTGCACCGCGACGAACCTCGTCAGCCCGGCCCGGAACCCGGAGAGGGAGAGCAGCCCGAGCAGCGACAGCACCGCGTAGACCTGGGCGTACCGGCCGACCTCCCGCAGGCCGAGAACCCGGGCCAGCAGCAGCATGATGAGGAACAGCGCCGCCTGGCTGAGGATCGCCCCGGCCAGGTTCAGCACCCCGCCACGGGCCATTCCGCGTACCTGTTGGTCGCCGGACTCCGGCTCGGCCGGCGGCCGGCCGGTCAGCTCGCCGCTCACCCGGCGGTCCGGTCCCGACCGGTCACGACCGGACCGGGGTGGCGGTGTCGACCGGAGCGGGCACCGGGGCGTCCGTCGGCGCGTCGGCGGTCGCGCCGATGGCCGCCGGGGCGGGGGTCGGCCGGGCCGTCGGGCGCAGCGCGGCCCGACCCCGTGACAGCAGTTCGAGTACGCCCACCAGCAGCACCCCGAGCAGCACCCCGGCACCGGCCACCGGCAGTGCGGTACGGATCAGCTCACTGATCCGGCTCACCGCGTGCACCTGCCCGATGCTGGTCACCTGGGCCGGGTCGGCGGCCTGGGTCTGCGCCCGAGCCGCCTGCAACCCCTGCCTGGCCTGGGACAGCGCACCGGTCGCCGCGTCCCGCTGGGCGAGCAGCGCCTGATAGTCGGGGAGCTTCGGACCCAGCTCGTCGAGTTTCTTCTGCGCGGCGCTGATCGCACTGGCCGCCGCGTCGGCCCCCCGGCTGTTGCCGACCGCCTGCATGGACAACTGCTGCTGCCGCAGGCTGGTCAGCTCGCTCAGGGTGGCCTGGTAGATCCGGTCGGGCTGGGAGACCTTGTTCAGCTTCTCCCAGTCGCCGATCGCCTTGGTCGCCGCGGTCACGTCCGCGTTGGCCGCCTCGACCTCCCCGGTGGCGATGCCGACCTGGGAGGAGAAGAGGAACGCCAGGGCGCGGGTGGTGGTCGCGGTGAGCACCGGGGCCACGTTCGCCCGCTTGGTCGCGGCGTACCGGACCTCGAGTTGGCTGCTCGCGCCGACCTGGGTGACGGTCAGCCCGTCGCGCAGGCGTTCCGGTGCCACCCCGGTGTCGGCGGCCACGTCGGCGAGTACGCGGGGCGAGGTGACCGCCGCGCCGAACGCCGCCACGAACTGGTTGGCCGCCTGGGTGCCGCTGTACTGCGTACCGGCGGCACCACCCACCAGGGCCGGCGCGGCCACGTACGCGGTCCCGCTGTACTGCTGGGGTGCGAGCAGCACGATGCCGGCCGCCGCACCGGTGGCGAGCACCGGCACCCCCACGAGTACCCAGAGCCGCCGCCGGGCGACCCGCAGGTAGTCGACGATCTCCACGCTTGTTACCCCAATGCTTTCGTTGCGTGCGACGGGACGGGTGTGTTCCGTGACCGCGCGCCGGCCGGTGCTGGAGCCGGCCGGCGGGCGATGGCGCTGGCCGCCGCGGCGAAGGCGACGAAGTACCAGAGCGTGACCACGTTGGAAATGACGTTGGAGGCGGCGCTGACCGCCACGAACGCGGTGGCGCAGCCGGCGAAGCCGACCGCCACCCCACGCTCGAAACTGCCGGGTGGTGCCCGGCGCAGGGCCGTACGGG
This sequence comes from Micromonospora sp. NPDC004704, assembly GCF_053601675.1. Classification (NCBI taxonomy): domain Bacteria; kingdom Bacillati; phylum Actinomycetota; class Actinomycetes; order Micromonosporales; family Micromonosporaceae; genus Micromonospora; species Micromonospora sp. NPDC004704. The sequence continues at coordinate 238,418 of NZ_JBSGCD010000004.1, read as the reverse complement.
CGGTGTAGAGGAAACCGACCAGCATCGCCAGGTACGCCCCGAGGCCGAGCAGCCCGGTCTCGACGTACGCCCGGAGGAAGTCGTTGTGCGGCTTCTTCGCCTCGTCGGTCTCGCGCTGGGTCATGTTCGGCCCGATACCGGTCAACGGGTTCCGGTTGGCCAGGGTGACGATCTCGGTCCAGTAGCCGATCCGCCAGGCCAGGGTGTTGCCGGTCGGGTCGCCGCCGACCGCCCGGGAGTCGGCGAGCTGGGCGAACCGGGCGCCGACCGCCGGCACCAGGGTCACCCCGGCGACCGCCACCACGCAGAGCGTCACCAGCATCCGCTTGCTGCGGTGCAACACGGCCACCACGACCAGCCCGATCGCCGCGCCGAGAATGGCGCTGCGGGTGTTGGTCAGCAACAGGAAGACCAGGGACAACCCGAGCATCACCCCGAGTACGACCCGCAGCCGGCGGCTCAGGAACCGGTACACCGCGAACCCGAAGATCACCATGAACATCAGGTAGCGCCCGAACGTGGTCGACTGGCTGAACGTACCGCTGATCCGGGTGAAGCTGCCCTTGACCTCGGCGGGCGGGTGCCCGAGCAGCGACAGCAGGACGGTGTAGCCGAGCGCCAGGACCAGCGAGACATAGCAGGCCAGCAGGACCCGACGGATCGCCGCGGTGTCCGGCATGAGCTGCTCGAGCACCACGAACATCACCACCACGGTGAGGATCCGCAGCGCCTCCAGCAGGCTGTTCGACGGTACGGCCGCACCGAGCGCGCTGACCAGGCTGGTCGCCCCGACCAGCAGCATGGTCCAGCCCATCGGCGAGCCCCGCAGCCGACCCTGCCGGCTGAACTGGGCGGCCAGCCAGAGTCCGGCGGCGAGCAGGAAGAGCACGGCGAGCAGGGTGGACGGGTCGGTCGCCCGGCCGCTCTCCACGGGTGCGGCCTGCCCGGCGCTCGGTCCGGTGAGCTTGAACAGGTCGACGCAGGAGCGGACCGCGAGCATCAGCAGGACGTACCCGGCGAACCGGGTCAGGGCGAGGACCGCAACCGCGATCCCGGCGACGGCGGCGATCGGCAGCACCACGCCCCGGCGGTCACCGTCGGCCAGCGACAACCCGGCGACCACCGCGACCACCGCGGCGACGACTGCTGCCGCGCCGACGAGGAACCGGGCGGTCGTACCGCCCCGGATCGGCTCGACTCCGACGGTCGACGCACCGACGTCGCGTACGTCGACCAACTGCTGCGTGTGTTGTTCCACCGGTCCCACTGAAGCCGAATCGACGCTGCCCCGACCGCTGCCGGGCGCGGCCATCCCATGTCCTCCCGGACGAAGCGCATGTCCTCCCGGCACGAAGATCGGTTCAATCTAGCCCCGGTCGCTCATCCGGCAGAAGGGGCCGTTACGACGACCGGGCCATCCTCCCCCGGGTTGACCGGTGCCGACCGGCTGAGCAGGGCGGATGCCCCCGACCGGAAAGCGGAGCCGGCGCGGGACGGAGCTGAGCGGGAACCCGCGCGGAACGGAGCTGAGCGGGAGCCGACACCGGCGGACCGGGAAGCCGGCACCGGACGGACCGGGAAGTCAGGCGGCGGGTGCTCGGGCGGCGAGCCGGGCGCGGGCCCGGCGGCCGGGGACCCGGGCCAGTTCGAGGTAGAGCTGTTCCAGTTCACGGGTGGCGGTGTCCCAGCTGTACATGTCGGTCACCCGGTCGCGCAGCACCTCGGCGCCGACCCGCTCGGCCGCCGGGTCGGCGAGCACCGGGGCGAGCGCCCGGAGCAGGTCGTCCTCGTCGCCGTCGCGGAACAGCCGCTGCCCCGGCGCGTCGGACTCCAGCACCTCCACGTGCGGCGCGATGTCGCTGGCCACCACCGGCAGCCCGTACGCGGCCGCCTCCAGCAGGGTCAACGGCAGTCCCTCCAGGCGGGACGGCTGGACGAACCCGGCGGCGTTGGCGTACAGCTCGGCGAGCAGGTCACCGTAGGCGAAGCCGGTGAAGACGATCCGCTCGTCCCCCTCGGCCTCCCGGCGCAGCTTCGCCACGAAGTCGTCGGTGAACGAGGAGCCGCCGACGATCGCCAACCGCATCCGGGTGTCGCTGCGGCGGAACGCCCGGATCAGCAGGTCGGCGGCCTTCTCCGGAACCAGCCGGCCGACCAGGATCAGGTAGCCGCCCGGGGTCAGCCCGAACCGGGCCCCGATCTGCCGGGCCGGCAACGGTCGGGCGGCGTTCACCCCGTTCGGGATGTAGCTGGTGGGGCGGCCGAACCGGGTCTCGTAGTGGGCGGCGAGGCCACGGGAGACGGCGACCCGGCGGTGCGGGACGTACCCGCTCATCCAGTGGGCGCTGCCCAGCACCGCCCGCGCGCCGGCACCCCACTTGTCGCGCTGGTTGTCCAGCCCGTGCACGGTCAGGACCACCCGGGCCCGGGACAGCCAGCGCGGCAGCGGTGCGACCAGGCCCGGCCCGAGCCCGTGGTAGTGCACGATGTCGGGCCGATCGACCATCGCCGCCATCGTCGAGGTGGCGGCGTGCACGATCGCGTCGAGGTGCTTGCTCGCGACCGTACGGACCTGGCGCAGTCGTACGCCCCGGTACCGGTCCAGCGGCATGCTGCCGTAGCTCTCCCGGCAGTAGACCGTCACCTCGTGGCCGTAGTCGGCCAGACGGCTGGCGACCTCCTCGACGTGCCGCTCGATCCCGCCGTACGTGGCCGGCATGCCCTTCTGACCGATCATCGCGATGCGCAGCGGTCGCCAGCCGGCGCCCGGTCCGGCGGGATGCGCGGGAATCTCCCGCCGGACCGGAGCGCCCCGGCCGTGTTGGCCGGGAATGGCAGCTTTGTGAGGCTCGTGGTCTACTTTCTCGGCCTGCAGGTCGGGATGGACCACGGTAGCTCCCTGCGTGACTAGATGCGCGCCCGCTGCCCGGGCAGATCAACACCCTGCCACGAACGGGCCGACCAGCCCGCTGAACATCTGTTGGAAAAGATCACTCGTGGTGTTCGTCACTCGTCGAAATGGCGTCCGGATGATGCGGAGACGCTCCGTGGTGTCGCGGGGTCGAACGGTGAACGAACAAATTCCTACAGGTGAAGATGGCGATCCGTGCATGCCGCCGCCTAACCTACCGAAGCTTCTGACCTAAAAGGAGAACTGCATGGGTCGCATCAGCAGGCTGTGGCGCACGGGTATCGCCGTGCTTCCCGTGGCCGCGCTCGCCGTCGTCGCGGCGGCGCCACAGGCACTAGCCGTCGACACCCCCGCGATCGTCGTACAGGACGGCGTGACGCAGCCGGTCTTCGGCTACGCGGACGCCATCCGGGAACGACTTTTCATCGACTCCACTTTCGACAGCGACAACGACGGGCTGCGCGACATCATCGCGTTCGACGTCATGCGGCCGAAGGCCACCGCGAATGGCCTCAAGGTGCCGGTCGTCATGGACGCCAGCCCGTATTACTCGACCGTCTGCCGCGGCAACGAGTCCGAGTGCAAGGCCGACCTGGATGGCGACGGTCTGAACGACAAGTGGCCGTTGTTCTACGACAACTACTTCGTGCCGCGCGGTTACGCGGTGATCCTGCTGGACATGGTCGGCACCAACAACTCGACCGGTTGCCCGACCACCAACGCCAACGAGGACAACCTCAGCGCCAAGCAGGCGATCAACTGGCTGAACGGCCGGGCCACCGCCCGCAACGCCGCCGGTCAGGTCGTCAAGGCGGACTGGCACAACGGCAAGACCGGCATGATCGGAAAGTCGTACGACGGCTCGCTGGCCATGTCGACGGCGGTGACCGGGGTCAAGGGCCTCACCACCATCGTGCCGATCAGCGGCCCGACCGAGTACTACGACTACGTGCGCAGCAACGGGGTCATCACCCGGGGCAACAGCTACGTGGCGTCGCTCGCCAACACGGTGACCAACCCGGAGCGGCGGGACTACTGCAAGCCGACCCGGGACGCGATGGCCGCCGTCGACGGCGACGAGACCGGTGACTACACCTCCTTCTGGAACGAGCGCAGCTACGTCAAGAAGGTCCCGAACGTCACCGCGAGCGTGCTGCTCTACCACGGCCTGAACGACGACAACGTACGGCCGGACCACTTCAGCAAGTTCTGGTACGCGCTGGCCGAGAACAACGTGCCGCGCAAGCTGTGGCTGTCGCAGGAGGGTCACGTCGACCCGTTCGACTCCCGCCGCGAGGTGTGGGTGAACACCCTGCACCGCTGGTTCGACTTCTGGCTCCAGGGTGTGCAGAACGGCATCATGGAGGAGCCCCGGGTCGACCTGGAGCGTTCCGCCGACGTGTGGGAGACGTACGCCGACTGGCCGGTGCCGGGCAAGGCGGACACCGAGGTCTTCCTCCAGCCGGGTACCACCGGTGCCGGTGGCCTCGGCCTGGTCCCGACGACGAAGCCGGTCAACGGCGCGTTCACGGACAGCCCGACGCAGAGCCAGAACACGATGATCCTGAACCCGGACACCGTGCAGCCGAACCGGCTGGCCTTCCTCTCCGCCCCGCTCACCGCGCCGCTGCACGTCTCCGGTACGCCGGTCGTGCAGTTGCGTGCCTCGGCCGACCAGACCGACACCAACTTCGGTGCCATCCTGGTCGACTACGGCACCGCCGAGCGGGTCAACCACCGCGCCTCGGGCGAGGGCATCATCACCCTCGAGACGTCCGACTGCTGGGGTGAGAGCAGCCCGACCGACGACGGTTGTTACAAGCAGACCCAGAAGCGGGTGGCGACGGCCGACTACGAGCTGGTCACCAAGGGCGTCATGGACGCCCAGAACCGGCAGTCGATCCGTACCGCGGTGCCGCTGGTGCCGGGCCAGGCGTACAACTTCAGCTTCCCGCTGCTGCCGGAGGACTACGTCTTCCAGCCGGGTCACCGGATCGGCGTGATCATCGTCGGCAGCTACCCGCAGTACTCGAGCCAGGCCGACCAGACTCGGGCCAACATCGCGGTCGCGCTGAAGAGCAGCAACATCGTCCTGCCCGTGGTCGGTGGCACCGCCGCCGCGCACGCCGCCGGACTGTAAGACCCTCGGAACGTCTCCCGCGCAGTTGGCGTTCCACGGGAAAACCCGCAGGCCGGTGGCTCCATCAGCCCCGCCACCGGCCTGCGGCCCCGAACGTGTGGAAGATCTGGCGAGTTGACAGTTACCTGTCAACTCGCCAGACCCGTTCGGGGCCAGCTCCGGATCGGCGGACCGGTAGCCGAATCACGGCGTTCACCCGCGAAGCGGTTACCACCGGACAGATGGGGGAAGTACCCGCCGGACACCATGGTCACGCCGAGGGGGTACAACCCATGAGCGACAACTTCATGACCGACGAGCCCTGCGGTGACCTGGAGGTGGTCGCCACCTTCACCGGGCCGATGCCGACCGGGGTGAGTGTTTCCCACACTGGCCGAATCTTCGTCAACTTCCCGAAGTGGGGCGACGAGGTCACCGCCAGCGTCGCCGAGGTCGTCGACGGCGAAACCAGGCCCTATCCGGACACGGCGTGGAACAGCCCGGCGGGTGACGACGACCCGGACGCGTTCGTCTCGGTCCAGTGCGTGGTGGTCGACCCCGCCGACCGGCTCTGGGTGGTCGACACCGGCAGCCCGTTGCTCGCGCCGACCCGACCCGGCGGCCCGAAACTGGTCTGCGTCGACCTCACCACCAACGCCGTCACCCGGAAGATCGTCTTCCCGGCCGACGTGGCGCTGCCGACCTCCTACATCAACGATGTCCGGTTCGACCTGCGGCGGGGTGCGGCCGGCACCGCGTTCGTCACCGACTCGTCCGGCAACGGGCCGAACGGGATCATCGTGGTCGACCTGGCCAGCGGCGACTCGTGGCGACGCCTGCACGACCACCCCTCCACCAAGACCGAACCACTGACCGATTTCCACCCGCTGGTGGAGGGACGGGAGTTCCTGAAACGGCCGGCCGACGGCCCACCCTCCCCGCTGACCATGGGATCGGACGGGATCGCCATCTCGGCCGACGGCGGCCGGCTCTACTACTGCCCGCTCACGTCCCGCCGGCTGCACAGCGTCTCGGTGGACGCCCTGGTCGACCGGGGACTCGACGACGCCGAGGTGGCGGCGACCGTCACCGACGAGGGGGACAAGGGCTCCGCCTCCGACGGGCTGGAGAGCGATGACGCCGGCCGGATCTACCTGACCGCGTACGAGCAGAACGCGATCCTGCGCCGGCACCCGGACGGGCGGCTGGAGACGGTGGCCCGCGATCCCCGACTGCTCTGGCCGGACACCATGTCGATCGCCACCGACGGGTACCTGTACGTCACCGCCAACCAGCTTCATCGGCAGCCGGACTACCAGGGCGGGGTGGATCGCCGGCAGCGGCCGTACGTGCTGTTCCGGACCCGGATCGACGCCGGCCCGGTGCTGCTGCGCTAGCGCCCGGTCCTGCGTGGGTCGGTCGGTCGCTCCGGGACAGGTCCGAAGTGGATGTTCCCACCGTTACTCTGCGCTTTGATCGGGCACGGAGTCCCAGTTGGCCGATCCGGCCAGATCCCCGCCGTCCACCACGAGGTCGGCACCGGTGACGAAGCGGGAATTGTCACCGGCCAGGAACAGGACGGCGCCAGCGATGTCGGCCGGGTGCCCGACGCGCTTGAGGGCGACATGGGCGGTGTCGAAGTCCGCACCATCGGTCATGGGCGTGTCGGTCTGGCCGGGATGAACGGCGTTGACCCGGATGCCGTCCACGCCAAGCTCGAGGGCGGTCGCCTTGGTGAGCCCGCGGACTGCCCACTTGCTCGTGATGTAGCCGCTCATCAGCGGATAGGCACGGAACCCGCCGATTGATCCGACGTTGATGATCGAACCGCCGCCAGCCCGCCGCATGGCTGGAACAACGGCGGTGATGCCGTGGAACAGTCCCACCACGTTCCAGAGCACGCTGGAACGCTTGCTCGCCGTACTCGGCCAACGGCGCCACTGGGGCGATGCCCGCGCTGTTCACCAGCACATTCACCCGTCCGAACGCGCTCTCCGCCTGGGTCACCACCCGGGACCAGGCGCCGGGGTCCCGCACATCCAGTTCCACGAACCGCACACGCTCACCCAGCACGGCGGCGAGTTTTTCCCCTTCGGCCACCCGGACGTCGGCGATCACCACCGCGGCACCGTCGGCATGCAACGCTCGCACCGCCCCCTCGCCGATCCCCTGCGCTCCGCCGGTGACGATCGCCGTACGGCCGGCCAGATCTCCTGCCATGTCGAGCCTCCTTGGTCCTGTGTTCGCTCTCAAGCCACAGCCTAGGATTTCGCTGAACGCCGTTCAACGAGATGAGGGTCACTGAACGCCGTTCAACGAACGGTGCGATACTGGTGCGCGGATGGCGACGAAGGAGCAGTACGCGCGTGACCGGACCGACCACGAAGCGACAGGCCGCCGCTGAGCAGACCCGCCAGAGACTGCTGGCTGCCGCGACAGAGCAGTTCTCCCGGCGCCCCTACGCCGAGGTGACGGTAGGAGACATCGCCCGCACCGCCGGGGTGTCCCAGGGACTGGTCGCACATCACTTCGAGAACAAGTGCGGCGCCTACCTGGCGACGCTGCGCGAGGTTCGCCGGAGCCTCGGAACCTTGCCAACCACCCGCCCGGATCTTCCGCCCGGCGCCCGTCTGCGCCTGTACTGGGAAGGGCACTTCACGTATCTGGCGGCCCATCCGGACCTGGCACTGAACCTGATCCTGTCCGACCCCGGCACAACCGAGGCCACGACCGAATTCGAGGCCGCCCGCCGCGAGGGCCTCCACGACATGTGCCTGATCTTCGACCTGGACCCCGACAACCCCGCCGTCACGATGGCGCTACGGGCATTCGGTACGGGCATCGACCGGCTCACCGCGGAATGGCTCCGCGCGGGACAACCATTCACCGTCCCGGTGCTCGTCGAGGCGGGCATCCAACTCCTGGCCGGAGCACTGCGCGGACTACCCCTGATCGAGCCCGGTACCCGGGTCGACACCGCCCTCCAACAACTCCTCGCGAAGCACTGAATCCTGTGCCACGGACACCGTCGGGCAGGTGGCCGGTTCCATAGCGAGGCCGTGTCGACGAGCCCGCACCGGCCGGTGACGTTGCGCCAGCGGCTGTGTGATCATTTTCGGATGCTGGTGGAGAGTGTCCACGACCGGGCCGAACTGGCCGACCTGTTGCTCCGTACGCCGGACCTGCGGGCGTACGAGCTGGGTGACCTCGACGACCACTTCTGGCCGTACACGACCTGGTACCGGCGGGGCGAGGCGTTGGCGCTGCTCTTCCACGGCGCCGGCGTGCCCATCCTGCTGGCCCTGGACACCCCGGACCGGTCCGGTGCGCTGGCCGAACTGGTCGCGGATCTGCGCCCGCTGCTCCCCCGCCGGTTCTACGCCCACCTCTCCGCCGGTGTGACGGCGGCACTGGAGCCGGAGTTCGCGGCCGACTCGAACGGTCCGCACCTGAAGATGGCGCTGACCGAACCGACCCGGCTGGACCGCTGGTCGGCGGCGGAGATCGCCTCGACCGGCCCCGCGGAGGTGGTCGAGCTGACCACGACGGACCTGACCGAGGTGGCCGGGTTCTACGAACTGGCCTACCCGGCGCACTCGTTCGTCCCCCGGATGATCGAGCAGGGTCCGTACGTCGGGGTCCGGCGCGGCGGTGAGCTGGTCGCGGTGGCCGGGGTGCACGTCTTCTCGCCCCGCTACCGGGTGGCTGCGATCGGCAACGTGGCCACCCACCCGCAAGCCCGTGGCCAGGGGCTCGCCTCGGTGGCGGTGGCCGAGCTGTGCCGCCGGATGCTGACGACGGTCGACCGGATCGCCCTGAACGTCAAGGCGGACAACAACGCCGCGATCGCGCTCTACAACCGGCTCGGGTTCAGCCCGGTCGCGGACTACACCGAGCTGACCTTCACCGCACGCGGTACGCCGAACTGACCCGCACCGCGGGCCGGCGATCAGGGGCAGCCCGCCGATACGAGCGCTGCCGAGGTGCAACGAGCCTCGAGCCGGGTTGATCCGGAGTGGAACACTGGCCGCAAGAGCCGAGAGTGTCGGCAACACAGCGGACAGTAGGATTCCCTCTCTCCCCGCAAGGAGTCCCGATGCACCGGGTCCGGTCGTACCGCCGCCGTGACGGCGTCCGGGTCAGATCGCACTACCGCCGAGGACGGGGACGCCGCTCGACGGTCCGCTTCCTCCGGGACCGGGACACCTCGGGCCTCCTCGACGGTCGGGCGGGCTGGGCGCTGCTGGCGGCGCTGCCCGTACTCCTGCTGGTGGTGGCGATCGTACGGTTCGTCGAACGGCACCCGGTCTGGTCGGGGCTGACCGGCGTGAGCCTCGCCGCCGTCGGCGTCGCCGTACTCCGGGCGTGGTTGCGGGTTCGGGCCCGGCAGCAGGCGGCGGAGGAGGAGATGGGGCGGTCCGTGGCGACCACCGACACGATGGCCGGCGAGCAGTTCGAGCTGTGGGTGGCCTCGTTGCTCACCAGATCCGGGTGCACCGGAGTACGGGTGTGCGGGCGGACCGCCGACCGGGGCGCGGACATCGTCGGCCACACACCGGACGGGCGGCGTCTGGTGGTGCAGTGCAAGCGTCAGGGCTGGAACAACCCGGTGGGCAGTGCCGCGATCCAACGGTTCGCCGGCACCTGCCGCACCATCCACCGGGGCGAGGTCTGCATGATCGTCACGAACGGGCGCTTCACCGCCGGAGACGGCGCACAACTGGCCCGGGAACTGGACATCGTGCTCGTCGACCGGTCCGCACTGGGGAGTTGGGCCGCGCACGGCATCGTGCCCGTACGGCTCGGCACCCGGCTCGCCCCGACACCGGACGCGGCCGAGCCGGGGCGATAGCCGGGCAGGACCAACACCGGCCGTGCTCGTCCTACCCGGAGCGGCAGATCAGACCACGTACGCGGCGATCGCGCGTGCACAGTCGAGGGACTCGGTGTGGCTGGTGTTCACCTCCACGTCGTAGACGACACCCTGATGCACGGTCTCAGCCTGCGACGCCGCCATCCCGATCACCCGGTCACCTCGTGCGATCTCCCGGCCCGCCGCGATGTTCGGGGCACAGCGCACCCCGACCCACAGCACCTCAAGGCCCGCCAGGTGCGTCCGGGCACGCTCCTGGGAGGAGGCGCCGCCGAGGAACACGTCGTCGATGATGACGGGCGCCCCCGCTCTCGCCATCGCGGCGACGCCGACCATCCATGCCTGTTGCAGGTCGCCGAAGCCCCTGCCCAGGATGACCTCGCCCTGCTGCCCGAAGGTCACCATGGACGGTGGTAGCCGGTCGATCAGATCGTCGATGCCGAGGTCGATCCACGGGTACGGCAGGAGGTGCTTGAGGCAGCGGACGATCCCGGACTTGCCCGAGCTGGAACCGCCGTTCAGCACGATGACCTGCGTCGCCACTAGATCGGTTCACCTTCCCCAAGGATCCGCTCAACCCGCACAGACTGCCACATCTCCCGCTTCTCCCGGAGCCGCACGCGAAGTCTCGGCGTCGTGACAACAGCCGGGATGACCGCCGCGTGCCCGACGTCGGCGCGGTGCCGCACGCGCTACTTCGAGCGGGGCAGGCGCAGGCCGGACATGCCGCCGTCGACCGCTAGCGAGGTGCCGGTGGTGGCACGGGACAACGGGCTGGCCAGGTACGCGACCGCGCCGGCCACCTCCTCCGCGCGTACCAGCCGGCCGGTGGGCTGGCGGGCGGCGAGCCGTTCCTTCTCCCCCGCCGGATCGTCGGCCTTGGCCAGCAGCCGGCCGACCCACGGGGTGTCCACGGTGCCGGGCGCGACGCAGTTGACCCGGATGCCCTCGGTCACCAGGTCGGCGGCCATCGCCAGGGTGAGCGCGTGCACCGCACCCTTCGACGCGGAGTAGAGCGCCCGCTGGACCAGGCCGGCGGTGGCCGCGATCGAGGATGTGTTCACGATCGCCCCGTGCGAACTGCGACGCAGGTACGGCAGGGCCGCCCGGGTGGTCCGGACGATGCCGATCACGTTGACGTCGAGCACCCGCTGCCACTCGGCGTCGTCGTTCGCCTCGACGGTGCCGACCGCGCTGATCCCGGCGTTGTTGATCAGGATGTCGATCCCGCCGAACGCCTCGGCGACCCCGGCCATCGCCCGGTCCAACGAGTCGGAGTCGGCGACGTCGGCGACCTGCCCGAGGGTCGCCCCGCCCTGCTCCCCCGGGTTCAGGTCGAGTACCCCGACCCGCCCCCCGCCGGCCACGAACGCCTCCACGCACGCCTTGCCGATACCCGACCCGCCGCCGGTGACCACCGCGACCAGCCCGTCGAACTCGCCCACGTCAACTACCTTTCCTCGTACGTCTACCCGGGCCACTCAGGCGAGCCCGGTGAATCCCAGTTCGCGGTGCAGTTGCGCCACCGCCCCGGTGAAGGCGGCCCGGTCGAGGACCGCGCCGAGGTACCTGCCCTCGGCGACCGGCTCGGTGAAGAACCGGTCCGGCAGGGTGTCCGCGTCCAGCCCGAAACCGAGCCGTTGGTTGATCTCGCGTTGCAGGAGCAGCCGCCGCGCGCCGAGTGCCAGCACGTCTGGCCGTTCCCCGGTGACCGCCTCCACCAGGTCCTCGACCAGGTCCAGGGTGAGCGGTCGGGTGGGCGTCGCGGCGAACGTGCAGACACCGAGGGCGTCCAGCCCGCTCCACAACCGCAACAGCGCGGCGGTACGACCCACGTCCAGCTCGCCCCGGGGACGCGGCACGGTCGCACCGAGTCGGCGCAGCTCCGGATAGCTGTGCGGCAGCCCCTCCTCCGGGTCGAAGTCGAGGTCGTGTTCGACGATGTCGTAGCGAGGTCCGATCGGGGCGACCGCGTAACCGAGACCGAGGTTCGGTTGCACCCTCGGGTCGAACGGCGGCAGCTCCACGCCCTTGCTGGTCATCGCCGTCGCCGGATTGGCCCGCGCGGATCCCTCGCCGAGCGGGTGACCGCCGGCCGCGATCCGTTCGACCACCTCCGGCACCTCCCCCGCCGGTACGCCGGCCGCCGCGAGGGCGCCGCCGAGCGACACCGGGTCGAGCCCGAGTTGCAGGCAGCGGGCGTGCAGGGCCCACGGGTCGGTGGCGCCGAGGTTCGGCCCGAGCATCGCCAACGCCTCCTGGTGCAGCCCGGCTCCGGCGTACACCTTGATGCAGTCGGTCGGGCACCCCGGACAGGCGGCCACCCGGTCGGGTGCGGGCGCGGTGCCGACCCCGCCCCGGCTGACGGTGTCGGCGAAGTTGGCCACCGGGGCGTAACCGGGCTCGGCGTCCCAGACCCCGAAACCGGGCACGCCGTGCTGCCAGGCGGTCAGCGAGTTGCCGGGTTGTGCGGCGGCGTACCACTCGGAAAGGCGGCGCAGCGCCTGCGGGTCCGCGACCGGCACGGGATCCGGACCGGGTACGCAGACCACCGCCTTGACGTTCTTCGCCCCGAGGACCGCCCCCAGACCCAGCCGGGGCAGCGGGTGGTCCCGGCAGGTGACGATCGAGGCGTACCGGACGCCGTTCTCGCCGGCCGGTCCGATCACCGCCACCGCCGCTTTCTCGCCGTACCTGGCGAGCAGGGCGTCGGTGGCGGGACCGGTCTCCAGGCCCCACCACTCGCCGGCCGGTTCCAGCCGGGCCCGGCCCGCCTGCACCACCACGCAGACCGGCTCGGCGGCCCGCCCGTACAGCATCACCCCGGTGACCCCGGCGGCCCGCAGGCCGGCGGCGTACGGGCCCTCGGCCCGGGTCTCGGCGATCCCGCCCGACAGCGGGGACAACCCGATCGCGGCGCACCGGGCCAGCCCCGGCGCGGGCACCCCGGCCACGGTGCCGGCAACCAGGGCCAGCGGTGCGTGCGCCGGTTCGGTCGGGCCGGTGATCATGTGCCGGAGCAGCTCCAGCACGGCGACCGGCCCGCCGAAGCCGCCTGCCTCGCGGATCGGGAAGGTGTCGCCGGTGTCGAGTTCGACGTGGATCAGGACCACGCGGGCCCGTCCGGGTAGCGGTACTCGGCCAGCGTCTCCGGTCGCATCTGGGCCGAGAAACCCGGCAGGGTCGGTGCCCGGTACGCCCCGTCGACGATCACCACCGGATCGACGAAGTGCTCGTGCAGGTGGTCGACGTACTCGATCACCCGGTCGGTGAGGGAGCCGGAGACGGCGACGTAGTCGAACATGGACAGGTGCTGGACCAGCTCGCACAGCCCCACCCCACCGGCGTGCGGGCAGACCGGGCGGCCGAACTTCGCGGCCAGCAGCAGGATCGCGATGTTCTCGTTCACCCCGGCGACCCGACACGAGTCGATCTGTACGAAGTCGACCGCGTCGGCCTGGAGGAGTTGCTTGAACACGATCCGGTTCTGTACGTGCTCACCGGTCGCCACCCGGACCGGTCCCCCGTCCGGGGTGATGTGTGCCAGCCCGCGCCGGATCGCCGCGTGCCCGAGTACGTCGTCCGGGCTGGTCGGCTCCTCGATCCACCACGGGTCGTACGGGGCCAGGGCGGTCATCCAGTCGATCGCCTCGGCCACGTCCCACCGCTGGTTGGCGTCCACCGCGATCCTGATGTCCGGCCCGACGACCTCCCGGGCCAGGGCGAGCCGGCGCACGTCGTCCTCCCGGTTCCCGCCGACCTTCAACTTGATCTGCCGGTACCCGTCGGCGACCGCCTGCTTGGCCAGCCGGGTGAGCTTGCTGTCGTCGTACCCGAGCCAGCCCGGCGAGGTGGTGTACGCCGGATAGCCGCGCCGTTCCAGCTCGGCGATCCGCTCGGCCCGGCCGGGCAGGGCGGCCCGGAGGATCTCCAGCGCCTCGTCCGGGGTGAGCGCGTCGGTCAGGTAGCGCCAGTCGACCAGGTCGACGATCTGCTCCGGACTCAACTCGGCGAGCAGCCGCCAGACCGGCTTGCCGGCGACCTTGCCGGCCAGGTCCCAGGCGGCGTTGACCACGGCGGCGGTGGCCAGGTGGATGACGCCCTTCTCCGGGCCGAGCCAGCGCAGTTGCGAGTCGTGGGTGAGCCGCTTGGCGAACTCACCCAGGTCGTCGACGGACTGGCCGACGATGAACGGGACCAGCGCGTCGATCGCCGCCCGGCACACCTCGTTGCCGCGCCCGATGGTGAAGGTGAAGCCGTGGCCGTCGACACCCGCGTCGGTGTGCAGGACGACGTACGCGGCGGAGTAGTCGGGGTCGGGGTTCATCGCGTCCGAGCCGTCGAGTTCACGGGAGGTCGGGAAGCGGATGTCGTACGTGTCGACCCCCGTGATGATCACGCGGCGTCCTTCACGGCCGAACGCTGCCGCCCGAGCCTGTCGATCTCGACCTCGACCACGTCACCGTCGGCCAGGTACGGGAACCGCCCGGACAGCGCGACGCCCTCGGGGGTACCGGTGCTGATCAGGTCACCCGGGTCCAGCACGGTGTACTGGGACAGGTGCCAGACCAGGTACGCCACGTCGAAGATCATGTCGGCGGTGACGGAGTCCTGCCGGGGCTCGCCGTTGACCCAGGAGCGCAGCGAGAGCTTGCCCGGGTCGCCCACCTCGTCCGGCGTGACCAGGTACGGCCCGAGCGGGTTGAACGTCTCGCAGGACTTGCCCTTGGACCACTGCCCACCGGAGACGGCGAACTGGAAGTCCCGCTCGGAGATGTCGTTGGCGAGGGTGTACCCGGCGATGTGAGCCAGCGCCTCCTGCGGCGACTCCAGGTAGCGGGCGGTCCTGCCGATCACGACGGCCAGTTCCACCTCCCAGTCGGTCTTGGTCGACCCGCGCGGTACGAGCACGTCGTCGTACGGTCCGACGAGCGTGTTCGGCGCCTTGTAGAACACGACCGGGTGCTCCGGGCTCGCCGCCCCGGACTCGGCGGCGTGTGCCGCGTAGTTCAGCCCGACGCAGAGCACCACACCCGGCCGGGCGATCGGCGCGCCGATCCGCAGCCCGGTGATGTCGATCTCCGGCAGCCCGGTCACGTCGGTCACCCCGCCGGTGGCCAGGAACGCGCCGTCGATGTCCCCCGTGATGCCGGACAGCTCGAAGTAGCGACCGTCCGTATGGGCCACCGGGCGCTCCGCGCCGAACGGACCCACCCGCATGTACTTCATTCGATCTCCAACTTGTAGGTGCTGATCGCCGTGGTGGCGAAGATGGCGTCCGGAGTGCCGCCGAGGATCTGCTCCAGCGCGTCGCGTACCTGGGTGTAGGTGGCGGCCAGTTCGCAGACCGGCCAGTCCGAGCCGAACATGAGCCGGTCCGGCCCGAACAGCTCGACCGCGCTCGCCACGAACGGGCGCAGGTCCTCGACCGTCCAACCTGCCGGGTCTGCCTCGGTGACGAGGCCGGAGAGCTTCGCCACCACGTTGGGGCAGGCGGCGACGGGTGCGGCCAGGGTGCGCCACTGGTCCAGACCGGCGGCGCCGGCCGCGATCCGGGGCTTGCCGAGGTGGTCGAGGACAAAACGGGAGTCCGGCAGTGCGGCGGCGGCCCGCGCCACTGCCGGCAACTGCTCGACCCGTACCACCAGCTCGTTGACCAGGCCGGCGGCGGCGATCGTACGGAGTCCGGCCCGTACCTCCGGCCGGTCCAGGTAGTCGTCGTCGGGCTGGCCCTGCACCTGGTCGCGGATCCCGACGAGCAGGTCCCCGCCGTCACCGGCCCGGTGTCCGGCGAGGGTGCCGGCGAGCGCCGGATCGGTCAGTGACGCCCAGCCGACCACCCCGGCGATCTCCTCGGTGGCGGCGGCGGTGGCCAGGAACTGGGTCGTCTCGGCGGCGTCCCCGAGGCCCGCCTCGACGAGTACGGTCCGGTCCACTCCGGCCGCCCGCAGGTTGCGCCGGAGGTCCTCCACCCCGTAGTCGCGCCGGATCCGGGTCAGTGCCGGGTCGGCCAGCCAGGCGTAGTCGGCGGTCCAGAGGTGCTGGTGCGAGTCGACGATCACGGCGTCGGCACCTCCTCCGGGAGCAGCCCGGAGTCCTTCAGGTCACGCCAGAGCTGACCGGGGATCGGGTGGTCGAACATCTCCGCCGCGTCGGTCACCTCGTCCGCCGACCGGGCGCCGAGCACGACGCTGGCGACCGCCGGGTGGCCGAGCGGGAACTGGACCGCGGCGGCCCGCAGCGGCACCCCGTGCTTGGCGCAGACGTCTCCGATGGCCAGTGCCCGGTCCAGCAGTTCGGCCGGCGCGGGCAGGTAGTCGTAGGTGGCGCCGGGTTTCGGGTCGGCGAGCAGGCCCGAGTTGTAGACCCCGCCGGCGATCACCGAGACGCCCCGGTCGGCGCAGAGCGGAAGCAGTTCGGCCAGGCCGGACTGGTCGAGCAGGGTGTACCGGCCGGCGAGCAGGACCGTGTCGAGGTGACCGGTGCGGACGAAGTCGGCGAGCATGTCGGCCTGGTTCATGCCGACCGACACCGCACCGATCCGACCCTCTTCGCGCAACGCCACCAGCGCCGGCAGGGCGCCGGCCAGCGCGTCGGCGTAGTGGTCGTCGGGGTCGTGGATGTGCAGCACGTCGGCTCGGTCCAGGCCGAGCCGGTCCAGGCTCTCGGCGTACGACCGGCGGGTGCCGTCGGCGCTGAAGTCCCAGGTCGGGGTCAGGTCGACCGGCTCGGCCCAGATCTCGTCGTTGTGGTCGACGGCCGGCTCGCTGCGGTGCCGGCCACCGCCGCGCGGCTGCTCCGGACCCGGCACCAGGATCCGGCCGACCTTGGTGGAGAGGGCGAACTCGGCCCGGGGCTTGCCGGACAGGACCGCGCCGGCCCGCTGCTCGGAGAGCCCGGCGCCGTAGAGCGGTGCCGTGTCGAAGTACCGGAAGCCCAGCTCCCAGGCCCGTTCCAGGGTGTCGGACGCCTGCTGCGCACCGACCGCCCGGTACAGGCCGCCGAGTGGGGCGAGGCCGAGGCCGAGGCGGGTCACCTCGACTCCGGTGCTGCCCAGTCGGGTCCGTTCAAATGGGTTCACGCGGCTGACTCCCCTGCTGCATCGGGCCGGTCCGGGCCGGTTCCCGTCTGCTCCCGGGCCGGTCCAGCGTGGATCATCCGGATGATCGCCTGACTCATCCGGCCGTAGTCGTGGTCGTTGGCGAGTTCACCACGAACGGTGAAATCGTTCATCACCGCGACCCGGTCCGCCAGCGTCACGATCTCCGGCAGGTCGGAGGAGATGAGCAACAGGGCCATGCCGGCGCCGGCCAGTTCGGCGATCAGCTCGTGGAAGGCGGCCTTGGTGCGTACGTCGATGCCGACGGTGGGCTCGTCCACGACCAGGATCTCGCACTGGGCGGCGAGCCACTTGGCCAGGCTGACCTTCTGCTGGTTGCCGCCGGAGAGCTGGCCGGCGAACTGGCGCGGGGAGGCGGCCCTGATTCCGAGACGTTCGGTGTACTCGGCCACCACCTGCCGTTCGGCGGGCTCGGTGACCAGCCCGGCGCGGGCGATCCGACGCCAGATCGTCACCCCGATGTTGCGGGTGATGGGCTGGTCGAGGAAGACCCCCTCCTCCTTCCGGTTCTCCGTCACGTACCCGATCTTGTAGCGGTGCAGCGCCTCGCCGACCGTACGGATGCGTACCGGCTTGCCGTGCACCTCGACCGTGCCGGCGGTGATCCGGTCCAGGCCGAGCAGGGCCTTGGCCAGTTCGCTGCGGCCGGCGCCGACCAGCCCGTACAGTCCGAGGATCTCGCCGGGACGGACGGCGAGCGAGATGTCGCGGTGCCCACCGGCGGTGCTGACCCCGGTCAGCCGCAGTGCCGGCGGGGTCTGCGGGTCGACGTCGCGCCCGGCCAGCGTGACCGACGCGTACGCCCGACCCACCATCAGGTCCACCACCTGGTCCTGGCTGTACGACGACAGCGGCTCGGCCTCGGCCACGCTGTGCCCGTCGCGGAGCACGGTGACCGTGTCCGCGACGGCGAACACCTCCTCCAGCTTGTGGCTGACCAGCACCACCGCCTGCCCGCTGTCCCGGAGTTTGCGGACGATGGCGTAGAGCCGGTCGGCCTCGTCGCCGGTCAGCGAGGCGGTCGGCTCGTCGAGCAGCAGGACCTTGCTGTCGAGGCTGAGTGCCTTGGCGATCTCGACCAGTTGCCCGTGCGCCACGGAGAGGTCGGCGACCGGGGTGTCCGGGTCCAGGTCCAGGTCGAGCAGGTCGAGGCAGCGGCGCGCCTCGGCCCGCATCCGGGCCTTGTCCACCACACCGAAGCGACGCGGCAGGTGGTGCAGCACGATGTTCTCCGCGATGGAGAACGCCGGGATCAGGTTCCGTTCCTGGTGCACCACCCCGATCCCGGCCCGCTGGGCGTCCAGCGGTCCGGTGAGCTGGAGTTCCTTCCCGTCGAGTACGATCCTGCCCCCGTCGGGGCGGTACACCCCGGTCAGCAGCTTGACCATGGTGCTCTTGCCGGCGCCGTTCTCCCCCAGCAGCGCGTGTACGCTGCCCGCCGCCAGCCGCAGGGTCGCGCCGTCCAGCGCGCGTACCCCCGGGAACGTCTTGACCAGGCCCTCGGCCGTGAGCATCACGACGACCTCCGCAACAGCTTCTGCCGGACGGTGCCGAGCAGCACCGCTCCGAGGACAACCGCGCCGACGATCAGGTCGATCCAGCGACGGTTGATGTCGAACTGGGCCTGCAACACGTCCACCAGCCGGACCAGGAACGCGGCCAGGCAGGTCCCGGCGACGCTGACCGCCCCGCCGGTGAGCGCCACCCCGCCGATGATCGGCGCGGCGAAGCTGGGCAGCAGGAGGTCGTCGCCGATGCTCGAGTTGACCGAGCCGGACGAGGCGACCGTGATGACCGCGGCGACCCCGGCGAGCAGCCCGGACAGGGCGTGCGCGATCACGATCGACCGGTCGTTGGAGATCCCGGACAGCCGGGCGGCGAACGGGCTCCCGCCGCTGGCGAGCAACTGCCGCCCGGTGACCGTACGGGCGAAGAAGAAGGCGACCAGGGCGGCGACCCCGAGCGCGACCAGGAACACCACCGGCAGCCCGAGCACCGAGGCGCGGCCGAACTCGCGCAGCCCCTCCGAGTAGCCCTGGTAGGTGTCGGGGCCGTTCACCCCGTACCGGAGCCCCTCGATGATGGTCATGGTGGCCAGCGTGACGATGAAGCCGTTGATCCGGGTGAAGACCACCAGCGCCCCGTTGACCACACCGGCGATCAGGCCGACCGCGAGCGCGACCAGGACCGCGAGCGGCGCGGGCAGACCCGCCTCGACCATCGCCCAGGCGGCGACCATGGCACAGAAGCCGGTGAGCGCGCCGACGGACAGGTTCATCTGGCCGATCGCCAGGACCACCATCTGGGAGAGCCCGATGACGATCGGCACGGCCAGGAACCGGAAGAACGCGCCGAGGGTGCCGGCGGAGAGCAGGTTGCCGCCGGTGGCGATGGCCAGGGCGACGAACCCGACCAGGGCTATCACGGCGAGGGTGAACTCGGGCCGCCGGGCGACCGAGCCCCACCGTGAGGTCTTCTCCTCGTAGAGCACGCTCATGCCCGCACCCCCCTGCGTTCGGCGAGCACGTGGCGTACCCGGTCCAGTGAGAGCGCGACCAGCAGCACCAGCCCGATGTAGAGCTTGAGCTGGTCGAGCTGGAACTGAAGCAGGTTCAGTCCCTTGTAGATGACCTGGGTGAGGGTGGCGCCGAGGACCGTACCCAGGATGCTGACCGCACCGCCGGCGAGCAGCGTGCCGCCGAGGACCGGGCCGAGGAACGACGGGAGCAGGAACTGGTCGCCGATGCTGGCGGAGAAGGCGCCGTTGTTGGCCGCCAGCAGGAAGCCGGCGAGCCCGGCGAGCAGGCCGGACAGGGCGTGCGCCTGCACCACCCGGTTCTTCGTCGGGATGCCGGACAACTCGGCCGCCTTGGCGTTCGCGCCGGTCATCAGGATCTCCCGACCGAGCCGGGCGTACCGGAACAGCAGCCCGACCGCGAGGGCGGCGACCAGCGCGAACGGTACGACCAGCGGCACGTTCGGCCCGCACACGTTGCCCATGCAGTAGTCGGCGAAGGTGTCGTTGCGCAGCGAGGTCATGCCCGCCGGCTGACTGCCGAAGGCGACCCCGTCGGTGAACCGGGTGTAGAGGATCGTGATCAGGCCGATCATGGCGAAGTCGAGGGCCAGGGTGACCACGAACGAGTTCACCCCGGTACGCGAGATGATCAGCCCGGCGAGCGCCCCGAGCAGGGTGCCGACGGCCAGTCCGATCACCAGCCCGACCGGCAGCGGTACGCCCAGCCGGTCGTACGCGAGCCCCATCGCGAAAGCGCTCATCGCCGCCATCCGGCCGACGGCCATGTTCATGTGCCCGAGCGAGAGCACCATGAGCTGGGCCAGCCCGACGACGGCGTAGACGCTGATGTCGGCCTGTAGCGGCACCAGGGTCAGCGCGGTGTTGAGGAACGCCGGCCGCAGCACGCTGAAGAGCACGACCAGCGCGATCAGCAGGACGACCAGGCCGAGGCGCGGGTTGGCCCAGAGCGGGATTCCCGGCGGCTTGCGAGGCGCCGGAGGCTCGGCCGCCGACGGCGCCTCCGGTGCGACCGTGGTGGTCTGATCACTCACTGGACTCTCCGGTTGTCGATCGCGTCGCGGTCCCAGTCGATGCCGAGTCCGGCGGTGGTCGGGGGCAGGGCGTGCCCGTCGACGACGTCGATCTCGCGCCCGGTGATCGCGCGCAGTTGCGGGATGTGTTCCAGGTAGCCGCTGTTGGGCACCGCGCAGCAGAGGCTGACGTGCAGTTCCATCAGGAAGTGCGGGCAGACCGTGACGTTGTACGCCTCGGCCAGGTGGGCCACCTTCAGCCACGGGGTGATGCCGCCGATCCGGGCCACGTCGACCTGGACGATGCCGGCGGCTCCCCGGTGCAGGTAGTCGCGGAACTGGCCGATCGAGTACATCGACTCGCCGACCGCGACCGGGATCGAGGTGGCCTCGGCCAGCGCCCGGTGCCCGGACACGTCGTCGGCGGGCAGGGGTTCCTCGAACCAGTACGGGTCGGACGCCTCCAGCAGCCGGGCCCGCCGGATCGCCTCGGCGGCGGTGAGCGACTGGTTGGCGTCGAGCATCAGGTCGAAGTCGGGGCCGACCTCGGCGCGGACCGCGGCGAGCCGCTCGGCGTCCTGCACCGGGGACCGGCCGATCTTGAGCTTCGCACCGGGCCAGCCGGCCGCCTGGCTGGCCCGCGCCCCGGCGATCAGCTCGTCGGTGCTCAGGTGCAGCCACCCGCCCTCGGTGTCGTAGAGCGGGATGCGGTCCTTGGCACCGCCGGCCAGCACCCAGAGCGGTTCGTCCGCGTCGCGGCACCGCCAGTCCCAGAGGGCGGTGTCGACGGCGGCGAGGGCGAGCGAGGTGATCGCGCCGACCGTGGTGGCGCGGGTGGCGGCGAAGAGGTCCCGCCACACCGCCTCGACCCGCCGGGGGTCCGCGCCGACCAGTCGGGGCACCAGGTAGTCGCGCAGCAGCGCGAGGACCGCGGTGCCGCCGGTCCCGATCGTGTACGCGTAACCGGTGCCGGTCCCACCGTCGTCGGTGCGGATCTCGACGAAGATGGTCTCCTGTTTGAGGAACGACTGGACGGCGTCGGTGCGTACGGTCTCGACCTCGAGGTCGACGAGGTACGCCTCGGCGTGGGTGATCGCGGGCAACGAGGCTCCTTCGAGGGGTGGCGAACGCGCCGGTTTCCGGGGTGGGGCGCGTTCGACTACCGGGCCGGCCAGCGGTCACCGCTGACCGGCCGGGTCGACTACTGGCAGGTCAGGTACTGGCTGTCGAACGCCTTCTTCAGCTCGTCCGTCTTGGCCTGCCGGTCGGTCTCGTAGTTGTCCACGTTGGCCTTCGTGACCACGAAGGACCCGGAGTCGATGACCACGCCGGGCGTGCTGACCGTGCAGCCGCCGGAGAGCTTGGTCAGCGCGTACGACCCGACGGACGCCTGCCCGACCGGGTTCTGGAGCACGGTGCCGGCGACGGAGCCGTCCCGGATCCCGGCCAGGATGGTCTGGTCGTCGTCGATCGCGATCACCTTGATCGGCAGCTTGGCCTGCTTGACGCCCTCGGCGGAGGCGACCGCCGGGTTGTAGGCGGTGTTGACGATGCCCTGGATCTGGGTGCCCTTGGCGGCGAGCAGGTCGGCGACGGCCTTCTGCGCGCTCTGCAGGTCCTTGTCCACGTCGGTCACGGTCTGCACGAGCTTGACCTTGCCGCCGGTCTCGTCGACCGCCTTCTGCACGCCGGCCATCCGGCGCTGGGTGTTGGAGTCGACCTTGTTGCCGGTGAGGTGGACCAGGTTGCCCTGGCCGCCGATCGCCTCGACCGCGGCCTGTCCGGCCTTGTACGCGGCGAGTTCGACGTCGGTGGAGAGGCAGAAGTCGGCCTTGTTGACGTCTCCGGCGGGGCAGGAGGCGAGCGAGGCGACGGCGAAGCCCTGGCCCTTGAGGTCCTCGAAGGTGGCGTTGATGTTCTCCGGGGCCACCCCGAAGATGCCGAACGCGTTGTAGCCCTGGGCGGCCAGCGCCTTGAGCACGTCGTTCTGCTTGGTCTGGTCCCAGCCTGAGGTCTCGTTGAACGCGACGTCGGCGACCCCGAGGTCGGTCTTGACCTTCGCGGCCGTTTCCTTCCACGGCTGGAAGTACGGGTGGGCCCCGCCCGACACGAGGGCGATCTTCACCTGGTCGGCCGCCCGCGTGGTCGCGCCGGCCGCCTCGTTCTCACTTTTCTTGGTGCATCCGGCGGTGGCCAGGGTGCCGAGCACCAGGATGGCAGCCGCGGCGCCGAGCCGAGTCAACGGGCTCCGATTCATGACCGCACCTTTCGCGCATATCGTGGATCCTATAGGATGTATCATGGATGTTTAGTCGATCACACTCGCTCGCGTCAAGGCTTAACCTCGAAGAAACATGCCGTCGTTACAAAGGCGTGTCGGGCCGAGCGCGGCGGCACCGCAGGAGGAGACGGATGGTCAACCAGCAGCCGGTCCGTCCGCTACGCCGGTCGACCCTCGGCGAGGACGTGTACGAGACGCTCAAGGTTCTGGTGCTGGAGCACACGCTGACCCCCGGCGACCGGATCAACATCGACGCGCTCGCCCGTGACCTGGCCGTCTCCCCCACCCCGATCCGCGAGGCGCTGGCCCGACTCGAAGCCGACGGGCTGGTCCGCAAGCGTCCCCTGGTCGGTTACACGGTGAGCCCGTTGCTGACCCGGGCCGAGTTCACCCACATGTTCGAGATGCGCTCGCTGCTGGAAACCGCCGCCGCCCGGTACGCCGCCGAACGCGCGAGTGACCAGCTCCGGGCGGCGATCTGCGCCGAGGCCGCCACCACGGTCGGCACCGACGACGGCGACCCGGAGGGCTGGCACTGGCACGCCGCGTTCACCACCCTCGACGCCCGGTTCCACGAGCTGGTCGCCACCGCCGCCGGCAACCCGTTGCTCGCCGACGGGATCGCCCGGTTGCACGCCCACCTGCACCTGCACCGCCGCTACTTCCCGTACGCGGAGACCGGCACCACCGGTGCGGAGCACCAGCGGATCGCCGACGCGATCCGGGCGGGTACGCCCGACGCCGCCGAGGCGGCCATGCGGGACCACCTCGATCGGGCCCGGGACCGCCACCTGCCCGCCTTCGAGTAGCCCGTCCCTACTGGACTTTCGGCGGGTGTCCGAACGGGACCCGATCGATCACGCACGATAAGGCCATCGTCACTGGGCTATCCTCGTCATCTACGAGGTTCATCGCCCGGGCGGGAGACACCGATGGTCAATGCTCCGGTGCACCACGCGGACAGGCCGACCGGGCCGACCGCACTGGTCCCCCTGCCCGCCCGACAGACCCTGACCGAGGACGTCTACCAGGCGATCAAGCGGCTCATCATGGACCACGTGATCCCGCCCCGGGGCCGGCTCAGCATCGACCAGCTCGCCCGTGACCTGCGGGTCTCCTCGACCCCGATCCGGGAGGCACTGGTCCGGCTGGAATCCGAGGGGCTCGCCGCGAAGGAACCGCTGCGGGGATACTCGGTCACCCCGATCCTCACCCCGGCCCAGGTCGACGACCTGTTCGAGTTCCGCGGCCTGATCGAGCCCTGGGCCGCCGCCCGCGCGGCACAGCGGCGCGACGAGGCCGGGCTGTCCCGGCTACGCGCCGAAGTGGACTCGGTCAGCACGTTGCCGGCCGGCGAGAGCTACGCCGACTACCAGGACCTCGCCGGACACGACGACCGGTTCCACCGCCAGATCGCCGAACTCGCCGGCAACCACCAGCTCCTGCGGGCGTTCGCGCGTACGCACTGCCACCTGCACCTGTTCCGCCGCCGCTACACCGCCCCGCTGGGCAGCGCGACGGTGGCCGAACACCGGGACATCGCGGCGGCCGTCGCGCAGGGCGATCCGGATGGTGCGTACGCGGCGATGGAAGCGCACCTGGAGCGGGCCCGGCAGCGGCTGACCTGAACGCGCGGACGCCGGGCCGGGAGGCGGATCCTGCCGCGTCCCACCCGGTGTCCACGAACCCGTCCCTCCCGGTCCCACGTCCAGGAGGGACGGTGTCGGTCAGCTCGACATCACCCGCTGGTGCAGGGCGGTCACCACCGACCGGGCGGAGACGAACGCCCCGTGCTGCCACGCGGTCTCGTGGCTCAGCCAGTCACCGGCGAAGTAGACCCGCCCGGCCGGCTGGAGCAGCAGGTTGTATCCGGCGGTGCCGTGCGGCGGCGAGGTCCAGGCACCCTCCAGGTAGCGGGTCCGGTCCCAGGCGTGCGAGAAGGAGGTGGCCAGCTCGCTGCGGTACTTCTCCCCGTGGATCTTCACCCCCTGGGCCACCGCCCGTGCCTCACGCTCGGCCGGCGTCAGCGCGCTGTACGTCCGCGCGTTCGCGCCGGTGTTGTAGTAACCGACGATCAGGCCCCGCTTGCCGTGGAAGCCGTACGACGGGTACCAGATGTGCGACAGGTCGAGGTCGGTCTCGGTGATCCCGCCGTAGATCCGCTCGTCCGTCTCCCACCAGCGGCTGCGGTACTCCAGGCCGATCTTGCCGGAGGCGGTGACCGGGAAGCTGGCCAACGCCGCCGTCACGTTGGTGCCGAGGTTGTGCGGCACCCGCGCCATCAGGTTCGGCGGCAGCGTCCCCACGCAGTAGTCGGCCCGGATCGACTTCTCGTGCCGGCCCTGGCGGTAGGTCACCTCCACCTCGTGTCCCCGGTTGGTCACCCCGGTGACCTCGGCGCCGAGCCGGATCCGGTGGTTGCCGACCGCCCGGCTGAGCGCCTTCGGGATCGCGTCCATCCCGTCGACCGGCTGGAACATCAGCATCGCCTGGTCGTAACCGAGTTCGAAGGAGAAGTACCGTCCGACGTTGCTGGCGAACACGTCCGACAGCGGCGGCGGGGCACCGAGCAGGGTCCCGGCGTCGTTGCCGGCCCCCGGATAGGCCGCGTACCCGCGCCGGCTGGTCCCGGTGTACGCGAACCCGCTGGTACGCCCACCGATCGCACCGAAACTCTGCAGGAACGACAGCAGGCGGGTCTTGTCCTCGGCGGTGAGCCGGGCGTCCAGTGCCCCCTGGTCGGTCGCCTTGGCGAGCAGTTCGGAGACGTAGCCGTACACGTCGGCTTTGGCGGTGCGGTAGCGCTGGGCCGAGGTCATCCCGGTCGCCTCGTTGTAGATCCGGGCGTCGGCGTTGGCGTTGGTGAACACCTCGATCGGCACCCCGAGTTCGCGGCAGTAGTCCAGGGTGACCATCCACTGCGCCAACCGGCCCGGCCCGGCGTTGAAGTAGGTCCCGGCGGAGAACTTCGCCTTCTGGGTGTGCCCGTCCAGGTCGGTTTCGGAATCGCCGCCGCGGATGGTCCGGTTGCGCCCGCCGGCGACACCGCGCGCCTCCAGGATCGTGCAGTCGTACCCGGCCTTGCCCAGCTCGTACGCGGTGGCCAGGCCGGCGATGCCGCCGCCGAGGATGACCACGCGCGCGGCACCGCGGCCGGTCAGGTGGAAGTCGGATCGCTCGGGTGCGCGGAACGCGGGCGCGGCCGACGCGGCGGTCGGCGCGAGTCCCAGGGCGCCCATGGTCGCGAGCATCGCGCCCGCTCCGCCGCTGGCACCGACTGCCCGCAGAAAGCCGCGCCGGTTCAGGGCGGGTTGCGTGTGGTGGCTCATACGTCCCCCTTTATCAAGATCCGTGGGACGCCGAGTCTCTGTGCCGACTGTTACCGGCGAAGCGAAATGATGTTGCCGCCACATTTCGTTGATCTTCGATGTATGTATGCCGTCGCCGATCGATGGACGCGGGCCACCGGCTCGACGGACAGGGGCCGTCGTGGGATGCCGTGCTGGTGACGGAGGTGAGCCGGCTCGGGGTCAGCCGGTGACGCGTACGTGGTCGTCCGGGCCGCCCTGGGCCCGCATCGCGGCGACCAGGTCCGCCCGCGCCCGGGCCACCCGGGACCGGATGGTGCCGACCGGGCAGTCGCAGACCTCGGCCGCCTCGGCGTAGCTCAGCCCGGCGACCTGGGTGGCGACGAACGCCTCCCGCCGGTCGCGCGGCAGCGTACGGAGCAACTGGTCGAGCACGACTTCCTCTTCGAAGCCGGACCCGTGACCGGCCCTGGCTGCGTCGGCCGCCCCCTGCCAGTCGGCCAGCTCGGCGGTGCGCGGGCGGCGGACCAGTGCCCGGATGTGGTCGGCCGCCACCCGGCGGGCGATCGCCAGCAGCCAGGTACGCGCGGACGACCTCGCCGCGAACCGGGGCAGCGCCCGCATCGCCCGCAGGTACGTCTCCTGGGTGAGGTCCTCGGCGTCGGCGTGCCCGATCAGGTGCGTGACGAAACGATGCACGTCATGCTGGGTGGCCCGGATGAAGGCACCCGCCGCGGTCCGGTCGCCGGCCTTCGCGGCCAACGCCCAGCGCGTGATCTCGTCGTCGTCGGACCCGGTCGCAGGCATGTTGGAAGGTTAACCTGTGCCACCCCGGTTAGGGTTGCGGCAGCTCCATGGGAACTCGACGGATCCGGGGACCGACAATATGGGTGTGGGGTGTGAACAGTACCGGGAGACGCTCTCGGCGTGGCTGGACGGCGAGGATGATCCCGCCGAGCGGCCCGCCCTGGAGGCGCACCTCGGAGAATGTCAGGAATGCCAGTCTTGGGTTGATTCTGCCGCTTCGGTGACCCGACTGGCCCGAACCAGCCTGGTCGGCACGATGCCCGTACTCGACGAGCGGGTGCTCGCGGCGGCACCCGGTCCGGGCCGGCTCCGGGTGGCCATCACGCTGCGGATCCTGCTCGGCGTACTCGGTGGGGTGCAGTTCGTCCTCGGTGCGGCGCAGATCGCCGGCATCGCGGGCACCCAGCACCTGCACAACCTCGCCGGGACCACCGTCCCGCCGAACCACCTGTGGCACGAGTCCGCCGCCTGGAACGTGGCGATCGGCGCCGGCTTCGGCTGGATCGCGCTGCGCCGTACCCGGCCGGTGGGGATCCTGCCCACGCTGACCGCCTTCGTCGCCGTACTCACCCTGCTCTCCGCGAACGACATGATCGTCGGACGGGTGGACCTCAGCCGGATCCTCAGCCACGGCTTCATCCTGGCCGGCTACGTGATCATCCTCGTCCTGACCCGGCCGGCGCTCGATCCCGGCGAGCCACCGCAGCGGCGCCAGCCCGGCCCGTCGCGCTGGCGGGCCAGCTTCGACGCCGACGAGGTCGCCGCCCCCGTCCCACCGCTGCGCCTGGTCCGCAACCACCCCGGCCCGGCCCACGCCCGCCACGACGACCACCGCGCCGCCTGAGGAACTACCCCACCGCGCCCGCCACGACGACCCCGCGCCGCCTGACGGGTTACCCGCCGCGGCCCTCCCGGCGGGCGGCCTCGGCCAGGAAGTTGTTGTAGCGGGCCAACTCGTCCTCCTCACCGTTGGCCTGCGCCCGGTCGGCGGCCCGGTCGAGCCGGGCCTGCTCCCGCTCGTCCGCCCGGATCCACTGCCGTACCAGCAGGATCATCACGATCGCGGCCGGCACCTCACCGAACGACCAGGCGATGCCGGCACCGAGATGCTGGTCGGACAGGAGCGACCCGGCCCAGTCCGGATGGACAGCGTCGTACCAGTCGGGGGCGATGACCGTGGTCGACTGCATCAGGATCACGCCCAGGAACGCGTGGAAGATCATCGCCGCGAAGTGGATGATCACGAGCAGCGGCTGTGGCAGCGGCCGACGCCCGGGGTCGATGCCGATCAGCACCCAGAACAGCAGGTAGCCGACCAGTACGAAGTGGGTGAGCATTGCCAGGTGCCCGAGGTGGTAACGCATCAGGGTGCCGAGCAGCCCGCTGAAGTACAGGCCGTAGAGGCTGGCGACGTAGAGGCCGAGGGCGACCAGCGGATGGGTCAGCACCCGCAGGACCCGGCTGTGGATCAGGATCAGCAGCCACTCCCGGGCCCCGCGCACCTGCGGATCGGTCGGCCGACGCAGCGCCCGCAGGGCGAGCGTGAGCGGTGCCCCGCCCACCAGCAGGATCGGCACCGCCATGGAGAGCACCATGTGCTGGACCATGTGCACGCTGAACAGCAGGTACGCGTAGCGCGCGACGCCGAGGTTCGTGATCGCGGCGAGCAGCAGCATCCCGGCCACCCAGCTACCGGTACGCGACCAGGGCCAGTGGTGCCCGTCGCGGCGCAGCCGACGTACGCCGGCCAGGTAGGCGGCGATGCCGAACGCCGTCACCGCCAGGAAGAACATGTCCGGCAGCACCTCGCCGAGCATCCGGGCGGCGGTGGGTGCCGGCGGCATGCCGAAGCCGAGCAGTTCCACCAGCGGATCCGGGCCGACCGGGTTCACCGGTTCCGGGGTCGGGCTGCGGGACAGAGCCACCGCCAGGCCGAAGGTGGCCGCGAAGACGACCAGTTCCCCGGCGGCCAGCCGACCGAACGCCCACCCCGCCCCGGCTCTCAGGGCCGGCAGCGTACGGGCCCGGTGCACGGCGCCGATCCCGCCCAGCACCAGCAGCGCGGCGATCTTCGCGAGGACCAGCCCGCCGTAGCTGGAGTGCCAGAGCTGCCCCCAGTCGCCCAGCCGCACCCAAGCGTTGGTCAGCCCGCTGGCCGCCACCACCACGAAGCAGGCCAGGGCGAGCCGGCTGTAGCGGGCCGCCGCGTCGGGCAGCAGCCGGCTGCGCCGGAGCATGAGCAGCCCGACCAGTCCACCGACCCACACCGAGGCGGCGAGTACGTGCAGGGCGAGGCTGGTCACCGCGAGCTGGTGGTTGCCGGCACCGGCGGCGTGCCCGGTGAACGCCGGCGGCAGCACCGCGACCAGCGCCAGTACGGCCGTCGTCGCGGCCAGGGCCCGGGACACCCCAACCCGGGTCAGTACGGCCAGCAGCAGCGCCAGCCCGGCCTGCAACGCCAGTGCCCGGCCCTGGCTGATCGAGGTGGCGAAGCTGAACACGGTCGCCGAACGCAGCCGGTCGACCGGCTGGCCGAGCAGGTCGGAGACGGTCAGCACCAGCATGGTCGTCGCCGTCACCGCCCAGCCGACAGCCCACCCGGTCGCCCGGCGCAGCAGCAGGTAGCCGCGCGGCGAGACGCTGGACCCGTCGCCGGGCAGCAGGAACGCCGCGGTGACCAGCAGGCCGACGGTCACGGTGGCCAGCCCGTCCAGGGCAACCCGGACGATCGGCATCGCCCACCGGGTGACCGGTCCGGGATCGGGCAGGCCGGTGATGACGGTGCTGTGCAGCCCGCCGCCGTACCGCAGTGCCAGCAGCAGCACGGCCAGCGCCGCCGCACCGACCGACACCGGCAACCACCACAGCCGACCGCCACGGACCGGCGAGGAGATGACGGGGGGACCGGGCACGGACGCGCCGTTGCCGCTCATCGGGTGGTACCGGTCGGTCGGCGTCGGCGTACCCGGATCAAGCCGGCGGCGACGGCGGCCAGGGTGACCGCGCCGGCCACCCACCACCACAGCGGGGTCGAACCGCCGGTCGTTGCGACCGGCGCCGCCGCCCGCACCGGCTCGGCCGGCGGGGCCGGCTCCTGGCCGGGCGGGAGCGCGACGGTGAACCGGAACTCGCCCTCGATCGGATGCCCGTCCGCGGAGATGGCCCGCCACGCCACCCGGTAGTCACCCGATCGCAGGGGGTGCACCGGTTGGCTCATCCGGTGGTCCACCACCCGCGCCGGCCCGTCGCCGTAGCCGGTGTGGTCCGCACCCTCGACCAGGACCGTGCTCAGGTCGGCCCGGACGACCTCGTTGAAGGTCAGGGTCACCGCCGGCAGCTGACCGGTCACGGTCGTCCCGTCGGCCGGGTCGGTCCCGAGCAGTCGGGAGTGCGCCCAGGCCGGGGTGGTGAGGACCGGGAGACCGGCGAGCAGTACGGCCAGACCGGCCCCGGCCAGCATCGCCGCCCGGATCACGACCCGTCGGCCCACCGGCAACCCGGACCACGCCACCGCCAACCGACCGTGCACCACCACCGACCCCACTTCCACCGCCCGCGAATCCGGGTAGGTGGTCGTGCCGGCGTGCCGGGGAGTTCCCGGACACCGGTGCGGGCCGCGTCACACCAGGCGAAACGCCCTCAGGTGGGTCAGGGGAACTCGACGATGTGCATCGCGGCCTCCTCGGCCGACGCGCCGCCACCGTCGATCCCGACGTCGCTGCCGACGGACTCACCCTCGAGATCCGGTCCGAGTCCCTGGTCCGGCGCGACCAGCCGGCCTGCGCGCAGGTCGCCGACCTCGTTGGCGTCGAGGAACTCGTCGGCCTCGCGGGACAGCGCGTCCTCGTCGACGTCGGTCAGAAGGGCGGGGCGTTCCCACGGGGTCGCCTGCTCCGGAACCTCCTGGGCGATCCGCTGGTCGAGGGACTCGCCGATGCTGGCCTCCTCGGCGGTCACGCCGAAGGCGGTCGAGCCCCGGTAGTTCTCCGGCGGGGAGTAGCCCTCGTCGAGGGCGTCGTCGAGCCCGCGGTCCTCCAGCGTGTCGTCCGCCGACAGTTGGCCCTCGTCGTGGGGGAACCAGACGTCCGTCTCGGCCGATCCGTCAGGGGTGGTCATGTCGAATCTCCTCGCTGCCCGTGGCCGGCACCCATGCCCGCCGTGGGCGAGCCTAGCCACCGCCGGTACGGACCGCAGCCGGGCAGCCCGGGGGTACGGTCAGCGGGCGCCACCCGGTAGGTCGAGGATCACATGGAACGCCTCCCAAACCCGGGCCGCCAAACGCGTCGTCACGTAAGCGTTGTCGAGCGCCAGCTCAGCTGTTTCCACCCATGATCATCACCGTGGTGGTCGCGGCCAGCGCGATCTCCAGTTCGGCCAGCGCGTCGCGTACCGCCCGGTCCGCCCACTGCGGCTCGCCGAACGCGGCGAGCCGCCGCTTCACCTCCTCCGGCGGGTGGCCCGGGAAGGCCGAGGCGATCAGTCCGGTGCCGCAGACCAACGACCAGAGCGCATGGGTACGCGGGTCGGGCGGGGAGGTGGCGTCCAGGGCCAGTCCGAGCCGGCGACGGGCGTCGAGTTCGGGTGCGGGTTCATCCGTCGAGGTCGACGGGTACCGGGAGGTCGGGAAGACCCACAGCACCCGCTCCTCCGTACGCCGAAGCAGGCCGCGCTCGACCAACCGGTCCAGCACCGCCTCGCGCAGACCCGCCCGCAACCGGTCCACCCACTCCTGCGCGGAACCCTCCGTACGGGCCGAGGCGATCTCGGCCAGTCCCCGGTCGACAACCGGGTCACCGGTCGGCGTCGGGTCGACCACCCGCAACCGGCCCTCGACCGGGGTGACCCGACCGGCGACCGCCAACTCGACCAGCACCCCGCCGGCCAGCCCGTAGTCCAGCCAGGACGAGTCCGGGGCGGGCGACCCGTCCTCCCCGTAGGCCAGCAGGAGCAGTTCCTCGGCCAGATTGATGTCCATCCCGCCGATGGTAGGAACACCCCGCACGTCAGACGTCCGGCCAGCCGGCGGTTCCACGCCGACGCAGGTACAGGGCCACGGTGGCCACCTGGCTCCCGATGACCAGTGCGACCGCGAACGGTACGAAGGACCGCCACGGCTCCGGCAGCCACGTTCCGAGCAGCCAGACGCCGGGCACCACGCAGACGACGACGGTGATCGCGTACGCGAAGAAGGCGCGCAACCGGTGGCCACGCCGCACCTGGTCGAGACCGTTGGCGGCCGCGGCGGCGGCCAGACCGACGAATTCGTTGATCCCGAAGATGTCCGCCACCACCAGGATCAGCACTCCGAGCAGGACACCCACCAGCGAGGAGTGGGCGGCGGCCCGAAGTGCGTCCGGTAGTGGCCCGTCCGGTAGCCCCGGCTCGTGGTCGTAGACGAGCGCACCCCTGCTGTCGTACACCCAGCGGTGGGGCGACTCGGTCGCCCGACCCGGATCGGACGGCCCGGGGGCATCCACGCTCATGCGTCCAGTGTGGACAAGGATCGCCAGGTGCGACACGCCCGGTCGTACCACCGCTTCTCACGCGATCAACGACGGACCGGTACCCGGGTTACGGCGATCCCGGTGCCCGCGCCGACAGGACGGTTCCGGCTGGCCGTTCGGGTACCGCCCGCCCCCTATTGCGGAAAATGGGCGAGCATTCCGAGCAGCGAGTCCGGAGAACGACGAGTCGAGGAAGTCGAGCCTCCGGAGGGTGCAGACAATCGTCGGATCACGCTGATTCGGCTCGGACCGGCGGCCGAATCGGCGCCGGCCGTGGCATTGCGTATTGGAGCGTTTCCGCGCGGTGGTGGCCACCGCCGGTCCCGATCGAAGTGATCACGCTCACGTCACCAGAGCCCCTCGGTGTGCGCTCGGCGGTGCGCCGCAGGCGTGCACGGCGGTCGGGTGTACGAGTGGACCGAAGTCGGGGCGGGGCGCCTGGCAACGAAAAGAGGGTATGTCCATCAATGGACATACCCTCTTACCTGGTGGGCGATGCTGGTATCGAACCAGCGACCTCTTCGGTGTGAACGAAGCGCTCTCCCACTGAGCTAATCGCCCTCAGCGCGCATGACTGTACCTGATCCGGTCGGCACCGCGCATCTTCGGGGTCAGTGCGTCGCGAGGTAGTGCAGCGCCCCGGCGACGAGGTCGATACCGAGGCTGAGTTTCAGCGACAGCCAGACGACAACGCTGACGAAGACCAGGCCGAACGCGCCGAGCAGGAGACGTACGGGCCAGGACTGTCGGGTGGCCCAGCGGGTCCAGGCCTGGACGTTGCGCCGGGTGAAGGTGAGCAGGCGGCGGGCCCAGTGGTATTCGACCGCCCAGACGCCCAGGCCGGCGATCACCAGGAGCCAGCCCGGTCCGGGCAGCGGGATGAGTGCCAGGCCGACGAGCACCACGATCGCTCCGACCACCGCCACGATGACCTTGAGCGCGATCCGGCCGGTCGGGTTGGCCCGGATGATCTCCAGGGTGGTCTGGACCCGCTGGCGGAACCCCGTCGGCGGCTGTTCCCGCTCGGCCAACAGGGAGTCACCATCGGCCGGCCGAGGCTGGCTCTCGTAGGCGACGCGCTCGTCGTCGGGCACGTGGTTCCTCCGCTCCTCGACCACCAGTGTCCCCCATGCTCGACCGGGATCCTCGTGGTCGCCGTCACTGGTTTATTGCTCCATTGAGGAGCATTTCATGACCAATTCGCCCCCCAGTGTCGGCCCGGCCCGTCACTCAACAGGACGACTGGACGTTACCGGAGTGAGTCGACGTGTGAACCACCCGACGCCGGGTGGGATCAAAGACCTGGGTAGAACTGGACATCCTACCTAAATTTTCGATTTCGAGCGGCGTTTGGGGACCCTCTTCCCACTACTGGGTGAGATCAGCGTATGGCGGAGCGTAACCAGGTTCATCACCTGAGGATGGGAAAAGCGGGGCACGTACGCCCCGCAGCGGTGCCGGGGGGAGAACGTCCATGAGTGTCATCCGACCGACGACAGTCGAGGTCGAGACGTCGTTAAGGCTCGTCGCACCTGATGCCACCGCGCTGCCGGTGCGTGCCAGTCTGCGCTACGACCCAGCCGACCCGTACGCGGTTCATGTCCTGTTTCATGCCGAATCTGCCGGCGGCGAAGCGGTCAGTTGGTCCTTCGCCCGAGAGCTACTCGTCACCGGGCTCGACGAGCCCGCCGGAATTGGCGATGTCCGGGTCTGGCCGTGGGCCACACCTCGGGGGGACTTCGTCGCGCTCGCCCTTTCTTCACCAGATGGGAATGCCCTGTTTGAGGTGCCTCGCAGCGTTCTGGTCAGGTTCCTCCGGCGGACCTACGTGGTCGTGCCCCGGGGCCGGGAGAGCGAGCACCTCGACGTCGACGCCGCGGTCAACCGGCTCCTCGCCGGTCGCTGAGTCACGGCCCGGACAAACAGCGGCGCCGCGCGGACCTGCCGAGTCCGCGCGGCGTCGAACCGTCCCGATCGGGTACGCCCGGTGCGTGGCGACCCAGCCATGGGTGGTGAGCCCACGGGTCGACCGGTCAGCCGTGGGTGGTGATCCCACCGTCGACCGGGATGACCGCCCCGGTCAGGTACGCACCCGCCCGCGACGCCAGGTAGATCGCCGCACCGGCCATGTCGTCCGGTCGACCGATCCGGCCCAGCGGGACCTGGTGCTCGATCGCCGCCCGGGTATTCGGGTCATCCAACGCGAAAGCCATCATCTTGCTCTCGAACGGGCCGGGGGCGATGGCGTTCACCGTGATGTGCTCGGGGGCCAACTGGTGCGCCAGGCTCCGGGTCAGCATGTGCACCGCCGCCTTCGTCGCCGAGTAGGCGTACACCTCCATCGAGGGCACCCGGATGCCGTCGATCGACCCGATGTTGATGACGCGGGCCGGGTCCTCGACCGTCGCCGCTCCCCGTAGCGCCGGCAGCAGCGCGGTGGTGAGCGTGAACACCGCCTTGACGTTGACCGCCCAGAGCTTGTCGAACGCGCTCTCCGGGTACGCCTCCAGCGGCGCACCCCAGGTCGCCCCGGCGTTGTTCACCAGTACGTCGAGCGCGGGCACCCGCGCCGCCACCGCCTCGGCGAGCCGGAGCGCTCCGTCCGCGCTGGAGAGGTCCGCCGGGATCGACTCACAGGTGCCGAAGTCGGAGAGGCGCCGCGCCACCTCGTTGCAGACGTCGGCCCGACGGGAGGAGACGATCACGCGCGCCCCGGCCTCGACGAAGCCCTGGGCGATCATCAGCCCGATCCCCCGGGACCCGCCGGTGACCAGGACCGTCTTCCCCTCGACCGCGAACAACCCCGGCATGCGCACCTCTTCCAGGAATCGCCGTTTGTCACTCTTGTGACATCCCTAACCCATCCGATACTGTTCGGTAACTTAGTCGCGGTGCCGCCACCGGGGCAACCCCTCCGGACCCGTCCGTCCCTCGGGTCCGACCGTGCCCCGGTGGTGCCACCGCGCCCCTGACAACCTGCGACTCAGCCCAGACCCGTCAGGGCTCCGTGCCGGCGATCCGGACCCCGTCGAGATGGACGGTGACCCGGGGATTCGCGGCGTAACCGGGGGCCGCCGGCACCCAACTGTGGTCGTTCGTCTCGGTGAACGCCGCCCAGTCTGCCCGGCTCAGCCGGAGCTTGACCGGCCCGGTCCCGGCACCGACCGCCAGCGTGCCGGCCTCCGGCGGGAAACCCACCTCCAGGTAACCGTCCGCCCCGCTACGCGCCACCGCCAGCGGCACCACCCGACGGCTGACCTTCGCGCAGCCGATCTCGGCCCAGTCGCACCACACGTTGATCGGGGCGGTCCCGCCCTCCCGGGTGAACCAGTAGCGCAGCGTCAGCCGGGAGAGCGGCACCGGGACGGCGCCGACGTTGTCGAGCAGCAGGACCGGCTTGAGCTGGTTGTCGGTCGGCGCCCAGTCCACGTTACGGTGCCGTACGGACAGGGCGGGCAGGACGGCCGGCGGCGGCTTCTCGACCACGAACAGGGTCACCGAGTCGGCCGGGAAGGTGTGGTTGAGCACACCCGAGGGCGCGCCCGCGTACGGCGGCGGGACCAGGATCGGCTGGTCCGGCAGCCGCACGATCGAGGTCGGGTCGGTGGAGGCGTACCGGTGGACCTGGACGTGCGGGGCCGTCCGGCCGCGCAGCGAGACCGCGCTCGTCTGTTCGACCCCGCTCTTGTTGACCACCATCACGGTCAGCGCGCCGTCGGTGGAACGCTCGGCCGCGTACACCGAGAGGCGTTCCCGGTCGGCGCTGCCGGCCCGCACCGCGATGTCGCCGAACCGGCCGCCGGCACCGTCGTAGTTGCGGTACATCCGGAACGCGTACGCGCCGGGCTGGTTGGCGGACGGCGGTGCCCAGAGGGTGGCCAGGTCGAGCCCCTCCCGGCCGAAGATGCCGAGGATGTCGGCCTGGGTCAGGGCGCCGTTGATGTGGTCCAGGGCGCCCCAGTTGTACTCGGTGATCGCGGTCTTCGTGCCGGGATAGTTCGCCGCGACGAGTTCCCGCATCCGGGGCACCAGCCGTACCTGGGTGTTGATCCAGCTCTCATCCAGGTAGGACGGATCCCAGAGCGCGCGGGTGGAACGCAGCCGCAGCGCGTTGGTCGCCGGGTCGGAGCCGTTGCCGAACGCCACCCCGGACGCCTGCGGGTAGAAGTGCATGTCGAAGTAGTCCAGCACCCGCAGGTCCTGCTCGTCCTCGTACCGCTTCATCTGTTGCAGGTACCAGGTGGTGAACGGCAGTCCGTCGCGCGCCGCCCGGTCCGGTGGGTCGGCCCAGCACCCGGTACGCCCACAGGTCTCCTGGTCCAGGCCCGAGTAGTCCCACGAACTCCACCCCCAGCCGACCGGGCCGAGGGTGGCCGCACCGGGATCGGCCGCCTTCACCGCCGCCCCGATCTCGTACGCCCGGTCCCGCAGCTCGACCGAACCGGCCCCGAGCGGGTGAACGTCGCGATGGGTGGAATGCCAGATGTCCGGCTCGTTGTCGAGGTTGTAGAACCCGACCCCACCCTCGGCGGCGGTGCCGTATTTGCTGGTCAGATGCCCGATCCAGTCGCGTATGTAGGCACCACCGGCCGGGACGCTGGTGTCGAGCGGATCGTTGCCGGTGACCGGGGTCCCGTCCGGCCGCACCCCGTTGCCGCAGTCCGGCCGCCACTCGTCGGTACGCTGCTGCGCCCCGTACTTCGCCACGGAGAAACCGCAGGAGCCGTCGCGGGCCTTCGGCACCCAGCCGATCAGCGGCACGGTCAGGATGGTGTCGCTGCCGGTCCGCCGGTCCTGCTCGACGAACCGGTCGGTGGTGGACCCGTCGGGCAGCGCGTCGGGGTCCTCGTTCGCCTCGGCGATGTTCTCGAAGAACCAGTCCGACGCCCGGTTGCTGGTGTCGTGGCGGTAGTGGTAGCGGGTGGTCGCGTTGCCGCCCCACCGGCGTACCGGCAGGTCAAGCTCGTCGGCGAGGGCCTCGTCGGCGAAGTTCATGCCGTAGATGTGCGGGCTGATCGGCTGCCGGTCGGCGGCGAGGTCGATCTCAAGTGCCGGCCCGGCGGCGTTCGTCCCGGCCCTCGGTGTATCGGACCGGGCGGCGGCCGACGCGGATCCGGCGGGTAGCAGACCGGCGGTGGTGGTGAGCAGGGTGACAACCAGCAGGCCTGCGGTGCGGGCGCGCGGGGCGGGCCGACCGGGGACGGCGAGCGGGATGGATCGGTGGCGCATGGGCGGACTCCCGGAGACTCCGGCGCCCGTACGGGCGCGGGCGGACGGTGGAGGTGATGGGGTGCGGCGACAGCCATCGCCCCACGGGCGTGCTCCCGCCGCGCTCGTCCAGCCCGGACTGCGGTCACGTTACCGATCCGCGACCGGACCAGTCAACGATCAACGTCGATGGCTGCTGCCGTCGGCCGTTTGGTCCGGGCTGGGCGCGGGTACCCCGCGACTGCCCGGGCTCCAGGAGGATGAGAACCATGACCGACGCGGTAAGCCTGATCCAGTCCGACCACCGGGTCCTGGAGAAACTGCTCCACCAACTTCGGGACCCCGATGTCGACCGGGTGGCGGTGGTGGACGAGGTCGCGGCCCGGCTGACCGCCCACCGGAGCGCCACCGAGCAGGTGTATCCCCTGCTGGCCGGGGCGACGAAGCCGGCCGAGGCGGCAGCGGGACCGGCGCCCGCGATCCCGGACCTCGGCCCGGCGCAGGAGCGGCTGGACGCGCTGCGGTCCTGTGACCCGGACAGCGAGCGGTTCGAGGAGGCGTCGAAGGAGTTCGCCGATGCCGTCACCCACCACATCCAGGTGGAGGAGACGGACGTGTTGCCGGAGTTCGCGGTCGACGACGACCCGGCGCTGCTGGAGCGCGCGGGCGCCACCTTCGAGACCGAGCGGGTCCGCGAACTGAAGGTGTACGGCATCGACGACCCGACGCCCGGTCAGTAATCACCACCGCCGCCGGGGCCGGCACCGGCCCACCGTCCGGTGGGTCCCGCCAGCCGGCTCGGTGCCGGTCCCATCCGGTCACCCCGCGCAAATCGATCAGTCACGCCTCGGCGTGCGCAGATGCGCGGCGGTTGAGCTGCGGCTACCGTCAGGCGGATGGTCCGTTTCGGTCAGACTTCCCCCGACACGGCCGGGTCCGCTTTCGTACCGGGGGCGGGCATCGGCACCACGACGCTGCGCGAGTTGTCGGTCGATCCCGGGCGGAGACGGCCGGTGCTGCTCGATCACCACGTCCTGATCCTGGTGACCGTCGGGCACGGAACGTACGAGGTCGACTTCCGTACGTACCAGTGCCGGCCCGGCACGCTGATCCTGGTCCGGCCGGGGCAACTGATCCGCGCCGACGGCCCGACCGGGCTGGACGCGGTGGTGATCTGCTGGACGGGTGACGTGCTGGCCCGGATCGCCTCCGACGGGACCACCGGACATCCGTTCGGCACCACCCACTGGCAGCTCGCCGGGGAGGACCAGGACGCGGTGATCAACGAGGTGAGCCAGCTCGTGGTCGACTGTCAGCGGCACGGCGGTGGTCCCCTCGCCGCCGAACTGCTCCGCCACCAGCTCGCCGTGCTGCTGCTCCGGCTCGCCCTGCTCCCCGACCAGGAGGCCGGGGTCGACGCACCGGCGGCGAACGCGGAGACGACCGGCACCTACCGTCGGCTGCGCCGGGAGATCGAGGAGCACTACCGGACCAGCCGACGGGTGGAGGACTACGCCGCCAGGTTGGGCTGCTCGGTGCGTACGCTGACCCGCGCCTGCCTGGCGGCGACCGGGCGCAGCGCGAAGCAGCTCGTCGACGACCGGGTGGCGTTGCAGGCCCGGCGGCTGCTGGCGGCGACCGAGGAGCCGATCGCCGACGTCGGGCGGACACTCGGCTTTCCCGAGCCGACCAACTTCGGCCGGTTCTTCCAGCGCGAGGTCGGCCAGAGTCCCGGTACGTTCCGAGCCGGCCTCGACCGCGGCAGCCAAACCGGTGGCAGCCCGCTCGACGGCCCGTCGCACGGCAGCCCCCTCGGCGGCGGCCCAACCGACGGCGGTCCGATCGGCGGCAGCTCCATCGGTGAGCGGCAGCGGGCCGCCGGCACGGGCGGCGGAATCGGCCCCGGCCCCGGCGCCGATGGCGGTGGCGGTGGCGGGCCGGGCGACGGGATCGGCGCCGGGCAGCCGGGCCAGCAGCGGGTGCCGGGGCAGCGGCCGGTGACATCCGGACCCCTGGTCGGAACGCCGCCCCACGCGTCCGTGCGCACTTAGCGCGAGCCTGTTGCCTGTTCAACAGCGTCCGCAGGCATGATGGTGTCGTGCAAATCTCAGCGCGCGGCGACTACGCGGTCCGGGCGGCACTGAGTCTCGCCTCGGCGTACCCGTCGCTGATGTCGGCCCAGGCCATCGCCCAGCAGCAGGACATGCCGCGCAAGTTCCTCGAGGCGGTGCTGGCCGACCTGCGCCGGGCCGGCATCGTCCGGGCGCAGCGCGGCGCGGAGGGCGGGTACACCCTGGCCAGCCCGCCCCGCGAGGTCAGCGTCGGGACGATCCTGCGCGCCGTCGACGGTCCCCTCGCCGGCGTACGCGGGCTGCGCCCCGAGGAGACCCAGTACGACGGCGCCGCCGAGAACCTGCCCCGGCTCTGGGTCGCGGTGCGGGCGGCCGTACGCGACGTGGTCGACGAGGTGAGCCTGGCCGAGCTGGTCAGCGGACGGATGCCCGCCCACGTACGGAAGCTGACCACTCGCCCGGACGCCTGGCAGCCGCGCTAGTCCAACCGGCGGTTCTGCCCGGTCAGGCGGACAGGCGCACCGCGCGACGGGCCGGTACGGCGGGCCGGGTGCCGAACAGCCGGGCGGCGTACGCGAGTGCCACCGCCCTCGGCCGGGCGACGAGCGTGTCCGGGACCAGCAGCGGCGGGTCCACCACCGAGGCACCCAGGGCGGTCAGCCACTCGGCAAGCTGCCGGTGGGTCTCGTGGGTGCCCCGCGGCTCGGGTGCGGTCACCACCGGCACCGCGCCGATCCCGAGCAGGCCCTCCGCGGGCAGGGCCTCACCGAGCAGCTTGAGTACGCCCGCGTAGCCGCCCTGTCTGGTCGGGGTCGCGACGACCAGCAGGCTGGCCCGGCAGACCAGGTCGACGGCGCGGGTGACCTCGACGCTGTCCGGGGTGAGCAGGTGTGGGGCCAGCCAGGCGAGATCGACGGTGACCGGCGCCGGTTGGGCGAGATGGGCGGCGATCGCGGCGCTGACCCGTTCGGCCAGGTCCAGGGTGGATGAGTGGGGACGCGGATCGCCGGACACGGTGACGATCATGGTGTCACTCCTCGGCGCAACTGGGCCGGCTCACCCGACGGAACGGGCGGCGGCCGGAATCCACAACGGATCGGGGAACGGGTCGGTCGGACATCGGTGGCCGGCGACCCGGGGAGGGAGCGACCGTCACCGGTGGTTGTGCGGCGCGTGCTGCGAAGCAGCGCGACAACGGGCGGTGACTGCCGGATGGATAATCGGGACCCGGCAAGCGGACATGGCCGTGGGAAATGGGATTGACAGGCTCGGCCCACCCTTGCCTCCCCCCATGCTGCCGCTGCACCAGGAGCCGGTCAACCCCCATCCACCATTCGGGACTTTTGCCCGGCTACCTGATCGACCTGCGGCGTCATGGCCAGAACAACTCCTTAAATCCCATGTGGTAAGTAGGATTATTCATTGACGTTCTTCGTCCTCGGGCGGGTTCCTGGCCAGTATCGCCTCCGTCCGATGAGGACAACGGGAGGTTTGCCGGACCGTCGCCGGGGGAACCTTCGATCCGTCCCCCCGACACCGACTGTTTTCACGAAGGGAGCACGGCCATGGGTCTGATGTTCCGTAAGCGCAAGAAGTTCGGCCCACTGATCCTGAACTTCACCGAGAACGGCTTTTCCTCCTGGAGCATCAAGATCGGCCGCTGGTCGTGGAACTCCAAGGCCCGCGCACACCG
This sequence comes from Micromonospora sp. NPDC004704, assembly GCF_053601675.1. Classification (NCBI taxonomy): domain Bacteria; kingdom Bacillati; phylum Actinomycetota; class Actinomycetes; order Micromonosporales; family Micromonosporaceae; genus Micromonospora; species Micromonospora sp. NPDC004704. The sequence goes on along the minus strand of NZ_JBSGCD010000004.1, from coordinate 196,973 downwards.
CGTCGACCTGCCCGGACCACTGTCCTGGAAGCAGGACAAGCGCTGACCGAGGAATCGGGTGAGGGGCCGGCCGACCAGCCGGCCCCTCACCGTATCCGGGGTACGGATGCCCTGCGGTCGATCGCTGTGGCCGGGTCCGGCCCGGTCAACCGTCCACCGACGGCTGATCCGGCACGGGTACAACCGCCTCGACCAGCACGTCACCGCCGAGCCGCCCGGACGAGGGGTCGCGGCTGACCAGGCCGGTGGCGAGCAGTCCCACCAGAGCCCGGTTGGCGTCCTCCGCCCGGTAGATGCTCCGCGTCATCGTGAACAGGCGCAGCTCGCCGACCGTACCGGGGCCGATCGTGGTGAGCCGGTCCAACAGCCGCGAGGCGAGCGGGTCCGGGGACGGGTTCGGCGTGAGGTCCACCGCCTCACCAGGTCCATGCGGATCCCGGTAGCTCACCCCGATGCCGTGGCCCACCGTCCAGATCCCGTCCTTGAACGCCTCCAGCCGCTTGCCGGACGAGGTGCCGAACACCACCAGCCGGGGCTCCCGCTCCGGCGCAGCGACCAGCTCCACCTCTGTGACCAGGTCGAACCCGGCCTCCGGCACCGTCGCGCGATGGTCGGATCCGGCGCGGGCACCGTCACCGAGCACCAGAAGCAGCTCAGCCGGTCGCCCGGCGGCCAGGGCTGCGAGGGTGGCCGGAGACGGTGCCGGGCCGTGGCTCGCGTCCAGCACCGCCAGGACCGGGGCGCCGGCCGCGCCGGCCGCCTTGAGCACCACCGCCAGCCGGTCGAGCCCACCGGGTACGGCGTACACGCTCACCTCGGCGGGCAGTCCGCTCTGGTCGACGCCGAGCCCCGGGTCGCCCGGCGACGCGGCGAGGACCACCGCCGCCAGTCGACGCCCCCGCAACGAGTCGGTCAGGCCGGTGAAGACCCGCAGGACCGACTCGACCGTACCGGTGTCCGCGCCGGTGTAGGCGTACACGAGGGTGGCCCGGCGGCCCCGTTGCAGGGCGCCCGGGGCCCACTCGGCGACCTGACGAACGAGCAGGTCACGGATGACGGCGGCGATCGGATCGGGAACCATCCTGCGGTTCTACCGTGCCACCCGCGGCGGTGTCACATCCGCCCCGCCCCGGGCGACCGGCCGAACCCGTCAGACCGGTACGGAGATCCCGACGCCGCCGCGCGTCTGCCCGCCGTACCGCTGCTTCTCGCGGTCGAGGTCGAGCCGGCCGATGCGCTTGCGCGCCGCGATCGCCGCGTCGTCGAGCTGGTCGGCCGGGACCAGCCAGACCACCTCGAACTCGAGTCCGTCGGGGTCGTGGGCGTAGAGGCTCTTGGTGGTGCCGTGGTCGGAGCTGCCGGAGAGCGCGCCCGCCTCGCTCAGCCGCAGCGCGGTGGCCGAGAGTTCGTCCAGGGTGTCGACCTCCCAGGCGAGGTGGTAGAGCCCGACCGTGCTCCGACCGGCGGCGGACGGGCCGGCACCGGCGCCCAGCTCGAACAGCCCGAGGTCGTGGTCGTTGGTGGAGCCCGGCGCCTGGAGGAACGCGGCCCCGGCGAAGTTGTCCGGCGTCATCGCGACCTGCCGGAAGCCGAGCACGTCACGGTAGAAGGCGACGCTCCGGGCAAGATCGCTGACGAAGAGTACGGCGTGGTTGAGCCGGTGGATACCCATACGACCAACGGTACCGCGAGATAGTTGAGCGTTCAACCACCAGGGTTATGCTCTGCATCATGACCCGGTGGCTCGATCCCGAAGAACAGCGCACCTGGCGGACCTTCCTCGCCGCCACCCAGGCGCTGATGGAGACCCTCGACCGGGAGTTGCAACACGACGCCGGCATGCCGCACGCCTACTACGTGATCCTGGTGCACCTCTCCGAGGCACCCGACCGCCGGCTGCGGATGAGCGAACTCGCCGAGGCGGCCGGTTCGTCGCGCAGCCGGCTCTCGCACGCCGTCGGGCGACTCGAACAGTCCGGCTGGGTACGGCGCGAGGACTGCCCCACCGACCGGCGCGGCCAGCTCGCCGTCCTCACCGACCAGGGCTTCGCCGCGCTGGCGGCAGCCGCACCCGGCCACGTCGAGGGCGTACGCCGGCACCTGTTCGACCCGCTCAGCCCAGCACAGATCGACCAACTGCGGCGGATCAGCGAAGCATTGGTCGACCATCTCGACCCGAAACGTCCGGCATCATGACCAAACTGCCCCCCATCGGCCCCTTGTACTGAACGTTGCTGGACCAGCACGATGGGACGTGTCTCCCGGCTTCGGCGATCTCACCCCTCAGGCGCAACAGCTCGTGGCCTCCGGCGATCTGGCCGGGGCTCAGGAACTGCTCGGTGCCGCCCTCAACAGCGCCGATCCCAGCCCGGCGAACGCCTCACCGGAACTCACCGAGGCGGCCGGGCTCCAGGCAAGGGTGCTGGTCGCCCTCGGCGAACCGCACTCCGCACGGGGCTGGGCCTCGTTCGCGTACGCCGCCGCCGACCGGCTCTACGGCCCCTCCGACCAGCGTACGGTCGCCAGCGCGGCCACCCTGGCGGCGGTCCTGCACCGGGTCGGCAGCCACGAACGGGCGGCCCGGCTCTACCGTGACGTGATCATCGAGCTGACCGCGAACGACGGTCCGGAATCCCTGCGGGTGCTCGCCGCCCACGCCGACCTCGCCACAGTGGAGTACGCCCAGGGCGAGTGCCAGCTCGCGCGCAACCGGCTCGAGGACGCCTGGGAACTGCACCGCGAGGTGTACGGCGACGGTCACCTCAGCGGGATCAGGATGCTCGCCCGGCTCGGCGCGATGCAGCGCGACTGCGGGCACTTCACCGAGGCGCACGAGCACCTGGCCCTGGCCCGGGAACTGTGTCGCGAGCACCTGCCCGCCGACCATCCGCTCGCCGCCCAGGTGGCGGCACTCGCCCGAGCGGCGGCGAATCCCGACCACAGCTGCCACGACGGTCAGTCGGCCGAGTCCGCCGATCCGGACGAGCCGGGCAATCGCACGGCCGGACCGAACGCCGGCTACCCGACCCAGGCCCACAGCCCCGCGCCCCCGCCCGACAGTTACACCGCCCAGGACCGCTACACCGCGCACGACCGCTATGCCGCCCCGGACCGCAATCCGTCCCCGACCGGCGCGTACCCGGCCGCGACCGGCGGATATCCACCCGCGGCCGAGACCTACCCGGTTCCCCCCGACACCTACCCGGCCGACGCCGACACCTACGCCGCCCCGGCGGACGTTTCCGCCGTGGACGCATACGGGGCACCAACCGACAGCCCTCCGGCGCACGCCGAGCCGGCGCCCTCGCTCCCCCCGCCCCGGATGCCGCCACCGCGCGTGCCGCCGCCCCGGCAACCGGCCGACCACGGGCCGTTCGGTCCCGGCGCGTCCTCGGCCGACACCGTCTACCCAGCGGCCGACGACCGCGCGACGGACCGGGACAACCAGTGGTGGCCTCCCGACCGGGCCAAGTCCGACCCGGCGGACGAGCCCGTCGACGGACCGGACGACCAGCGGGCCGGCTGGACGTCCACCGGCCGGACGGGTTGGCGGACCGAACACCCCGCCGACCAGGACAACGACTCCTGGGCCCGCGAACCGACCGGCACCGACTGGGACCACGCACCGACCGGGTCCGGTTGGGACCACGCACCGACCGGCGCCGCCTGGAACCACGGCACCCCCGGTGGCGGATCGTCCCCGCTGCCGCCCGCCGTTCCCGGCATGACGGCCGACCCCGACAGCGGCCGGGACCCGTTCCGCGAGGCCGGTGGGGGCACCGGGACCAGGCACCTGCCGGAACGTCGGACGCAGGCAAAACTGCCGGTCCGGATCTACCAGCCACCGCGCCGGCCGCTGCGGCGAACCCTGCCGGTCATCCTCGCCGGCCTGGTGGTGGTCCTGCTCGGCACGGTCGCGGTGGTCGCCGGGTTCGCGTTGACCGGTGACTCCGATCCGGAACCGACCGGCCCCACCGGGCCGACGCCGAGCGGCCCGGCCGCGGGCACGACACCCGAGGCAACCGCCCCCGGCCCGGTCGCGGCACCACAGGTCTCCCCCGGTGCGCCGCCGACCGCTCTGGCCATCCGGGACAGCCGGGACAGTGTGAGCCTGACCTGGATCTATCCGCCGGGTGCCGAGGGTCCGGTGGTGGTGTCGGCCGGACGGACCGGCCAGGAACCGCGGGCCATCTACGAGTTGGCGCCGGGGACCACCAACTTCATCGTCTACTCGCTGAACCGGAACACCGACTACTGCTTCACCGTGGCCGTCGTCTACTCGGTGGACCTGGTGGGCCGGACCAAGCCGGTCTGCACCAACCGGTCGAGCTGATCCCGGTCGGCCGGGCCGCTGCCAGTCGGAGAATCGGGCTGCCGCTGCCAGTCGGAGAGTCGGGCTGCCGCTGTCAGTCGGGCGGTCGGGCTGCCGCCGGTAGCCGTACCTCGACCCGGAGACCGGGGCCCGAGCCGGGACGGGTGCCGGCGACCTCCGCGCCCGCGTCGGCCAGCCGGACCGTGCCACCCTGGCGGCGTACCAGCTCGCGGACGATGGCCAGGCCCAGGCCGGCTCCGCCGCCGTCGCGGGCCCGGGCGTCGTCCAGCCGGGTGAACCGGTCGAACACCCGATCCCGGTCAGCGGCGGGGATGCCCGGACCGTCGTCGCTGACGGTCACCAGGTGCCAGCCCCGATCGTCGCGCTGCTGCGGAACCACGGTCACCACCACCTCGCCCGCCGCGTGGCGTACCGCGTTGTCGAGGAGGTTGGCCAGGACCCGGTCCAACGCGTCCGGCTCACCCTCCGTCCATGCGTCCCCGGCCGTCGGTACGACCCGCACCGGCGGCGACGCATACCGCTGGACCACGCCGTCGACCAACTCCACCAGCTCGATCGGCCCACTCGACCGGCGCTGCCGGGGTATTCCGTCGTCGGCCCGCGCCAGCAGCAGCAGGTCGTCCACGAGCCGGCTCAGCCGTTTGGTGTCGGCAAGCAGGTCGTCGGCGACCGCCGGCCAGTCCGTACGGTCGCCGAGGTGCTGCGCCACCTCCAACTGCGTACGCATGTTCGCCAGTGGGCTGCGCAACTCGTGGGCGGCGTCGGCGACGAAGGCCCGCTGACGTACCCGGGCCGACTCCATCCGGTCGAGCATGCCGTTGAGGGTGACCGCCAACCGGTGGATCTCGTCCCGTGACGCCGGTACGGGCAACTGCCCCGGACGGGCACCTCCGGTGATCTCCTCCGCCCCGGCCCGGAGCGCCTCCACCGGACGGAGGGTGGCACCGATCACCCGCCAGGCGACCACCGCGAGCAGGACCAGCAGCAGCGGGAACCCGACCAGGAGGATGCTGCGCACCATCTTCACGCTCTGCGTGACATCGGTCATCGACTTCGCCACGAGTACGGTCTGCGGGTCCTCGGGCGGCCCAGCGGGCACCGCGACCACGCGCACCGGGCCGGTCAGGCCGATCTGCCGGCCGGGGATGTAGACCCCGGACCGGTCATGGGTACGGGCGAGCTGCTCCCGGTTGAGCATCGGCACCAGGCGATCGGCGTCGATGCTGGCGGCCCGAATCCGCAACCGCTCGTCGATCACCTGCACGCGTACCTCCCCTCCGGCGACCGGAAGCGGATCGGGCAGGGCGTTCTCGGCGGCCAGCATGGCGACCGCGTCGGCGGTCTTGAACGCCTCGGTGTCGACGGTGCGTTGCAGGGCCCAGCCCAGTGCCCCGACCAGCAGCGCCCCGCCGACGAACAGGCCGGCGGCGAGTCCCGCCACCCCGATCACCATCAGCCGGGTACGCAGTCTCAGCCGGAGAAAGGGTGCCTCCCCGTCCCGTTTCGTACCGGACGAGACCCTTGCCGACCGGGGGCGCAGGGCGACGCGGAGACTCATTGGTTCAGCCGGTAACCGGCACCACGGATGGTCTGCAGGCGGTCGCGGCCGATCTTGCGGCGCAGGTAGCCGACGTAGACCTCGACCGCGTTCGGCGCGGTCTCCAGGCTGGCGTCCCAGACGTGGTCCAGCAGCTCGGTCTTGGAGACCACCTGCCCGGCCCGGCGCAGCAGGTACTCCAGCAGCCCGTACTCGCGGGCGGTCAGGTCGACCTCCACGCCGTCGCGGGTCACCCGCCGCCTGGCCGGATCGAGGCTGAGGTCCCCGGCGGTCAGCACCGCCGGGCGCTGCGGCGCGCCCCGACGCAGCAGGGCCCGCAGCCGGGCCAGCAACACGACGTACGAGAAGGGTTTGGTGAGGTAGTCGTCCGCCCCGCAGTCCAGCCCGTCGGCCTGGTCGTACTCGCCGTCCTTGGCGGAGAGCATCAGCACCGGCAGCCACTGCTCCTCGGCCCGTAGCTGCCGTACCACCCGGTAGCCGGAGAGTCCGGGGAGCATCACGTCGAGGATCATCGCGTCGTAGCCACCGTGCCGGGCGAGGTCGAGACCGGTCCGTCCGTCGCCGGCCACGTCGACCGCGAACCCCTCGGCCTGCAGACCCCGCTGCAAAGCAGCGGCGAGCCTCGCCTCGTCCTCCACCACCAGCAACCGCACCCGCCAAGGGTGCCACCGTGACCGGGGCGGAGCACACCACTTCTCAGCCGGACCACAGCACCGACAGGGCACCATGGGAGCAGGAGGTGCTACAGATGTCAGTTTTCACGAACCGCCCGGCGCTGCGCTGGGTGGTACCGCTCGCCGCCGCGGCGGTGGTCGTCGGCGGCGGCGCCGCGATCGGCACACTGAGCGCGAACGCCGAGCCGGCCCTGCCGCCGCGCAGCGCCGCCCAGCTTCTGGTCGACCTGCAGACCGCCCAGGTGGAGGGCTTCTCCGGCACGGTGGTGCAGCGGGCCGACCTGGGCCTGCCCGCGCTGCCGGGCCTCGGTGGTTCCGGCAGCGCCGACCTGGCCGCGCTCGCCTCGGGTACGCACACCCTGCGGGTCTGGTACGCCGGCCCCGACAAGACCAGGGTGGCGTTGCTCGGCACCCTCGGTGAGAGCGACTTCATCCGCAACGGCGCCGACGTGTGGAACTGGCGCAGTCAGGGCAACGAGGCCACCCACTACCGGCTGCCCGCCTCGGTGGACACCGACGATTCCGCCCCGACCGGGCTGCCGTCGACTCCCCAGGAGGCGGCCGACCAGGCGTTGGCGGCGATCGATCCGAGCACCCGGGTGACGGTGGGCCGGTCCGCGACCATCGCCGGGCGGGACGCGTACGAGCTGGTGCTCCAGCCTCGGGACGAGGCGTCCCTGGTCGGTCAGGTACGGATCGCCATCGACGCCAAGGAACACCTGCCGCTGAGGTTCGAGCTGTTCGCCGAGGGCACCGAGGAGGCCGCCTTCGAGGTGGCCTTCACCCAGGTCGACTTCAACCGGCCGGGCGACAGCCAGTTCACCTTCAACCCGCCGCCGGGCGCCAAGGTGACCGAGGCCAACGGCGACAAGCGCGCCACGGACAAGCCGCACGGCGCCGGCACCGGCACCGACGCGGACAAGGCGAACGCACCGACCACGGTCGGCAAGGGTTGGACCACCGTGGTGGTCGGCCGGGTGCCGGCCGAGCTGGCCGCGGGGCAACTCCCGGCGGGCGCGCAGGGCGGTGGCCCGCAGTCCTTCGATTCGGCGGACCTGCTGGGCAACCTGCTCGACGCGTTCCCGAAGCAGAGCGGCGACTGGGGCAGCGGTCGGCTGTTCAGCACTCGGCTGGTCAACGTACTGCTTCTGGACGACGGCCGGGTACTGGCCGGTGCGGTCACCCCGCAACGGCTGTACGAGGTGGCCGGGGGCCTGCGCTGACCGGACCGCCAAACTGATCGGAGCATCCGCCGGTCGGTGTCGCCCACGGGCGATGCCGGCCGGCGGAACTCGTCAGTGGTCGAACCAACGGCGGGCCGGAGCGGGAGGGCTCCGGCGGCGGAGTCGATAATGGTTTCGGCGATCAGCCGGAACGCGGCACCGACCGATAGGACCATGGTCGGAGTACGTGTTACCGCGCTATGTTCGTCATTCGAACACGAAAAAAGAACGGCAAAAGAATGCCGTTCTCAATGCATCTTAGCTAATGGGGAGAAGGTTTGTCAAGGTACTCCGAAACCTCGGATGACCAGCACGCCGACGAGATCGGCCACGAGCAGGATTACGTCTCCATGCTCTACGGCCGCCTCGACCGGCTGCGCGACCGGGCCGCACAACGCCTGGCCGGACAGCTGCGCAGCGTCGGCGGCACGCAGCAGGCCCGCTCCCAACGGGACAGCACCATCGCCATGTACGCCGAACAGGTCGAGCAGTACGGCGCGGTGGAGGATGGTCTCTGCTTCGGGCGGCTCGACGTCGACGAGGGTCCGCCGCGCTACATCGGCCGGATCGGCGTCTTCGACGAGGACGGCGGGTACGAGCCACTCCTGATCGACTGGCGGGCACCGGTCGCCCGGTCGTTCTACCTCGCCACCGCCGCCTCACCGGACGGGGTACGGCGGCGCCGGCACATCCGTACCCGGTTCCGGAAGGTGACCGGGATCAACGACGAGGTGCTCGACCTCGCCGCAGCCCGGAAGACCGAGCACGAGGGGCTGACCGGTGAGGCCGCCCTGCTGGCCGCCGTCAACGCCAGCCGCACGGGCAGGATGGGCGACATCGTCCAGACCATCCAGGCCGAGCAGGACCGGGTGATCCGGGCCGACCTGGCCGGGGTGCTGGTCGTGCAGGGTGGACCGGGCACCGGCAAGACCGCCGTGGCGCTGCACCGGGCGGCGTACCTGCTCTACACGCACCGGCAGCAGCTCTCCACCCGTGGCGTGCTGGTGGTCGGCCCGAACGCCACCTTCCTGCGGTACATCTCGCAGGTCCTGCCGACGCTGGCCGAGACCGGCGTGCTCCTGCGTACGGTGGGCGAGCTCTTCCCCGGCGTCACCGCGACCCGGGCCGAGTCACCGGTCGTGGCCGAGATCAAGGGTCGGCCGGTGATGACCGAGCTGCTCGCCGCCGCGATCCGTGACCGGCAGGAGGCGCCCGAGGACGGCATGGACGTGGTGGTCGAGCGGGACACCCTGCGCCTGGACCGGCAGACCGTGCTCGCGGCACGGGAGCGGGCCCGGCGTTCCGGCCGCCCACACAACCTGGCCCAGCCGCTCTTCGACCTCGAGATCATCCACGCGCTGGCCCACCAGGTCGCCGAGCGGATCGGGGCCGACCCGCTCGGCGGGGACAACCTCCTCGAAGAGGCCGACCTCGCCGAGATCCGGCGCGAGCTGCGCGAGGAATCCGGGGTGCAGGACGCGCTGGCCCAACTCTGGCCGGTGCTCACCCCGCAGCAGCTCCTGTCCGACCTGCTCGGGTCCGCCGAACGGATCGCCACCGCCGGGGCGGACCTGATCGGGGCCGGGCTGACCGGTGCGGAGCTGGACCTGCTGCACCGGGACCCGACCGGCGGGTTCACCCCGGCCGACGTGCCGCTGCTGGACGAGTGCGCCGAGCTGCTCGGCGAGGACGACCGGTCCGCGCAGGCGCTGGTCGAGCGGGAACGCCAGCAACTGATCGAGTACGCCGAGGGTGCGCTCGAGATCGCCCTCGGCTCCCGGTCGATCGACACCGAGGACGAGGCGGAGGGCGGCGAGATCCTCGGCGTGACGGACCTGCTCGGCGCGGACCGGCTGGCCGAGCGACAGGAGACCGGTGACCGGCTCACCACCGCCCAGCGGGCCGCGGCCGACCGGAAGTGGGCCTTCGGGCACATCATCGTCGACGAAGCTCAGGAACTCTCCCCGATGGCCTGGCGGCTGCTCATGCGCCGCTGCCCGAGCCGTTCGATGACGGTGGTCGGGGACGTGGCCCAGACCGGCGCCCTGGGCGGCGCCGCCTCGTGGCGGCAGGCGCTGGGGCCGTACGTGGCGGACCGGTGGCGGATCCGGGAACTGAGCGTCAGCTACCGCACCCCGGCCGAGATCATGGCGGTCGCCGGCCGGGTCCTGGCCGAGATCGACCCGACCCTGGAGCCGCCCCGGGCGGTACGCAGCACCGGCGTACCGCCGTGGGACGTCCGGGTGGAGCCCACCGACCTGGCCGCTCGCCTGGTCGAGTGCACCCTCGCCGAGGCGGGTGCGGTCGACGACGGCCGGCTCGGCGTGATCGTGCCCGAGGGCCTGGCCGCCGAACTGGGCCGGGTCATCACGGACGCGGTGCCGGAGGCGGCCATCGGCGAGCACCCCGAGCTGGAGAGCCGGGTGGTGGTGCTGACCGTTCCCCAGGCCAAGGGCCTGGAGTTCGACTCCGTACTGGTGGTGGAGCCGGACCGGATCGTGGCCGAGTCACCGCGCGGGTTCAGCGACCTCTACGTCGCGCTCACCCGCGCCACCCAGCGGCTCGGTGTACTGCGCACCACCGGGGCAGGTCTCACCGGTCGGTGAAGTTCCCCACCTGACTGCCGTCGCTCGACTGGTCGCTGGTCGAACCGCCGGCCGGGGTACTCATCCCGCCGGTGGTCGCGTCACCGGTGGTGGTCGGTGCCACCTTGCCCTTGCCCCGTGGCGGGCCGGTCCGGCGAACACTCGCCGGGCCGGCGGTGCCGCCGGTGGTGGTCACCATGCCCCGTGGTGTCCGGGTCGGGCCACCATCGCGCCAGACGCCGGTATCCGCCTTCGCGTCCGCCGGGTCGTCGACGTCCCGTGACTGAGCCTCCCGCCGTTCGTCGCCCGGCAGGGTCACCTCGTCCGTAGCGGCTGGCCCGTACTCGCCCCGACCGACCCGATCCTCGGCCCGTCGGGTCGATTGTCGTTTCTCGTCGTCTCCGCGCACGTTCACACCACCTCAATGGGAAGCCATCCGTACCGGTTGCCTGCCCGTGCGGCGGCCCGCTAAACGGTTCCCGACCCGCCCCTGAGCTGGGACGAAGCCAATCGGAGTCGGCCGTTTGCCGGAAAGTGCGCCGGGTAGCCAGGTGGTGCCGCCCTCACCTCGGGCCGATCGGTTCGTGGCCGAGGGAGCGTTCGGAAAGCCTCATCGAATCCTGAGGAGGAAAAGATGAGTACGCAGACTCCGTCCAGGTCGCAACGACCGATGTCGGACCAGCCCACGATGAACCGGCCCATGTCGGACCAGCAGCACATGCAGGGGTACGACATGGACATGTCGGATCGGCACGCCGGTTACGACCAGCCTGTGGGGCGACGTGGTGGCAAGCCGGGTAGCGAGACCAAGCCCGCCTTCCTCACCACCGAGTTCTACGTCTTTCTGGCAGCCGTCGGTGGCGTGATCGCCGCCTCGGTAATCATCGGCAACGACAACGCGGGCCTCGATGTGTTCCGCGCTGACCGGGCCTGGTTCTTCATCGCCCTGCTGAGCATCGGTTACATGCTCAGCCGGGGTATCGCGAAGGCCGGCAGCTCGTGGCGTCGCGGTGGCAACCGCTAACCACGAGGGCGCCTTCGGGCGTGACCGGAAACGGTCCACTCCCTGAGCATCACGGTGCCGCGGTCGTCAGGTTCTCCCTGGCGACCGCGGCATCCGCACGTCTACTTCTCGAACCGGCTCCGGCTGCCCGAAGCGGCACCGACTACTCCTCGAAGTCGCCGCCACCGTCGTCGCCGCCGAACGCGTCCTCCAGCATCTCGCCCGCGAGCAGGCCGCCGCCGAAGCCGAGCGCGGCACCGGCGACAGCGCCGCCCATCCCGCCGTGACCACCGCGACCGCCGTGGTAGCCGTGGCCGCCCTGCTTGGCCCGACTGCCGTAACCGGAGATCGTCTCGTTCAGCCAGGCGTCGACCTGACGGGTCCAGTCGACCGCCTCGGCACCGGCATGCTGTACGGAGTAGCGGCCGAAGCTGTCGTGGCCACCGGTGAAGAACCCGCCCCGCTTGTCACACTCGATGATCACGTCGACGCTGTACTGGTTGGTCACGAAGGTGAGCTCGACCTCGCGTACGACGTGCGCGTACTGCGGGGCGGCGAAGAACTCGATCTCCTGGTAGAACGGGAGCGTCTGCTGGACCCCACGGATGTGACCGCGTTCCAGGTCGGCACCCTTGAACCGGAACCCGAGCTGGTTGAACGCCCCGAGGATCCGCTCGTGCACCGGCAGGGGGTGCACCGACACCTGGTCGAGGTCACCCTTGTCCACCGCGCGGGCGATCGCCAGCTCGGTCCGGAGTCCCATGGTCATGCCGTGCAGGCGCTGACCGTAGACGTCGGTGATCGGGGTCTCCCACGGCACCGGGAGCTGGAACGGGATGCTGAGCTGCTGACCGGCGGCGAGTTGGAGCGCCCCGGTGACCGGCAGCCGGTGGAACTCCATCGTGCCGGCGTACTCGTTGTCGCCGGACTCCATCTCGACCCGGGTGACCAGGGCGAGGCTGATGTGTTCGATATTGGCCGCGGCGTCCCCACCGCGGAGGTTGACCTGGCCGTCGAGCACCAGACCGGGCCGGGTGTTCGGGTTGGACAACACCGTGTCCACGCTCGGACCACCAACACCGAGGGCGCTTAACATCTTCTTGAAGACCATGGGCTTTGACACCATCCACCGTGGATCGACGTACGACGTACTACACGGTAGTTGTCGTCCCTGTGAGATCGCTGAGAGCAGCCGGATCGTCACCTGTACGTGTCCGGACGTGAAAATCCGTCATCGAAGGACCGGCCTGGCACCGGGCCGCACCGGCGTCGGACGCGCGTGGTCAGCCGAGCGTGAGGTCGACGGTGGCGGTCTGGCCGACGGTCACCGTGGCGGTCTGCGGCGCGGCGTGGCCGGAGACGGCCGCGCCGGCCGTGGGCTGGGCCCGGAACTCGTACCGGCCGGGTTCGAGGGTCCAGTGGAAGACGCCCTTGTCATCGCTGACCACCACCAGTTCGGGAATCGCCCTGGCCGGGTCGTCCAGCGACTTCGGGGCGACCGCGACACCGGCGACGGGTGAGCCGTCGGCGGCGAGGACGCGGCCAGTGACCGTACCCCGGTTGGTGGCGCGGCCGGAGTCGGCCGCCGGGTCGGACGCGGAGAGCGGTGAGTCGCCACCCGGCCCGCCAGCCGAGCCGGGCGCGTTGCCGGGTTGGGCGCAGGCCGAGAGTACGGCGACCGCGAAGACCGCCGAGACGAGTACGCGAGCATGAGTTGACCGCATTGGTAGCTCCTTATGATGATCTGAACCATATGACGTACGCGCGGCCACTCCGGTTCCGTCGCGATGACAGTCAGTGAGCGAACAGCCGGATGGGCCGGAGGATGGTTCCCCCGGCCCACCCATCTGATCGGTCAGGCAGCCTTCCAGGCCTGCAGGTTGTTGAACCGCGCCTCGGTGATGCGGGTTCCGTGGTTGTACGTGTTGTGCGGGTACCCGATGTGTGGGAACCCGTACGCGTGGATCCCCATCGAGCAGTAGCCGGTGCACCACGAGCTGCCCGCCGCCCGGAGCTGGTAGATCGGGCTGCCGCTCATGCCACCGGTGGTGTCGTTGCTGTAGAAGATCTGGTTCGCCTGGCTCACCGCGACCGTGCGGGCCACCGAGTCGCCCCGCCACTGCTGGCCGAAGGGCTTCTCACCCGGGTAGCCGTTGATCAGGGTGCTGGCACCGGCGAGACTCGCCGCCTGCCACCAGTACCCGAACCAGCCGGTGCTGTAGCCGATGGTGCAGTTGAGCTTGATCGCACCGTAGTCGTACGCCTCGTCGCCGCTGACCGTCCAGCCGGTGACCGAGTAGAGCTGACGCACCGAGCACGATCCGTACGGCGCCGAGGCACCGTTGCGGGCCGGCCAGATGGTGAGCTGTCCGGTGTACCACGAACCGCCGCTGCCGCCGGTGTGTACGCAGTGCCCGGCGGTGGCCACGATGTCGGGGCCGTACAACCAGCCGGTGCAGTGCGCGCCACCGCTCCGCGTGATCATGACGACGGCACGGGCCGGGAACGACGTGGTCGGGTTGATCCGGATCCGGTTGTCCGGACCGAAGATCGACTCCGTACCGAGGGCGGTGGTCGAGGAGCCACTCGGCGCGGTCAGGTTCGCGCCGACCATCTTGCCGGTGCCGGCGAAGCCGGAAACGCCGCCGATCGCGGCCCGGCTCGGCACCGACATACGCGAACCGTCGCTGGCCACCGGTGTGTCGGGACGGACCGAGGCCCGTTCCGCGCTCGCCGGGGCGGTGGCGACGGTCAGACCGGTGGCCATGATGGTCACGATGACCGTCATCCCGCGCACCCAGGTTCGACCGAGCCCTTTTCTTGTGTTCATTCGGGAACTCCCTTTCCCTCACGTACCCGGCTCTAATGAGCACGGCGATATTCGGCCCCGGACCACACGGGCCCGGCCGGATATTCGAACTGATAACGGCGATGATCCGCGGCAGACGCCTGCGGGCCATGCCGAATGCCGGTCGTCAACCGGTTGCCGGTTCAGGCTCCCCGGACAATCTCGACTCGGCACCCCCTTGCGGTGGGCCACTACTCCCACCTGCTGATATCGCTCACTGTAGAGCGACGATTACAGAGAAGGAAGGGAGCCGCGACGGCTTTACCGGGATATACCGTGTCAGATCCGCGACAAGGAGTTAAATCCCATCGGTACGGTAGAAGTCGCTCTGCCGCCCGGAATTCGACGAGAGGTGATCATTCACGTTCGCTCCCCCACTGAGCTGCGCGTACCACGCCGGGCGCAGATCCCGGCGGGACCCGCCGTACGGGTCACCGGGCCGAATGGGGAGAGCACCGAACCGGGTCGTGCCCATTCCGCCGCGCCCGTATCCGATGCAATGAACACGACAACACGCAACCCAATTATCGTCGCCTTTCGGGTGGGTCCGAGGAATGCGCCCACCCGTCCCCCAGTGCAGCGATTGCCGGTATGCGAAGGCGACGATCGCCCATACCCGCAAAGAGCCGGGAACCCGACGGAAAGGCCGGTGGCCGGACCCGGGAATGGGTCCGGCCACCGGTGACGGGACCCCGGTCCACCGATCGGTCCCGATGTCGCGCCACCCGAACGGGTCAGCGCTGGTGCAGGTGGGTCAACTCGCCGTACAGCGCAGGGTCGGCACGCTGTTGATGCCGTTCCACGTACCGATGAAGCCGAAGCTCGTCCCGGCACCCGCGCCGAGGCTGCCGTTGTAGCCCACGTTCCGCGCGGTCACCGCCGAACCGCTGCTGGTGACCGTGGCGTTCCAGGACTGGCTGACGGTCTGCCCGTTGCCGAAGGTCCAGTTCACCGTCCAGCCGCTGATCGCCGCACCGCCGGCGGTCACCCGTACGTCGCCCTGGAAACCGCCCTGCCACTGTCCCGTGACCGTGTACGTCGCGGTGCAGGTACGCGTACCCGCGGGCGGGGTGGTCACCGGCGGGGTGGTCGGCGGGGTGGTCGGCGGGCGGGTCGTGGGCGGAGTGGTCGGGGGCGTGGTCGGCGGGCGGGTGGTGGGCGTGGTCGGCGGGGTGGTCGGGTTGCCGCTGTAGACGCTCGCCTCGCGGGAGGTCTGCCGGATCCCGTTCGCGCCGTTGAAGATCCGCTGCCCCCATGAGGTCAGGCTGTTGGCGTCGAAGTTCGTGACCATGTCCAGGTATTCGACGCCGCCTCCGTTCCCGCTCCATGACCAGCCGATGTACCCGATCCCGTTGGCCTGGGTGTAGGACATGATCGTGTCCTCGTCCGGGTTGCCGTCGGAGTGGTTGTGGCCGAACTCGCCGACCACGATCGGCAGGTTGGCGCTGCGGAACCGGCCGAGATAGTCGGTGATCTCGGCGGCGGTGTCGAAGACGCCGTACATGTGGACGCTGAAGACCGTGTTGCGGTCCGGGTCGCTGTTGAACACCGACTGCGCGTTGTCGCGCATGATGAACTGCCAGTCCTGACCCCAGTGCGGGGCATCCACCATGATCGTGTGATCGAACCCGGCGTTGCGCAGCCGGGTGATCGCGTTGCGGGTCGCCGTCGGCCAGGTCGCGCTGACGCTGGCGTTGTTGCCGAACGGCTCGTTGCCGATGTTCAGGATGACGTAGCGCTCCTGGCCGGCGAGCGCACTCTGGATGCTGATCCAGTAGCTGACCGCCTGGTCGAGGGTGATCGCCGCACCCTCCTCGCCGTACCCGGTGGTGTCGTGCACCTCCAGTACGCAGATCAGCCGGTTCTGCTTGCAGGTGTTGATCACGCTGGAGACGTCGCTGGCGGTGTTCTGCGTCCAGCGGGCGCCGGAACTCAGCACCACCCGTACGGTGTTCGCGCCGAGCGCCTTGATGCTGGCGAATGAACCGGTTTGGCTGGGGTACCAGGTGTGCGCGTGGCTGACCCCGCGCATCACGAACGGATTGCCGTTGGCGTCGAGCAACTGTCCGCCGCTGACCGTGAAGCCGGCGGCGGCGTGCGCCGGCTGGATGAACGCGAGTACGGAGACGAGGACAGCGAGCAGCGCCGCAACGGCGACGGAGACACGTGTTTTCATGGCCTACCTCAGGAAGAGCCCCGAAACGGGGAGGGGACGTGAGGGTTCGGCAACTGCTGCCCGGCAGCTGCCACCCGGCTTCCTGCGGCGCACGGATCAGAGTAGGGCCATGTATCGATGAACGCAACCGGTTAAGTTGAGGGGGTCCCGTCGTCGCCTCGGCGACAACCGGACCCCCTCCACTGCCGACGTCACCAGGTGGTGGGCTTGCCCGGGGTGTAGATCCAGGTCTGGAAGAAGGCGTTCAGCCGTTGACCGGAGATCCGCTCGGCCAGCCGGACGAAGTCGGCGGTGCCGACCGTGCCGTCACGGTTCGCCGCGTACCAGGTGCGGAGGAGGGCGAAGAAGGCCCGGTCGCCGATCTTCTCCCGCAGCGCCTGGAGCGTCATCGCGCCCTTGGTGTAGACCGAACCGGCGAACAGGTTGTCCGCGCCCGGGTCGCCCGGCGGCGGGTTCCAGATCCCGGAGGTGTCCGGACGGGCGTAGTACGTGTCGAACCGGGCCGCCGCCGTGGTGCCGCCGGTGTGCTCGGTCCAGAGCCACTCCGCGTACGTGGCGAAGCCCTCGTTGAGCCAGATCTCCTGCCAGCGCTCGGGGCTCACGCTGTTGCCGAACCACTGGTGGGCCAGCTCGTGTGCGACCGTACCCTCGGACGGCGGGCCGGAGTAGATCGGCCGGGTCTGGGTCTCCAGGGCGTACCCGGCGTCCTCGTCGTCGTCGACGATCGCACCGAACGAGGTGAACGGGTAACGCCCGAACAGCTCGTTGAAGTACGCGATCATCTCCGGCGTACGCGCCAGGCCGGCCGCGGCGTCCGGTCCCAGGTCCCGGTCGATCGCGTCGATGATCGGCAGCCCCTTGGGGCCGGTGCTGCGCCGCAGCTCGTAGTCGCCGACCGCGGCGGTGGAGAGGTAACTCGCCATCTGGTCGGTGGCCCGCCAGGTGAAGGTGGTCCACCCGCCCCTGGTCCGCTGGCTGACCAACTCGCCGTTGGCCACCGCCGTCTTGCCCTCCGGCACGGTGATCCGGAAGTCGTAACTGGCCTTGTCGGTGGGGTGGTCGTTGACCGGGTACCAGGTCGACGCCCCCTCCGGCTCGTTGGCGACGAAGGCGCCGTCCGGGGTGGAGACCCAACCGTAGAGCGCGCCCTCGTTGTCGGTCGGCTGGCCGGTCGTACCGTCGTAACGGATCACGACCGTGAACCGCTCGCCGGAGGAGAGGCCGTGCCGGGGTGAGATCCGCAGTTCCTGACCGTCCCGGTCGAAGCGCGCCGACCTCCCGTCGACGGTGACCGAGCGGACGTCGAATCCGCGCAGGTCAAGGTTGAACCGGTCGAGCCGGTCGGTGGCCCGTGCCTCGATCGTCGCCACCCCGGAGAACGCCCGGGTGGCCGGCTGGTACCGGATCTCGAGTCCATAGTGTCGTACGTCGTAACCGCCGTTGCCGGCGAGCGGGAAGTAGCCGTCCCCGGCCCCGGGTGCGCCGACCCTGCTCCTGCCGGCACTGGCCGGCACGCCCGTGACGGTGAGGGTGAGGGTCGCCGCTGCGACGACCGCCGTGATCCGTCGAATCATGTGCATAGCGCGTCACGCTAGTGCCGGTGTTCCGGCCGGGGAAGACACCGGGCCGGACGGTACGGACGTAAGCCGTTGCGCGATCGGCGGACCCGGGCGTCCGGGCGGCCCGACGGTCGCCCGTCCAACCCGCCCGGACGCCGTCATCCCCACCACAGGATGTCGCGCCAGCCGGACTCTTAACCGGTTAAGCCAGGTACGCTACCCGCCACACCGAAAGATAGTCAAGCTCATCACTATCTCGTCGTTCCGTCGTCTCTTCGGTCGATCCGGTGCCGGCCTCCGCCCCGGCCCGGTCCCCGGTCAATCCGATTCCGGTCCCGGCCCCGATCCGGCGTCCAGTCGATCCGATCCCGGTGCCGGCCCCCGCCCCGGCCCGGCCCGGTAGAGGTCGCGCAGCAGTGCGATCTCCGCTCCGTGGTGGAGCATCTCGCGGTTGATGTGCAGCACGAGCGCGGCGAGCGGGTACTCGGCGAACGGTCCCTCGGCGGGACCGCACGGCCGGGCCAGACCCTCCTCGCCCAACCCCCGCACCCCGTCCACCCAGCGGCCGTACGCCTCGTCGAGTTGCTGGAGCGCCTCCTTTGCCGTGCCCGCGTACGCGAACGAGTCGTAGCCCACCTGAGGGCCCCCGAAATGCGAGGCGGTACGGGTGCCGAGCACGCTCGCGATCACGTGCCCCAGTCGCCAGGCGATCGTGGTGACCGGGGCCGGGTCGGGCTCGGGATAGGCGAAGTCGAGGAGATGCTCGCCCGTGCCGAACGCCTGCGCCGTACGGCTCTCGCCTCGTCGACGGACACTCCAGCAACCGGCCACCGGCTCCCAGAGATATTCGAGGTCGCTGAGGCCGTCGAGCCGGGGCCGGAGCTGGTTGCGCCAGTGCCAGTCGAGCTGGTCCAGCAGTTCGCGGTTCCAGTCGATGTTCATGGCCACAGATTACGGACTGAGCTGGACATTCACGTCCCGCCGGCCCCCGACACCGGGGCGATTCGGGCCCGACGACGACTCACGCCCGCTTGCGGAAACCCAGTGCGACGAAGACCTGTCGGGTGGTCACCTTCACCGGACCGAACACGTCCTCACGGACCCACCGGAGCGCCGGCAGGACCCCTCCCGACCACACCCGACCGACCGCTCGCCCGACCGGTACGGCGGTGTGCCGCCACAGCCAGCGCACCGCGAGCCCGATCGGACGCAGCAGGAACCGGTACAGGGCCCGCACCACCGCCCCGCACAGCCACCAGCCGAACCCCATCCCGGCCCGGAGCAGCCGTCCCAGGTAGAGCACGACCAGCCCGACCGGGCGCAGCATGCGGGCGAGTTGACCCGCCGACCAACGCAGCGCACGACCGACCGGGACCACACCGTGGCGCCACAACCAGCGCACCGCCAGCCCGAACGGACGCAGCAGGAACCGGTACAGGGCCCGCACCACCACCCCGCACAGCCACCAGCCGAACCGGGCACCGGATGCCACCACCCGGCCGATCCACACCACGGCCGCCCCGAGCAGGCGCAGCACGGCGGCGAGCCGGGCCAGCAACCAGCCGGCGGCCGCCGCGAGCATCCGTACGACCGCCCGGGTGGGCGGGGCGAGGAGTCGGTGCAACCAGGTCAGCGGCACCAGGACCAGGTAACGGACGAGCCAGGTCAGCGGCAACCACAGCAGGTAGCGCGCCACCCAGACCAGCGGCAGCCACACCAGGTGCCGGGCCGCCCAGGCGAGCCCCCGCGCGGCCCAGAGCAACGGCAGCCAGACCAGCTGGCGGGCGGCCCAGCCCAGGCCGCGAGCGGCCCAGACCAGGGGCAGCCAGACCAGGTGTCGGGCCGCCCAGACCAGTGGGCGCCAGAGCAGCCGGTCGACGGCCCGCCCCACGGGACGGATCAGGTAACGGTCCAGCAGCCGGCCGGTCAGCCGGACCGCCTCCCAGAGCAGGCCCAGCGGCACGATCACGAGCGCGGCGAGCACGCGTACCGGTAGTTGGATCCACCTGGGCACGTCCGGCTCGAGCGGCGGGGCCGCCGGCCGGATCCCGCCGTCCACCTCTGGCCCGATCACCTGGTCGACAGTAGTGTCCGGGGACCACCGGCCGGTCCCCGGACCGATGCGGTCAGGCCGGCGCCGGCGCCGGGTCCGGAATCTGGCCGGCTCGGGCGATCACGTGATCGATCATCCCGTACGACTTCGCCTGCTCGGCCGTGAACCAGCGGTCCCGGTCGGAGTCACGGGTGATCTCCTCGACCGTACGGCCGGTGTGTCGGGCCAGCAGCTCGTGCGTGGTCTTCTTGACGTGGAGCATGTTCTCCGCCTGGATGGCGATGTCGGCGGCGGTGCCACCGATGCCGCCGGAGAGCTGGTGCATCATCACCTGCGCGTGCGGCAGCGCGTAGCGTTTACCCGCCGTGCCGGCACAGAGCAGGAACTGCGCCATCGAACCGGCCAGCCCCAGGGCGATCGTGGCGACGTCGTTCGGGACGAACTGCATCGTGTCGTAGACCGCCATGCCGGCGCTGATCGAGCCGCCCGGCGAGTTGATGTAGAGCTTGATGTCCCGCCCCGGATCAGCGGCCGACAGCAGCAGTATCTGCGCGCTGATCCGGTTCGCGGAGTCGTCGTCGACCTCAGTACCGAGGAAGATGATCCGTTCCTGCAGCAACCGGTCGTAGACCTGATCGCCGAACGAGGCCTGCGCCTCGGCGCGCATCCACACCCTGTGCCCGTTCATAGATCCCGCCTCCTGCCCGGCCGGCGGGCGAGGTGCTCGCCCGGATAACCGACTCGTGCAGCCTCCCCCGGCGGCGCGGGCGCAGGGAACGGTTTCTGCTGTCGGGAGATCCGCTGACAGCGCAAGAGACGTCGCCTGCCCGGCCGGCACGCGGCGGACCGACCGGGCGGGCGGGCTCGATCCGGGACAGATCATCGCGTACCTGTTCGAGCAGGTCGGCGAGGTGCAGCCCGAGGGCGCGGCAGATCGCGGCCAGCACCTCGGAGGAGGGCTCCTTGCGGCCCCGCTCGACCTCGGAGAGGTACGGCACCGAGACGCCCGCCATCCGGGCGACGTCGCGCAGGGTCCGTCCCTGGCGCAGCCGTACCCGGCGCAGCACCGAGCCGATCAGGCGGCGCAGCAGCGGGGGCGGTGTGGGACCGGTGGCGGCCGGCGAGGGCCCGACCGTGGCCGCGACGCGGCTGGCCGGGACCCGCGCCACCCGGGGCGGGGCCGGGCCGGTGCTGGCGGACGGGACGGTCTGCTCCGGGCCGATCCTCATGCCGCCACTCTATCCAGCACGGCGGGTTCCGGCTTGCTCGCCGGGTCGTCCTGTTCGAGGTCCGCGTTCGGGCGTACCACCAGGTAGAGCAGGCCGACCCAGAGCACGGTGAGCAGGATGGCACCGGCGAAGTCGCTCGGGTGGTGCATGCCCCGGTAGATCCGGGAGAGCGCGACGCCGAGCGGCATCACCACCGCGGCGACCACGGTCAGCCAGCGCCACCACCGGTCCGTACGCGGCATCACGAGTATCGCGATCGCCGCGTAGAGACACATGGTGGCGGCGATGTGCCCGGACGGGAACGACGCGGTCGGCATCGGGCCGTCGAGGTTCTCCACCGCCGGACGGGGCCGGTCGACCGCCCGGGCGGTGGTCAGGAAGAGCGACAGTTCCCCGAACATGGTCAGCACGACGAACAGCACCGGTCGCCAGCGACGCCAGACGGCGAGGATCAGCGGACAGAAGATCAACGAGACGAGGAGGATGGCGTGCGTGTCCCCGGCCTTGCTCCAGCCGTAGCTGACCGAGTCGAGAGTGGCCGTACGGTGCTCCTCGAACCAGCGCGGCACCTCGGTGTCCAGCCACGCCACGAACGTGCCGTCGGCGTAGTAGCTGACCAGCATGCCGAAGCCGTACAGGGCGGCGAACACCAGCACCCACCCGGTCACCAGCTCGGCGGAGCCGGCCCAGGGGTGCGGCAGCATCCGTTCCTCGGCGGGCGCCGGCCGCAGGTCCTGCCGGGCCTCCGGCTCCAGCCCCTCGGTGAGCTCCGGGACCGGGCGGCCCCGCTCGCGCCGCCAGAGCCGGAAGGCGTACCCGGTGACGACCAGCCAGGCCAGCCCGAGCAGCCAACCACCGAGTACGTCGGTGACGAAGTGCACGCCGAGCGCGATCCGGGTCAGCCCGATGGCGAACACCAGTACGGCCACGAACGCGATCGCCGGGCGCCGCCACCGGGGCCGGATGGCCGGCAGGAACACCAGCAGCAGGGCCCCGTACGCGACCAGCGAACCGAGCGCGTGTCCGCTGGGGAAGCTGTTGCCCACTCCCGCCGCCACCGGTACGTCGACCACCGGCCGCAGGCGCCCGACCAGTGCCTTGAGCGACGGGTCCAGGGCCAGCGCACCGGCCCCGGTGACCAGGAGGTAGCCGGCCAACCGGCCCTGCCGGCGGATCAGCAGCCCGACCACCGCGACCGTGACCAGCCAGACCATGATCGGTCGACCGCCCAGGTCGGTGATCGCCCGGAGCACCGTGACCAGCGGGCCGTGCGCGGAGACCAGCTCGTTGAACCAGGCCGCCACCCCACCGTCGATCCGGCGCAACGGTCCCCACTCGACCCGGACCAGGGTCAGCAGCAGGGCGAATCCCGCCCCGGTGCCGACGATGAACACGAGGCCGGCCAGGCTCCGTTCGGTAAACTGGCCACCCGGTCGCCGCAGTATGTCCTTGACCGCGCTCACACCCGCACCTCCTCGATGCCTGGCGTGCCGATACCCGATGGGGTCGCGCGGTACACCCGGGACTCAGGGTGAATGCGGCGCCGGATCGGTGTGGTCGTCCACGGTGGCGTCGTGCTCGCCCGTACGCGCGACCGGCACGGTCGGGTCCGTACGGGGCTGCCAGCGGTCCGGCTCGGCCGGCTCCGGCACCCCGATCCGCAGTGCCTCCAGTTGGGCGCTGAAGGCCAGGCCGCCGAGGAGCGCGATCCCGGTGAGGTTGGCCCAGAGCAGCAGCGCCATCATCCCGGCGAGCGCGCCGTACGTCTCCCCGAACCCGTCGCTGAGACTCACGTACGTGGCCAGCAGGACGCTCGCCAGCCACCAGAGGGCGGTGGCGAGCGTGGCGCCGAACAGCAGCCAGGACACGCTCGGCTGGTGGCGGCGCGGGGCGTACCGGAACAGCACCGCCACGGCGAGCACGGTCAGGCCGAGGCTCAACGGCCAGCGGAGCACGTTCCAGGTCGTGTGCGCGACCTCGCCCCAGGCGTAGTAGCGCTGCACCGAGTCGCCGAGCGGTCCGCCGCCGACCAGGATGAGGAACCCGAACAGCGCCGGTACGCCGGCACCGAGCGCCAGCAGGACCGCACGGAAGTACTTGCGGAGCGCGGGCCGGTCCCGCTCCACCCCGTAGATCCGGTTCGCGCCCCGCTCGACCTGCGCCATCGTGGTGGTCAGGGCGAACAGGCCGGTGATCAGTCCGAGGGCCAGGGCGAGTTCGCCGGCGTCCTCGGTCCGCTCGGTGTCGACCAGCAACTCCTCGACCATGGCGTCGCTCTGGCCGGGCGTGAGGGCGACCACGGTGTCGGCGACCACCCGCCCGCCGTCCTCCACCCCGAGGTCGCTGATCAGGCCGGTGAGCGCGATCAGGAACGGGACCACCGCCAGGCAGAGTTGCAGGGCGGTGGCCCGGGAGTGGCTGAAGCCGTCGCCGTACCGGAACCGGATGAACGCGTCCCGGAGCAGGTGCCAGCCGCCGTACCGGCGCAGGGTGTGCCAGGCGTCGTCGGCGGAGAGCTGGTCGTCCGCCATCAGCCGGGTCTCCGGGACGATGCGGGTGCTACTCACCGTGGACTCGTTCCACCCGGCGCGCCCCCCGCTCGGTCACCGAATCGGCGTCCACCGCCAGGTCCGGCGCCTCGGCCGGTCGCGGTACGCACAACCAGAGCGCCTTGGGCCGGATGTGCGCCCGCAGCGCCTTGTCGGGTGTGATCAGGTCGCCGTCGAGCTGTCTCGGTTGCGGGCGGTTGCTGGTGATCTGCACCCGTTGGCAGCGGAAGACCTCCATCCGGGGTACCCGCTTGTGCCGGTTGATCACTCCCCAGAGCAGTTGGGCCCACTGCCCGATCGTGCGCGGGGTGAGGATGGCGACGTCGAGGTAGCCGTCGTCGGGTTCGGCGTCGGCCAGCAGGCGTACGCCGCCCTGGAGGCGCCCGACGTTGGCCACGAGCACGGTCCGTGCCCGGCGGCGCAGCGGTGGCTTGTTGTCGATCCGGATGGACACCCGCATCGGCCGGTCGCGCAGGTGGCGTACGGCCCCGACCAGGTACGCCGGCCAGCCGATCCGGGCCTTGGTCGTCTCGGAGGTGGCGGCGAGCATCTGCGCGTCGAAGCCCATTCCGGCCATCACGGTGAAGACCTGGTTGTCGACCACGCCGACGTCGAGCAGCCGGCGGCCCCGCTCGATCGCCACCTCGATGCCGGCGGCCACGTCGCCGGAGAGCCCGAGGTTCGCGGCGAGCAGGTTGCCGGTGCCCACCGGCAGCACCGCCATCGCGACTTCGGTGCCGACCAGCGCGTTCACGCAGGACAGGATGGTGCCGTCGCCACCGCAGACGAAGACCACCTCGACCCCGGCCTCGATCGCCCGCTGGGCCTGTCCCCGGCCGGGGTCCTCCACCGTGGTCTCGTACCAGAGCGGTTCGGGCCAGCCGGCGTCGGCGAGCGCGCCGGTGACGGTGGTGCGCAACTCTGCGGCGTCGACCTTGGTCGGGTTCACCACGACTGCGGAGCGTAGGCCGCCATCACTGCTGGTATCGCTTCGCTGGCTCACGGGCGTCAGTGTGCAGGAAGTCGCGAAGCCGAGCGACCCGGCGGGCCGTGACGTACCCCGCATCGATATGACGTTGGCGAACGGGCCGGCGTGGGTACGCCGGCCCGTTCGTGGTCTTGCCGCTGCTTAGCCGAGCACGAGGCTCAGCCCGTACGCGGAGAGGATCTCCCGGACCGGCTGGAAGTAGGTCGTGCCGCCGCTGGAGCAGTTGCCCGAGCCACCGGAGGTGACGCCCTGGGCCTGGTTGCCGCTGAGCCACGAGCCGCCCGAGTCACCCGGCTCGGCGCAGGCGTTGGTACGGGTCAGGCCGCCGACCGAACCCTGCGAGTAGCGCACGGTCTGGTTCTTCGCCTGGACGGTGCCGCAGCGCCACCCGGTGGTGGAGCCCGACCGGCAGATGGAGGCGCCGACGGCCGACTCGGTCGAGCCGCGTACGGCGACGGTGGTGCTGCCGCTGTACCGGTTCACCACACCGCGCGGGACCCAGTTGGAGTTGGTCCGGATGAACGAGTAGTCGTTGCCGGGGAACGAGGAGCCGGCGAAGCTGCCCGCGGCGACCCGGTTCGAACCCTGGACGGCCTGTCCGGTGGTGCCGCAGTGTCCGGCCGAGACGAAGCCGCCGTTCACCGAGAAGCCGATCGAGCAGCGCCCGCCGCCGATGTAGTACGCGTCCCCGCCCCGGATGTCGTAGAGCGTCTTCGGGGCCTCGGCCGCGACGGCGATCCGGACCGAGCCGGCCGGCGCACCGCTGGTGGCGGCGAAGCTGCTGGCGGCCGCGAGACCGTCCGCGGTGGCCTCGACGACCACGGTGTTGCTGGTGACGTCGACGTACCAGCCGGTGACGGCCTTCGGCGCGGCGTTGCCCTTCGCGTCGAGGGTGTCCTTGATCGCCGTCAGGGCCGACTCGCTGCGGGCGACGACCTTCGGCTGCGCACCGGCGGCGCGTACCCGCTCGGCGGACGCGGCGTCGGTGACCGCGACGACAACCTGGCTGCCCTCGGCGAGCCAGGCGCCGCCGAAGCTGCCGCCGAGGGTGCCGCGCAGCGACTCCTCGGCCTTGGCGGCCCGGTCGTCAGCGGCGAGCCGCGCCTGCACCTGCCCGGCGGTGAGGCCGAGGTCGCGCTGCATGGCGCTGAGGATCTCCGCGGAGACGGCCGGCGCCGCCTCGCTGGTGGGCTTGGCCGAGGCCGCTTGCGGCAGCGTGGCCAGCATGCCGGCCGCGAGCAGGATTGCCGCTGCGACAGACGAGGATCTGTGCTGCATTGACGGTCCCTTCGATTGGGGGTATCAGGAACGCTGCGCACGCTCCGGCCGGATCCCGGTCCGGTGCGGCAACGCGCCGTCAGTGCGCCTCACGCTAGCCCCAATCGATTGATGCAAATACATATCCTCTATGTCATACCTTGCAGTCGGTAGGCCGTCGACCGTCACATCCGGGCCGGTCCGCGCCGGGCCCGGCAGGGACCGGCGCCGGCACGTCGGGCGTACGTCAGGCAGCCGCGCCGAGGGAGTGGATCACGCGGCGGCGCAGCTCGGCGAGGTCCAGTCGGGCCCGGGTGAGGATCATCGCGGCCAGCCCCTCCCCCTCGCGCAGCAGGCCGAGCAGGATGTGTTCGGGGCCGATGGTGTCGTGCCGCAGGCGCAACGACTCGCGCAGCGCCAGCTCCATCACCTTGGCCGCCCGAGGGGAGAGCCGGGTCGCCGGCCGGCGCCCGCCGAACAGCCGCCTTCGCCCGGGCGGCAGCGGTGCTTCCAGCGCCCCCTCACCGAACGTCCCCTCGACACTGGCCCGGACCGCGTCCAGGTCGATGCCGATCGAGCGCAACGCCTCGGCGTCACTCTCACCGAGTTCCCGCCGCTGCATGCCGGCGACCTCCGCCCGTACCCGGTCGGGGTCGACCCCGGCGTCGCGCAGCAGCGCGGCCACCGGCCCGTTGTTGTCGTCCAGCAGGCCGAGCAGCAGGTGCTCGGTGCCGACGAAGTCGTGCCGCAGCCGGCGCCGCTCGGCCTGCGCGGCGACCACGACCTGCCGGGACTGTGCGGTTAACCGGTGCCACATCAGGACTCTCCCCGGGTCGGTGCCGGCGCTCGGCCGGCGTGCTTCTTGTGGACTCCCTGCCGACTGATCTCGAGGGCGTCGGCGATCTCCTGCCAGGACCAACCCTGGCGCCGGGCGTTGTCGACCTGGACGATCTCCAGTCGTTCCAGCAGCCGGCGGAGGGCGAGCACCGCCCGCAACCCGACCCGGGGGTCGGTACTGCCGGCCGCCGCCGCGAGATCCGTTGCCTGACTCATGGTGTCAACCTAGGTTGACACCATGACGTTGTCAACCCCGGTTGACGCAACCGGCCCCGGCACCGCTGTGGTCGTTTCCGGCGCGAGGGACCGGGAGCGGTCCCGTCGAGACAGCGGAAGACCCCGCTAGGCAAGGTCGTCAAGAACCGGGTGCATCTCGACGTCCGGGTCGGCACCGGGCTCGTGGGCGAGGAACGCCTGGCCGCACTCGAGGCCGAGTGCGCACGACTGATCCCGCTCGGCGCGGTACGCGTACGACTGCTGACCGCCGACGGCGACAACGAGTCGTGCCTCGTGATGCAGGACGTCGAGGGCAACGAGTGCTGCCTCGACTGAGCCGCCGCACCCTCGACCGAGTCGCCGCGCCCGACCTACCGAACCCGGTCCGCCGGCTCGGAGCCGCCACTACTGTCAGTACCGGAGACAGACGCTGCGAGCCAGCCCGCCACCCGGTGCCGGCGACCGGCCCGGAGGTGACGACGATGAGCCTGCCCGCGAACGCGCCGGTCGTGGTCGGGGTGGACGACTCCGTACAGGGGATGACGGCGGTGCGGCTGGCCGCCCACGAGGCTGCGGCACACCAACGGACGTTACGGATCGTGCACGCCTTCAACTGGGTGGCCGACCCGTCGACGCCGCTCGAGGGAGAGCTTCGCGGGCCCGCCGACCGGCTCCTCAACGAGGCCGCCCGCGCCGCGACGGAGGCCGAGCCCGAACTCCGGCTCTCCTGCGCGCTGATCGAGGGACCGGCGCTCACCACCCTGCTGCGGGAGTCGGGCAGCGCCGCGATGATGGTCCTGGGCGACGGGGGGCTCTCCGGCCAGACCGCCGTACCGATCGACGCACTGTCGGTGCAGGTCGCCGCCCGCGCCGGATGCAGTGTGCTGGTCGTACGCGAGAGTTCCCCACCACCGGGGCCGGTGCTGGTCGGCATCGACTGCGGCGCCGGTACGACAAACGCCCTCGGCTTCGCGTTCGACTCCGCCTCCTGGCGCGACACCGAACTGATCGCACTGCGGATCTGGGAGGCGGACGACCCGTCGGAGGAGCCGGACCCGTCGGTGGCCGAGGAACTCGACGGGGCGCTGGAACCCTGGCGGCAGAAGTACCCGGACGTACGGGTCGTCCCCCGGGTCCGCAGCGGGGACTCGAAGCAGATCCTGCTCGGCGAGTCGCACGCGGCCGAGGTCGTGGTGGTGAGCATGCGCGGGGAACAACCCTCGCGCAGCATGCTCGGGGCGCTCAGCCAGACCCTGCTCTACCACTCCCCCGCCCCGGTGGTCATCGTCCGGACCGCCCACGAGCTGTACGTGCAGGCCTGAGCGTCCCCGCTCGGGGGACATCCACCGATCCGGCTGCGCGAGGACCCGGCAGGCGGCAGGCTCAGACCGATGGACACCGCGCTGGATCCGCACGCCCCGCTCACCGACGACGAGCTGCGTCGGCTGAACGCGTACTGGCGGGCGGCGAACTACCTGACCGTTGGCCAGATCTACCTGATGACCAACCCGCTGCTGCGGGAGCCGCTGACCCCGGACCAGATCAAGCCCCGGCTGCTCGGCCACTGGGGCACCAGCCCCGGACTGAACCTGATCTACGCGCACCTGAACCGGACCATCGTCCGGCGCCGACTGCCGATGATCTTCGTGACCGGGCCGGGACACGGCGGCCCGGCGGTCGTGGCGAACACCTGGCTGGAGGGGACGTACAGCGAGCGGTACCCGTCGGTGGACCGGGACGAGGCCGGGATGGAACGGCTGTTCCGCCAGTTCTCCTTCCCCGGCGGCATCCCCAGCCACGTCTCCGCCGAGGTGCCGGGCTCGATCCACGAGGGCGGCGAACTCGGCTACTCCCTGATGCACAGCTACGGCGCCGCGTTCGACAATCCCGACCTGATAGTGGCCTGCGTGATCGGCGACGGCGAGGCGGAGACCGGGCCGCTCGCCGGGAGCTGGCTGTCGAACGTCTTCCTCAACCCGGCCAGGGACGGGGCCGTACTGCCGATCCTGCACCTCAACGGGTACAAGATCGGCAACCCGGCGATCCTCGACCGGATCCCCCAGCAGGACCTGCTCTCCGTGCTGCACGGTTACGGCTACCGCCCGTACGTGGTGGCCGGTGACGATCCGGACCGGGTGCACCGGGAACTCGCCGGGACCCTGGACCGGGCCCTGGACGAGATCGCCACCATCCAGGGCCGGGCCAGGAGCACCGGCGTGGTCGAACGTCCCCGCTGGCCGATGATCGTGCTCCGTACGCCCAAGGGTTGGACCGGGCCGCGCGAGGTCGACGGACGCCGGGTCGAGGGGACCTTCCGCGCCCACCAGGTCCCGCTGGCCGGGGTACGGGACAACCCGGAGCACCTGGCCCAATTGGAGCGGTGGCTGCGCGGCTACCGCCCCGAGGAGCTGTTCGACGCCACCGGTTCACCCGTACCCGAGGTGTGCGCCCTGGTGCCCGAGGGCGACCTGCGGATGAGCGCGAACCCGCGTACCAATGGCGGCGAGGTGCTGCGCGACCTGGTCCTGCCCGACTACCGCGAGTACGGCGTGGCCGTGCCGGAGCCCGGCGCCACCGCGGCCGGCGCGACCACCCCGACCGGGCGGTGGCTGCGCGACGTGATCGTGGCCAACCCGGACCGGTTCCGCCTCTTCGGCCCGGACGAGGTGGCCTCCAACAAGCTGGACGCGGTCTTCGAGGTCACCGACCGGGTTTTCGTCGCCGACCGGGAGCCCGGCGACGACCACCTCTCCCCCGACGGGCGGGTGATGGAGGTGCTCTCCGAACACCTCTGCGAGGGCTGGCTGGAGGGTTACCTGCTCACCGGCCGGCACGGCGTCTTCACCAGCTACGAGGCGTTCATCCACATCGTCGACTCGATGGTGAACCAGCACGCGAAGTGGCTCAAGACGACCAGTGACATCCCCTGGCGCCGGCCGCTGGCATCGCTGAACTACCTGCTCTCCAGCCATGTCTGGCGGCAGGACCACAACGGCTTCTCGCACCAGGATCCGGGGTTCATCGACCACGTGGTGAACAAGAAGGCCGAGGTGGTCCGGGTCTACCTGCCCCCGGACGCGAACACCCTGCTGTCCATCATGGACCACTGCCTGCGCAGCCGGCACTACATCAACGTGGTGGTCGCCGGGAAGCAGCCCAGCCCGAACTGGCTGTCGATGGACGAGGCGGTCCTGCACTGCCAACGCGGGCTGGGGATCTGGGGCTGGGCCAGCACCGACGAGGGGTCCGAGCCGGACGTGGTGCTGGCCTGCGCCGGTGACGTACCGACCCTGGAGACGCTGGCCGCCGCCGACCTGCTCCGGCGGCACCTGCCCGACCTGCGGGTACGGGTGGTGAACGTGGTCGACCTGATGCGCCTGCAGTCCGAGGTCGCCCATCCGCACGGCCTGCCCGACGCCCAGTTCGACACCATCTTCACCCGGAACAAGCCGGTGATCTTCGCGTACCACGGTTATCCGGCGCTGATCCACCGGCTGACCTACCGCCGGGCGAACCACGACAACCTGCACGTACGCGGCTATCAGGAGGAGGGGACCACCACCACGCCGTTCGACATGGTGATGCTCAACCAGCTCGACCGGTTCCACCTGGTGGTCGACGTGATCGACCGGGTACCCGGCCTCTCCGCCCGAGCGGCGCACCTGCGCCAGTCCATGATCGACGCCCGGCAGGAGTGCCGGGACTACACCCGCCGCTACGGCGAGGACGCCCCACGGGTGGCCGAGTGGCGCTGGATCGGCACCCGCGGTTGACCCCGGCACCGCGAACTGAGGCAGACATGACCGACAGACCGATCCTGGTGGGCTACGACGCCTCCGAGGGGGCCCGACTCGCGCTCGCCTGGGCGCTGGACGAGGCCGCCCGGACCGGCACGTCGGTCCTGCTGGCGTACGCCTTCGAGTGGATGACCGCCGCGACCTGGATCGGTCCCGGCCCCGGCCCCGGCACCTGGCCGGACGAGACGACCCGGCGGGCGGTCGGGGAGGTGGTCTCCGCCGCGGTCACCGAGGCCACCGACGCCCACCCGGGCCTGACCGTACGGGGCGAGGTGCTCGACACCCCGGCCGGGATCGGACTGGCGCAGTGGTCCGCCGACGCGGCGCTGGTGGTGCTGGGCAGCCGTGGGCACGGTGGCTTCAGCGGCCTGCTCGCCGGCTCGACCACCATCTCGGTCAGCGCCCACGCGCACTGCCCGGTCGTGGTGGTGCGCCCCTTGCCCGACGCCGGTCCGGGTGCCGAACCCGGACGGAGGCGGATCGTGGTCGGGGCGGACGGTTCGCCGTACGCCCGGCTCGCACTCGGCTGGGCGGTCGAGCGGGCGGTGAGCCGTGCCGCCCCGCTGCACGCGATCCGGGCCTGGGCCGAGCCGAGGGCACCCTGGCGTCCGGCCGACCTGGATCCGGCCGAGGTCACCCGGACCGAGCTGAACGCGCTGGACGAGGAGCTGGCCGGCTGGCGGGACCGGTACCCGGATCTGCCGATCACCGGCGAGGTGGTGACCGGTCACCCGACCGAAGTGCTGGTCGAGGCGAGCCGGCAGGCTCAACTGGTGGTGGTCGGCACCCGCGGTCACGGCGGTTTCCGGGGGCTGGTGCTCGGCTCGGTCAGCCAGCAACTGCTGCACCACGCGGAGTCCCCGGTCGCGGTGATCCGCGAGCTTCCGCCGGACACCGCCCGATAGCCCCTCGTCCGCGAATCAGTCGGCCGCGAATCAGTCGGCCGTTTCGAGCAGGGTGCCGGTGACCCGTGCCCGGGGTCCGAGGGCCCGCCCGCCGGGCGGGACGTCGTCCAGCACGGTGGCTCCCGCTCCGATCTTCGCGCCCCGCCCGATCACGATCGGTCCGAGTACGGTCGCACCCGCGCCCAGCGTCACCTCGTCACCGATGACCGGCTCACCGCTGTGGTCCCGGCGCCCGATCGTCACCTGGTGGTACGCGTTCACGTCCCGCCCGAGGCGGGCGTCACGGTGGAACACCAGCCCGTACGGGTGGAACAGGCGCAGTCCCGGGCCGCAGTTCAGCTCCCGGGGGAGGTCGCTGTTCGTACCGAGGCGGATGACCAGCAGGTTCAACACCTTGTACGGCACCGTCCAGCACCTGCGCGTGAGGGTACGGCGGGCGACCGTCCACTGCCCGAAGCGGAAGACCGCGAGCACGAGCCGTACCAACGGGTCCCGGTTCCGCCGAAAGTCCTGCCGGAGGGTATCGAACATGATGCAGAGCGTAAGACCCGTAGCCGGGAGGCCCCTAGCCGAACGGCCCAGGGCAATCGGTCAGAAATGCGACAAGCTAGGACCGGTACCGCCGTCTAGCCGAGCAGGCCCGGCCCACGGTAGAGCAGGGCGTGCAGGCGCGCGTACTCCTCGTGGGTGCCGATGGCGACCCGGCGCGCGGGGTGATCGAGGTAGTGCCGGATCGCGCCGGCCATGAACTCCGGGGAGACCCCGTACCGGTCGAACCAGACCGTTGCCCGCCGGCGCCGCAGAAGGCTCGTCGAGTCCCGCCGCTGCACCCGCAGGACGAGCCGGTTGTTGTGACGGCGTCCCTTCAGCCGGCCGGACGGCACCTCCGCCCACGGCAACTCCGTACCCCCGAACGGTCCGGGCAGGAACAGTCCGTCCCGTCGCAGTTCCAGGTCGGCGCCGCGACGGATCTCCAGCAGCACCATCGCGATGGCCACGACCATGCCCGTCACGGCGGTCAGCGTGACGATCCTGGCGAACCAGGTGACCCAACCGTTCCCGTCCAGATCGTCGTGCGAGATCCAGAGTTGGATCGTCGGCAGGCCGGCGAAGAGCAGCCAGGCCCGGTCGGTCCGCCACCACGCGCGGGCGGGCGCGGTCAGGACCGGCGGTCCCCCGGGGGTGGGCGGGGCGAAACCGGTGACCGCTCGGACGGACTCGTCCCGGCCGTTCAACCACAGCAGGAGTAACTGGGCAGCGAGGATGACCAGGACGCCGGCGAGGTAGACCGGCCCCCCGTGTCCGGTGTCCCGAAGCCGGCTGACACCGAGCAGCCAGGCGACGAGGAACGCGACGTATCCGAAAAGGACGGCGTACTGCACCGCACGGGACGGCCTCGGGGTCGGCGGCTGCACGGTCACGATGGGTGGGTTCTGCCGATGACATGCACGCCGGCAGGGTAGCCAGGGTCCGCCACGAAACCCTCGGCCGCGGCGGCTCCGGGACGAGTGGGACTCAGAGCGCGCGGCGCAGCCACTCCTCGACCCCGGCCACGTGCACGGTGGCCCAGGACCGGGCCAGCTCCGGCTGGCGGGAGGCGATCGCGTCGAGGATGGCGGCGTGCTGCTCGCGGGTACGGGCGACCGCGCTCTCCTGGGTGAGGCCCCTCCAGATCCGGGCCCGGGTGGTGGGGCCGGAGAGGCTGTCGATCAGCGAACAGAGCACGTCGTTGCCGGCACCGGCGGCGATCTGCCGGTGGAATTCGAGGTCGTTGGCGACCAGTGCGTCGATGGTCGGCTCACCGCCCAGTCCGTCGAGCAGCGTACGCAGCTTGGCGATGCCCTCCTCGGTCATCCGCTGGGCGGCCATCGCGGCGGCGGCGGGTTCCAGGATCCGGCGTACCTCCAGGAACTGGAGCACGGTGTCGTCGCGGTGGAAGTCGACCACGAAGCTCATCGCGTCGAGCAGCAGACCGGGGTCGAGGCTGGTCACATAGGTGCCGTCGCCCTGCCGTACGTCCAGGACGCGGATCACCGACAGCGCCTTGACGGCCTCGCGCAGCGAGTTGCGGGACAGCCCGAGCCGGTCGGCCAGATCGGCCTCCTTGGGCAGCCGGTCACCGGGGCGCAGTTCGCCGGAGACGATCATTTCCTTGATCTTGTGGATCGCTTCGTCGGTGAGCGCCATGCTCGTTCCCCTCCGGCCCGCGCGGTCAGTCAGCTCACAGGCTCGCAGTGCGGCGCCACCGGAGTCGGCGAGCCCGCACCGCCCGGCGTGGCGGCGACGCTGCACCCGGCGCGCCACGCCGACCGCCCGGTGCGGTGCGACTCATCCGGCTCTCGGGCACCCAACAGCCGTGATACATCCGATGTCTACCAGCCTCTTGAACGCTTTCACAACCACGGTGGGTAAGTGAGCCGACAAACCCCGTGTTCCCGGGCCGGTCACCGACCGGGTTCGAGGGGGCGACATCCGATGGATACGCAGGTGAGGCGGTCGCTGACCGAACCCCGGACCGGCTCACCCCGGCCGGAGGTACTGTGCAGCCATGCCCGGCTCCGCCTCCGCCGCCCTCGACTCCGCCGCGGTCCCCTACGAGGTGATCCGGCACGGACCGGTGGGCAGCGTGGCCGAGGCCGCCGCCGCGCTGGGCATGGAGGTCGGGGACATCGTGAAGACGATCGTGATCCGCCGGGGCGACAACGACTACGTTTTTGTCCTCGTACCGGGTGACCGGGTCATCTCCTGGCCCAGGCTGCGGGCGTTGCTGGGCGTCAACCGGCTCTCCCTGCCAGACGCGGACACGGCCAAGGACGCGACCGGGTACGAGCGCGGCACCATCACCCCGTTCGGTTCCACCACCGCGTGGCCGGTTGTCGCCGACGAGCGGGTACGCGGGCGCCGGATCACCCTCGGCGCCGGCGAGCGGGGCGTCGCGATCGCCCTGGCCGCCGACGAGGCACTGCGTACCCTGGCCGCCACCGTCGCCGACGTGACCGACCCCGAACCGCCCCGCTAGCCGGGAGGGTCGCACCCCGACCGGACGGTCCCGGGATCGGAAAGTCGCGTCCGGGCGGCACCTGGTCGGGGCTGGGCAGGCTGGCCGGGAACGGCCCGGTGCGGTTCCGGGGGCGGGCGTGTGCCCGGACCGCCCGGAACCGCCCTGGATCATGCCGTGCAGCTCACCCCGTAACACTGGCCGACCTGGCTGTTCCCGCTGGCCCGGTTGCCGCCGCCGTCGGTGTTGCCGGGAGCGGCGTAGATCCCCCAGCCGCTGTTGTTCCGGGCGATGTTGCGCCGGACCGTGTTGCCGGCATTGTCGACCACGATGCCGTTGCCGTTGTTGGCGTTGGCGGTGTTCCCGTCGAGTACGTTGCCCGCCGTCTCGGCACCACCGGTGACGAAGACACCGGCACCGTTGTTGGTGTTGGCGGTGTTGGTCAGCAACCGGTTGGCCGAGGAGTTCTGGAGTTCGACACCGCTGCCCAGTTGGGCGTTGGCGGTGTTGGACTGGAGCACGTTGCCGTTCGATCCGATCAGCTCGATCCCGCTGGCGTTGGGCGCGGTGACGTTCAGGTTGTTTCCCCGTACGGTGTTGCGCTGCGCCAGGTCGAGCAGGATCCCGGCGTCACCGCTACCGGAGACCCGGTTGTTGACCACCTGGTTGTCGTCCGAGGTGCCGAGCAGGATCCCGGCGTCACCGCTGCCGGTGACGGTGTTGCCGTCGACGGTGTTCAGATTGGAGCCGGTCAGGGCGATCACCGCGTCCCCGCTGCCGGTGAGGGTGTTGGACCGCAGCGTGACCCGTTGCGACCCGACCACCTCGATCCCCCGGTCGCTGCTGTCGATCACCTGGTTGGTCTCGACCGTGTTGCTGGCCGAGTTCTCGACGTAGATGCCGTCCCGGTTGTCCCGTACGGTGTTGCCGCGCACGATGTTGCCGGTCGAACCGCCGAGCACGGCAACCCCGCGCTGCGACTGGAACTCCAGCAGGTTCCCGATGACCCGGTTGTTGGTGTCGGCGTTGACCAGTTCCACCCCGGCGACCTCGTTGTGCCGGGCGGTGATCGCGGTGACCAGGTTCTGGGTGGTGCCAGGGTTGAGCTGGACCCCGTGGTCGAACCCGCTGATGGTGCCGTTGCGGATGGTCACCCCGTCGAAGCCGCCGTTGCGTACGCCCACACCGAGCCCGACGCCGTCGATGCTCCGGCCGTTGAGGTTGAGGACGATGTTGTGGGCCCCGATGACCAGTCCGTCTCCGGGGCAGTCGACAAGGTTCGCGGTGACCGTCGTACTGACGGTGACCACCGCGCCGCAGCTCGGCGCCGCCTGCGCCGGTCCTGCGGAAAGGACGAGCACGACCGGGGCCGCAACCAGCCCGCCGAGTACCACGCCCAGCGCCCGCCGTATTGCGCGAATTTCTGACATGATGTGCCGCCTCCAGGTATTCCTGCCGGAACACGTCGCCCGCAACACCCGCTGCCGGGGTGCGACGTGAATAGCTGGAAATCTAGGTAGCGGAACAATTCCAAGTCAATGCGACGCCGATGAGAGCTGTCTTATCCGGGCCGTACGAGTATTCATGGCGAATGACCCACAGAATAGTGCTCTTCGGCGGATTCGCGCATTATAAAAGCGCCTTCACAAACCGTGGGCGGGTCGCGACACCTGCCGCGGCCCGCCCGTCGGGTGCCGACCCACCCTCAGTGCTCCACCCAGCCGTGGCGCTGAGCGAGCACGGTCAGACCCTGTCGCACCTGCACAATCTGCGCCCCGGTCAACGTCGGTACGGCTTCGAGCAGCAACTCCGTCACCTCGTGCCGGAAGCCGGCCGACGTGAGTACGTCACACATGCCGTCGTCGTCAGAGCGCTCCGTCCCGCCCGCGATCACACCGGACAGCGTTCCGTTGCCGGCGGGGGTTCCACTACGTTCCGTTTTGAGAATGCGGACCGCGAGGGCCTTCATCCCCCGATCGCTCTCCACCGCGTCGAACTCCACTGGTACGCCCGGCACAAACGCGTATTTCCCGTCACCCAGGACATTCGCGTGTACGAAGACGTCCTCGCCGCCACCGTCCGGCGTGATGAATCCGTATCCACGCGCCTCGTCGAACCTGATGAACCTACCTCTGACCACCGTGCCCAACCTCGCCTCTACCGTCACCGACAACTCCGCGACAACACACACCGCCCAAACATCATAAGGTCACCACCCGATTCCGGAGCGGCGCAAGCGGCGTACGGATTGCGGGATGCGGGACCGCAACGATCGGGGACCGGAACGATGCGGGACCGGAACAGAGCCGGCCGCCCGGGTACCTCCTATGACCCGACGGCCGGGACTCCCGGCCGCCGAACCGCCCCCGACTCCCCCACGCCGACCCCGGACTCCTCCGACACCGGCGCCGTGGACGAGACCGGGGCGTCGGCCGGACCCGGAGCGTCGGACGGGGCGGCGGTGTCGGGCAGGGCAGCGATGTCGGGCGGGGCGGCGGTGTCGGGCGGGGCGGCGGTGTCGGGCGGGGCGGCGGTGTCGGGCGGGGCGGCGGCGAGCTGCCGGATGCCTCGGTGGGCAAAGAGCAGCGGAATGATGCCGAAGACCCCGAACGAGATGTCGATGAGCTGCCACCACCAGGGAATGCCCCGGACCGGGCCGGCGATCAGCGCCAGCGGGACGATCGCGACGCAGGAGATCATGCCGAAGTGGACCACCCAGACGTTGCGCACCGGGTCGCGGTACGGGCCCCAGAACGCGATCGCGATGACCAGGTGGGCGAAGGCCAGCCAGTCCGTTCCGTACGCGAGGAAGGGGAACTCGTCGTTGGTGGCGACGATGCCCCGGTGCACGTGGTCGATCCACTCGACCAGCACCGGCAGGTGTTCCGGTGCCGGCGACCAGTCGGCGTGCAGCAGTCGGACCAGCAGGCGACTCTCCGCTTCGAGGGGAAACGCGGTGACGCCACTGACAACCAGGCCGATGAGAAACACCACCAGCCAGACACGTACGCGGGTAAGGGTGCTCACGAACCGTCAGCGTAGTTAGTCGCGGGTGGACCGGGCGCCGTCCGGCGAGCACCCTCACACAAGATTCACACCATGCACCCAGTTTACTTCCCTCGGATCCGGGGCAGATGGTGGCGTACTGCCGCGTACCTCCGGGAGAGGCCGGGGCGGGGGACTTTTGTCGAGGCAGACAGGGGCTTCTGCTGGGATCGACGGAAGTTAGTTGGTCTTGGGTCTATCTTTCGTGTTGCCCACGGATTAAGGTTCTGTTTCAGCCAGAGCCACTCCAGAGCCCCTGCATGGGACCCACAAAAACGTTTCAGCGGCGCATCGGCGGCGCCACTGTCCCACCCCCGACTCCCGCATCGTCGCCGCGGCCCAGGTCGCGAGGAAGGTAGCGAGACATGGACAAGACAGCCTCCAGCCGCCCGCGAACGCTCCCCTGGCCCGCTGCGGCCAGTTGATCCGGTAGGACGGTGGCCAGGCGGCCCCGTCCACGTACCCGGAACCTCGGCCACACGAACGGGCCGAGCCCACGATCCTCCGCCGTACAGGCGGGTGGCGGGACCGGTGCACCACGACCGGCCCGGACAGCAGGAAACGTGGATCGTCGTGTCGGCGCGCGCGACCACCCGGTAGCGGACAGCACCCGGCGTCACCGGTCGGCAGCCGATGGCGGGTCCTGCGAGATCGCGCACCATCCAGACGGATGCGGCGCCACACCCCACCGTGACAACCAGACCACCACACCGGACCCGTGCGCGTCCGGTGTCGACGGGTGCCGCCGCATGCCCGCTCCACACCCCCGGAGGAACATATGACAAGACCCCTGCGCCGGTGGCTTGCCGCCATGGCCGGCGCCACCATCGTGCTTCCCGGCCTGGTGGCCGTACCGGCCTCGGCCGCGCCCGATCGGGGCGCCGCCGAGGAACGCCTGGTCACCGAGGAGAACGGACCGGCGGCGCTGCGCTCCGAGGCCCGCGCCCCGGAGGACTACCGGGTGCTCGTCTTCACCAAGACCGCCGGTACGCGCCGACCGTCCATCACCGACGGTGTCCGTACGATCCAGTCGTTGGCCGCGGCGAACGGGTTCACCGTCACGGTCACCCAGGACGGGGCCGCGTTCACCTCGGAGAACCTGGCCGACTACCGTGCCGTGGTCTTCCTCAACACCACCGGCAACGTGCTCAATCCCGGCCAGGAGGCCGCGTTCGAGTCGTACGTCAAGGCCGGCGGCGGTTACGTCGGCGTGCACGCGGCCGCCGAGACCGAGCCGGACTGGGCGTTCTACCAGAACCTGGTCGGCGCCAAGGCGTCCGGTGTGGCCAGCACCGAGCCGGGTGTCGTCGAGG
This sequence comes from Micromonospora sp. NPDC004704, assembly GCF_053601675.1. Classification (NCBI taxonomy): domain Bacteria; kingdom Bacillati; phylum Actinomycetota; class Actinomycetes; order Micromonosporales; family Micromonosporaceae; genus Micromonospora; species Micromonospora sp. NPDC004704. Next base: position 157,827 of record NZ_JBSGCD010000004.1, on the reverse strand, counting down.
TCGCCGACCGGGTGCACCCGGCCACCGAGGCGACGCCGCAGACGTTGACCCTCACCGAGGAGTGGTACAACTTCACCACCAACGTACGGGGCTCGTCGCACGTGCTCGCCACCGCGCAGGAGAAGAGCTTCGCGGGCGGCACGATGGGCTTCGACCACCCGGTGAGCTGGTGCAAGGACTACCAGGGCGGGCGTTCCTTCTACACCGGGCTCGGCCACTCGATCGAGACCTACCGGGTCGGTGGCTTCAAGAAGCACCTGCTCGGCGGCATCCAGTGGGCGGCCGGCGTGGTCGAGGGCGACTGCGGGGCGACCGTACTCGGCAACTACGAGAAGGTCACCCTCAACGACGAGCCGGGCGAGCCGATGTCCCTGTCGGTCCTCCCCGACGGCCGGGTGCTGCACAACACCCGTGGCGGCGAGATCCGGCTGTACGACCCGGCGACGGGTGCCAGCCCGGTCATCACCACCGTCCCGGTGTACCAGCACGACGAGGACGGGTTGCAGACGATCTCGATCGCACCCGACTTCGCCACCAGCAAGTGGGTCTACATCTACTACTCGCCGCCGCTGAACACCCCGCTGGACAACCCGGCGACCCCGGGTGTCAACGAGGGCGACGCCCCGGCGACGAGCACGGACCCGACGGTCTGGAACGCGTTCAAGGGGTACAACCAGCTCTCCCGGGTGAAGTTCGTCGACGGACCGACCCCTCGGCTGGACATGTCGACCGAGCAGCAGATCATCCGGGTCGACACCGACCGGGGCATCTGCTGCCACGTCGCCGGCAAGGTGAAGTTCGACGGCAAGGGTCTGGTCTACCTGATCACCGGTGACGACACCAACGCCAGCGGCTCGGACGGCTTCGTCCCGATCAACGAGTCCCCCACCCAGGGACCGGGCTACGACGCCCAGCGCTCGGCCGGTAACACCAACGACCTGCGCGGCAAGGTGCTGCGGCTCAAGGTCAAGGAGAACGGGACGTACAGCATCCCGACCGGGAACCTGTTCCCGGAGAACACCGACTACGACAACAAGACCCGTCCGGAGATCTTCCTGATGGGCCTGCGGAACCCGTTCCGGTTCGACGTGGACAGCAACGGCTTCGTGTACGTCGGTGACTACTCGCCGGACTCGCGTACCCCGAGTGCGACCCGTGGTCCGGAGGGCACCGGCCGGTGGTTCGCCACCAACAAGGCGGCCAACTACGGCTGGCCGTACTGCTACTCGCCGAGCCTGCCGTACATCGACTACGACTTCGTCACCCGTACGTCCGGTGAGCCGTTCAACTGCGGCGCCCCGGTGAACAACTCGCCCCGCAACACCGGCCGTACGGTCCTGCCGGCGGTGGCGCAGCCCCAGTTCTGGTACACCTACGAGGCCCGGACCACCTGCGCCGGTGCGTACCTGCAGACCCCGCCCGCGACCTGCGACTTCCAGTGGCCGGTCATCGGCACCGGTGGCGTCGGCCCGCACGGCGGACCGATCTACAAGTACAACTCGGAGAGCACCTCGGAGACCAAGTTCCCGGAGTACTACAACAACAGCGTGGTGTTCGGGGAGTTCACCCGGGACAAGCTGTTCATGATGCGCACCAACGGCAGCGGTCAGCTGACCGGGGTGGAGGCGTTCCTGCCCAACGTCATCTTCGACAACCCGATGGAGATGGAGTTCGGGCCGGACGGCAACCTCTACGTGCTGGAGTACGGCGACGGCTTCTTCCGGGCCAACCCGGACGCCCAGCTCTCCATGATCCGGTACGTGAAGGGCACCCGTTCCCCGGTCGCCGCGCTGTCGGCGAACCCGACGTCCGGCCAGGCCCCGCTGCCGGTGCAGTTCTCCAGCGCCGGTTCGTCCGACCCGGACCCGGGTGAGTCGATCTCCTTTGCCTGGGACTTCGACAGCAACGGCACGGTCGACTCGGCCGACCCGAACCCGACGTACACGTACACCGCCAACGGGGTGTACAACGCCAAGCTGACGGTTACCGACTCCAGCGGCAAGACGGCGGTGCTGACCAGGGAAATCGTGGTCGGCAACACCGCGCCGACGGTCACGGTGACGGTGCCGGCAGGCGGTACGTTCTTCAACTGGGGTGACACGGTGCCGTTCACGGTCGCCGTCACCGACTCCGAGGACGGGACGGTCGACTGCAGCCGGGTCACGGTCTCGTTCGTACTCGGTCACGACACCCACGGCCACGGCGAGACCGAGACCAGTGGGTGCACCGGCACCCTGCCCACCCCCGCCGACGGTGCCGACCACGCCGGTGGTTACCTCTACGGCGGGATCAGCGCCACGTACACCGACCTCGGCGCCAACGGCCAGCCGGCGCTGACCACGGTCGGTCAGGCGATCATCCAGGTACGGCGGCAGCAGGCCGAGCACGCCCAGGTCCAGCAGGGCGTGACGATCGCCGCCAGCACCGACACCGGTGGTGGTTCACAGGTCGGCGGGATCGATGCCGGCGACCACATCGCGTTCGAGCCGATCAACTTCGACGGCGTGAACACGGTGACCCTGCGCTACTCGGGTGGATCGGCCACCACGGTCGGCACCCCGCGTGCCAACGTGGAACTCCGGGTCGGTTCGCCGACCGGGGCGGTTGTCGCCACTGCCGTACTCAACGCCACCAGCGGCAACGGTGCCTACGCGAGTCAGGCCATTCCGGTGACCTACCCCGCCGGGCCCCAGCGCCTCTACCTGGTGTTCACCCCGGTTACCGGTGGCCCGACCACGGGTCTGGTCAACCTCAACTGGGTCGAGTTCGGAAGCACCACCCCGTAACCGAGTTCGCGCACCTGTAGAGAATGAGTGGCTTTCCGTACCCGGAGAGCCACTCATTCTCTGTTCGACGCGTCGGCGCGGTCAGGCGTACTGCGGGGTGTCGACCCGGGTGGGTGCGACGGCGTTGCCGGCGAAGTCGTTGTCCTGGAAGTCGGCCGAGCCTCGGGTGCCGTCACCGGTGACCCAGAGGCCGTGGGTCTGCGACTTGTACCGCTGGGTGTCCCAGACCCGGTTGTTGCGCAGGGTGAGGTCCGAGGTGGCGGCAGCCAGGGTGATCCCGGCCCGGTTCGGGGGTGTGTCGGGCAGCCGGTAGGTGGCGCCGGCTGGTGGCGTACCCCCGGCCCAGGCCGTGGTGGCACCGGGCCGGACCGGTGCGAGCACGAGTTCGGTGGCGGTGTTGGTGGCGACCATCGCGATCCAGTTACCTACCGTCACCATTTTGCCCCGGTGCCCGTCCGGGAACCAGTTCGCGCCGTCGTCCCGCACGGCCGTACGCGTGTAGCTGACCCGGTCCCCCGAGCCACCGGCGGCACCGGCCTCCCGCCGGCCGTTGTCCCGGATGCGGTTGTTCACGATCGCGCCGTCGAGCAGACCGGCGTCGACCCGTACGCCGTCCAGGCCGTTCTCCCAGATCTCGTTGCCGTCGATCACGACCTCGTGGGCCGGGATGGAGTCCTCGGCCAGGTTGTGCTCCCGGTAGCCGTAGCGGCCGTTGCGGCTGATCCGGTTGCCGCGCACGATGTAGCGGCCGGGGGTGTTGCCGATGCTCAGCCCGTCCAGGATGTTCGCGTCGATAATGCAGTCCGCGACGATCCCGCCCCGGCCGGCGATCCCGCAGGTGCCCTGGGCCGAGACGTCGAACCCGGCCTCGTGGTTACCGATCATGGTGCACCCGTTGACCACCAGACCGTCCGCGCCCCAGTCGGAGATGCCGAACCGGTTGTCCTCGGCATGGCAGGCGGTGATCCGGATGCCGCGCGGGGGCGGCCACATCTTCTGCTGAAGTTCGAGGAAGATGCCGTTGGTCCCGTTGCCGACGGCGGTGCAGGTGGAGACGGTGAGTCGTTCGCTCGCCCCCCACCCGCCGATCCCGATGCCGATGCCGGCGCCGCCCATCTGCTCCCCGGTGTCGAGCCGACCGCAGCGCAGTGCGACCACACCCTGCACCACCGTGTCCTGGAGGAAGTCGCAGCCGAGACCGGTGGCGGCGGTGTCGTGGATGAAGAGATCGCGGAACCGGCCGCGCATCACGTACTGGAGGCCGAGGCCCTTGGCCAGGTAGTCGTAGCGGGCCAACTGCACACCGGAACCGTCGATCTCGAAGCTCGCGAACGTGCAGTCGGCGATGTGGTTCTCCCGGCTCGCCCCGTGCTGTACGGCGGTGAAGTAGGCCAGCGGCACCGGGTCGACCCGGTTCCCCTCGTTGCTGAGTACGAATTTCGTGGCGCCGATCCCGTCCCCGACCAGGGAGATTCCGCTGCGCCACACGGTGCCGGTGTCCCGGATCGAGTAGACGCCCGGCGGGCAGTGGATCGTCCTGGCCAGCCCGTCGGCCGCGTACGCCGTACCGAGCCGGTCGACCAGCGCCTGTAACGCCGGCTGGTCGTTGGTGACCCCGTCCCCCACCAAGCCATGATCACGGGCGTTGCAGACCAGATCCTCAGGCACCGACACGCCCGTCCCCCCTCCGTCGCCCGGAGATCGGTCGATTCCCGTTCCCCGCCGAACCTAACGCTCCCCGCCCACCCCACTCCCCTCCCTCCCTCCCTCCCTCCCAAGATCCCCACTCTTGTAGAGAACGAGTGGTTACTGCGCCCCGGATAGGCACTCTTTCTCTACAAGAGTGGGCGCAGCCTCGGTGGGGGGTGGGGGGTCAGCGGAGGGCGGCGGGGGTTTGGGGGGTGGGGCGGAGGTGGCCGGGGTGGAAGGCGGGGGCAATGGTGCGGGTCGGCTCGGCGGGTAGCGGCGGCAGGCCGAGCAGGTTGGTGATCGCGGAGACCGCCAGGACGCTGGCCCGGCCGTCGCCGAACGGGAGCGAGCGCCCGGCGGTGCAGCGTACGGTCAGTTCCTGCGTGGCGGCGGCGACGAGCCGTTCCGGGTCGGTGCCGACCAGGGTGCCGTGGCCGGAGTCGATGATCTCGGGACGTTCCGTGGTGTCCCGGGCGACCAGGACCGGTACGCCGAGCGTGCCGGCCTCCTCCTGCAACCCGCCCGAGTCGGTGATCACCAGGTCGGCCACGCTCAGCAGGCCGATCATCTCGGGGTAGACCAGCGGCGGCGTCAGCCGGATGCCGGGGGTGTGCCCGAGTTGCGCGGTCATCGCCGCGCCGAGCGTCGGGTTCGGATGGGTCACCATGACCAGTTGGACGTCCGGGAAGCGGCGAGCAAGGAAACGCAGCCCGGAGCAGACGCCGAAGACGCCACCGCCCCAGTTCTCCCGCCGGTGCAGCGTCACGACGACCACCCGGCGGGTCGGGTCGATCCACTCGGGCGGCTGGGCGAGTTGGTGGTCGAGCAGGTGGTGCAGCGCGTCGACCACGGTGCTCCCGGTGACCACTATCCGGTCGTCCGGGACTCCCTCGTCGAGCAGGTGCTGGCGGGCGGTCGGGGTGGGTGCCAGGTTGAGGGCCGCGATCCGGGACAGCATCGAGCGGTTCGCCTCCTCCGGGAAGGGCCGGTCCGGGTCGTGCGTACGCAGACCGGCCTGGAGGTGCACCACGGGGATGCGCTGCCAGAAGGCGACCATCCCGGCGACCAGTGCGCTGAGGGTGTCCCCCTGGACCACGACCGCGGCGGGGCGGCGTATCGCGAGCACCCCGTCGGTCGCGGTGAGCAGCGCGGCGGCGAGTTCGGCGAGCGACCCGGTCCGGCGTACGGGTTCCAAGGTGACCTGGACGGCGAGGTCGAACGGCGCCAGCGCCTCCGCCACCCGTCCGGGGTGCTGCCCGGTGTCGACCACCGTGACCGTGACGCGGGTGTCCAGCCGCACCCGGCGTACCAGTGGGGCGGCCTTCACCGCCTCCGACCTGGTGCCGAGCAGCACGACGACCTCGTACGTGGCCGAGTCTTCAGCCCGCACGTCGTGGTCCGTACATCAGAGACACCCCTTGACAGTTAGTCGTGACGCCGATGTCACGTTAACCAGCCAAACGGACGTTTGCCGCGAAAACGACTAAACCAGGTACGGTCGCTAGGCGGGGCTATCCGGTGAGGCCGACGTCGCGGGCGAGCAGGGCCGCCTGGACGCGGTCGGCGACCCCGAGCTTGGCCAGCACCGCCGAGACCTGGTTGCGGATCGTCTTCTCGCTCAGCCCGAACCGGCGGGCGATCCGGGCGTTGCCCTCACCGGCCGCCAGGTACCGCAGGATGTCCCGCTCGCGCGGGGTGAGCTGGTCGAACGGCGCGGGCAGCTCGACCGGCTGGCGGCGCAGGGTGGTCAGCACCTGCGGCCCGATCCGGGGACCGAGCACCAGACCACCGCCGGCGACCGTACGCAGCGCGTGCAGGATGGTGTCCGGATCGGTGTCCTTCAGGACGTAACCACGGGCGCCGGCCCGCAACGCGCGGTTCACCACGTCCTCGTCGTCGGCCATGGTGAGCATCAGGACGTGCACATCGGGTCGACTCTGGATGATCCGGGCGGTGGCGTCCACCCCGTCACCGTCGGGCAGCGCGACGTCCATCGCGACCACCCCGACCCCTTCGGTCACCGCGGCGACCAGCGCCTCGGCGCACGAGGCCGCCTCCACCACACCCTCGACCCAGGGCTCGTCCTCGAGCATGGTGCGCAGCCCACGGCGTACCACCGGATGGTCGTCCACGATCAACACGCGTACCCGATCGGACATGACTCGCCGCCTCACTCACCCAGCGACCGGGCGGCCGGTTCCGGCCCGACGGCACCGCCGGGCTCGACCGGGTCACCGGGACCAACCTGTTGTACGGCAACCGTACCGGTCGCGTCGGGCGCGAACTCGGCACAGGGCAGCCGGACCCGGACCCGCGTCCCGTGCGGCGACACCTCGGAGATCTCGCAGTCCCCGCCCAGTTCGGCGGCGCGTTCCCGCATCGACTCCACACCAACTCCACCGGGCCGGGGACCGGCGAAGCCGATCCCGTCGTCGACCACCTCGACGACGAGCTGGTGGTCCCGGCGTACGGTCACCTCGCAGGCGCTCGCACCGGCGTGCCGGGCCACGTTCGCCAGCGCCTCCGACACCACCCGATACGCCGCCACCTCGACCGCTGCGGAGAGTCCGCGCAGGTCGTGTTCCACGCTCAGCCGCACCGACAACTGTGGACCGTCGAAACGCTCGCACTCGACCCGGAGCGCCGACTCCAGCCCCCGGTCGAGCGCCGCCGGCCGCAACTGGTCGACGAGTTGCCGTACCTCCTGGGTACAGGTGCGCAGATCGTCGGCGAGCCCGTCGAGGACCCGGCCGAGCCGGTCCTGCCCGTCGGCCATCTTCCGGGCCGCCCGTACCTGCATCGACATGCCGGCGAAGGTCGGGCCGAGCCCGTCGTGCAGGTCCCGGCGCAGTCGCCGCCGCTCCTCCTCGCGAGCCATCACCAGGCGTTCCCGGGAATCCTGGAGGTCACGGATGAGCCGGGCGGTGGCCGTGGCGACCGAGGCGTGCAGCGCCACGTCGCTGAGCAGCCGGCGCTCGACCGGGGTGAACCGGCTGCCGGAGCGGCGGTGGGCCACGATCAGGCTCCCCACCCGCTCGCCGTGGGTGAGCATGTCGAACCTCTCCACCGAGGTCGTCGCCCGGCCGTGTTCCGCGTGCAGTCTCGGCCCGTCCGCCCCGTCGACCTCGACCGCGACGTACGGCACCTGCAACGAGCGCGCGATGGTGCCGGTCAGCAGCGGCAGGACCGCATCCGGCTGGACGGTCCGCTCCAGCAGGTCACCCAGCCGCGCAAGCACCGCGTACGGGTCGTCCCGGTCGCCGTAGAGCAGCCGGTTAACCCCGCGCTGCACCCGGTGCCGCAACGGTTCGAAGGTCACCGCGATCAGGCCGGTCGCGACGAGCGAGGCGTTGGAGGTGCTGCCGCGCAGCAGGATGTCGCGCAGCAGGGTGACGATGGCCACGAAGCCCGCGATCACCAGCAGGCTCATCACCAGCCACACCAGGGTCCGGTTGATCACCTGCTCGAGCCCGTACAGGCGGTAGCGCAGCACGGCGAGGGTCATCGCGGCCGGGATGGCGATCACCATCAGGACCCAGGCCCCGGCCAGGTTGATCCCGTCGAGCAGCAGCCCGAGCAGGAAGAGGACTCCGGCAGCGAGCAGGCAGGCCAGTTGCTGGCGGACCTCCCCGACCGACCGGCGCCACCGTTGTACGAGCGACACCAGCACCGCCACCAGCCCGAGCAGGCCGACCCCGATCGACAGCAACGCGATCCGTACGAGCAGTTGGGCCCGTTCGGTCGCGGCCGGCTCACCGGAGAAGAGCAGGTTGCGGGGATCGTCGAGGGCGGCCACGGCGAGCGCCCCGGTGGTGAGCGCGGTCGACGCCACGATCGCCGCCGCGACCACCCGCCAACGCGGGCCGGGCAGCCTTCCGTCCGGGAAGTACAGCAGCGCCAGGAAGATCAGGCCGTACGGCGGCCACCACAGCCACTGGACCAGCCAGGCCAGCGGCAACCAGGAGAGCCAGCTCAGTGCCAGGACCGCGACGGCGGCGGTGAGTCCGGCCGCGAACATCAACCGCCCGACCGGGTGGCCGGGCACGCCGGCCAGCACCAGGCCGCCCAGCGCGGTGAACGACGCGGCGATCACCGCGGTCATCGCGGTCGGCCCACCCGGTGCCGGCTGGAACCACTGCCCCACCACCACGAGTACGGCGATCACCACCGCCGCGGCGGCGAGCACACGGCGGCGGTTGATCATTGGTGCTGCGGTCGACATCAAGTAGGGCCTCCCCGGGTGCCGGCGGTTGGTCAGGCCCAGCCGGCGGCGTGCATGGCGTTGTGCAGGAAATTGCCCTTGTTGCCGTGCATGTGCCACGGCAGCGCCTCGATCGCGTCCTGCAACGTGCCGCCGGTGGGCGCGGGCATCTCGTCGACCAGTTGCTCGACACTGATCCGGAACCGGTCGGTGAACTCGGGGTGGTCCTTCAGGTACCGCTCCACGTGCTCGAAGACCGCCTGGAGCCGCCGCTGGAGCTCGTCCGGATCGGCCGGCTCGGCGCTCGGTTGCAGGTCCGCCAGCCGCCAGTCGACCCCGAAGTACGGGGCCAGGCGCCGGCCGTCGGTGTGGAAGAACTCGACCGCGCCCCCGAACCGGTCACCCTGCTCCGGCTCGGCCAGCACCGCGGCGAGGTCGGCGTAGAGATGGGCGAAGGTGTTGTCGGCGGCGAGCAGCAGAATCTGCTGGTCGGTATCGGTGGGGACCTCTGGCATGGAGACTCCTCGATTCGATGGTCGAAGGTGGACCGGTGACCGCCCGTACGGACAGCGCGCCGGCTCGCCGGAGCGTAGGCGAGACAACGTCCACTCGGGATCGTCGTTGAGGTCCGAGCCTCGTTGCCGAACGCCCGGTCACCATCGTCGCGCGGATGATGTCCCGTGGACCCGGGCGATCCGCCCGATCGGCGGGACAAAGCGCCGCTCGTACGAGGACCTTCGAATCGCCCCGGCCCTGACCGTGGTCACCCTGCCGGGGGAAGCGGCTACTTCCCGCCGTCGGGGGCGGGGCCGAAGCCGGTGACGCCGCCGTCGACGGGTACGAGGTAGTCGTACACGGCTCGGGCGAGCTGGCGTACGGTCTGCGCGCCGGTGGCCTCCGGGCCGGAGGTGACGAAGGCGACCGCCACCTCGGAGTGCGGGATGAGCAGGTAACCGACGTCGTGCGAGGCGTCCGGCAGCTCGCCGGTCTTGTGCGCGACCGGTACGCCCGGCGGCAGTGCGGCCGGGATCTTCGTGTTGATGGTCTGCTCCAGCATGAACGAGATCATCAGCGCCCGGGACGCGGGCGAGAGGATGTTCCCGTCCCAGACCGCGCCGAGCAGGGACACGACGTCGTCGGCGGTGAGGTAGTTCTCCTCGCCGCGCGCGGCTGCCGCGGTGTCGAGCATCCGGCGGTTGAGGGCGGTCTGCTTCAGCAGCATCGTGTCGATCAGCGCGTTCACCCGGACGAACCCGTTGAGGTGATTGATCAGTACGTTCGCCGCCGTGTTATCGCTGTAGATGATCATGTACCGGGCGAGCCGGTACAGCGTCACCACCTGCGGGAACGTCTCGTGCTGCAACTCACCGGAGCCGCCGACCACGTCCTCGGGCCGGACCAGCACACCGTCGGACAACGACTCCCACCCGCAGTCGACCTCACGCAGCAGTTCCGCGAGGATCCACAGCTTGATGACACTCGCCGCCTTCGGGCGGAAGGTCCCGTTCACCTCGATCTGCTGGTCGCCGTACCGGCCGGAGAGGTCGCGTACGGCCACACCGGTCGGGTTGGGCGAGGCGGCGACGATCTCCCGCAGTTGCTCGGTGAGCGGCAACAGCTCCGCACCGCGTCGCCGGTCGACGGGCGGCTGCGGGTTGGTCACCACCTCCCCGGTCAGCACCACGGGTTCCAGGTCGGGGCGATGGATCTCGACGGCTCCCTCGGCCCGACCGCGCAACGGCACCCGGTAGACGTACGTGATGCCGTTGACCGTCACCCGTCCGGTGGCGACCCCGTCGGTCACCACCATCCCCTGGTCCAACACCCGGCCGGTGTCGCCGTCGCAGCCCCGGTACCGGACGATGCGTTCGGCCGCGTCGACCGCGAAGATGGCGTTCTCGGTGGCGAGCCAGGCCAGCTCGGCTCGCGGCGGCAACGGGTCGGCGTGGTCGGCGGACCAGGGGTCACGACCATCGGCGGGCCCGGTGTCGGGACGGCCGGAGTGCGCGGGTGCCGGCATCCCGACGATCACCATCAGGGTGGTCACCGCCACCACGGCCAGCCGACCGCAGAGCAGGGCGACGAGGGCGGCGATGGCGGTTCGCCGGTGCCGGGCGACCCGCGGTCGGTTCTGGTTCACCCCGGCAACGTAGCCAGCCGTACGGGCCGGCCGAGGCGGCTCGGCGGGGACATCACCCGACCGTGCGCGGGCCCCCGGCGGGTCGCGGATGACCCGCACGAACCCGCTTGACCTGCCCCCGGGTGGAGCACCGCCACCCGCCCCCGGACCGGGTGTTCGGCAATTCGGCACAGTCCGAAAGGTCCAGGTCGCAATGGCTGCGGAATGACCGGGCGGGTCAGACTCGTCTGTGTCAACGGGGGGTGCAGGAGCGGTCCGTTGGGAGACTGGACCCGGCGGGTTCGCCCGACCCGCGTTACCGGAGGAGGCTGGAGTGTCCGTCCCGACCCCTGGCGTCATCGTCATCACCGGCGTGATGGCAGCCGGCAAGTCGACCGTGGCGCAACTCCTCGCGGAACGGCTTCCCCTCGCGGCCCACGTCCGGGGTGACGTGTTCCGAAGAATGGTGGTCACGAACCGGGAGGAGCTGACTCCGGAGCAGACCACCGAGGCAACCGCCCAGCTCTGGTTGCGCTACCGCCTCGCCGCCAGCGTCGCGGACGGGTACGCCGAGGCGGGCTTCGCCGCCGTGGTGCAGGACGTCGTCCTCGGTCCCGAACTGGCCGAGTACGTCGACCTGCTGACCGCCCGACCCCGGCACCTGGTTGTCCTCGCGCCGAGGCCGGAGGTGGTGCAGACCCGCGAGAACACCCGTGGCAAGCGCGGGTACGGCGACTGGACGGTCGAAGTGTTGGACCGGTCGCTGCGTCGGGACACCCCGAGGATCGGGCTGTGGCTGGACAACTCCGACCAGACACCGGACGAGACCGTGGACGAGATCCTCGCCAAGCTCTCCGACGCCCGCCTGCCGGACTAGCCGGTCGGGCCGCCGCTACTCCGATGGCTGGCGCAGTCCGTCCGCACGCCGCCGGAACAGGGTCCGCTCGCCATCGTTGCGGGTGAGCGCGGCGGCTCGGGTGAACTCCGCGCGTGCCTCGTCCGCCCGTCCGAGCCGGGCCAGCAGTTCTCCGCGTACGGCCGGGAGTTGGGGGTAGTCACGCAGCGCCCGCTCGTGGGCGAGGTCGTCGGCGAGGGCGAGTCCGCGTACCGGGTCGTCGGCGAGGCCGACCGCGACGGCCCGGTTCAGCAGGATCACCGGGGACGGCTGGAGGTGGGCGAGCACCTCGTAGAGTGCCGCGATCCGGGGCCAGTCGGTCAGGTCCGCGCGGGCGGCGCGGGCATGGCAGGCGGCGATCGCGGCCTGGAGGGTGTAGACGCCGCCGCCGAGTGTCTCGGCACGGTCGAGGGCGGCGAGCCCTCGACGGACGAGCAGGCGGTCCCAGCGGCGGCGGTCCTGGTCCGGCAGGAGCACCGGCTGCCCGTCCGGGTCGGTCCGGGCGCCCAGCCTGGAGGCTTGCAACTCCATCAGGGCCGCCAGGCCGTGCACCTCGGGTTCGTCCGGCAGCAGGCCGGCGAGGAGTCGACCCAGCCGCAGCGCCTCCTGGCACAGCTCGGGCCGGGACCAGTCCGGGCCACCGGTCGCGGCGTACCCCTCGTTGAAGATCAGGTAGACGATCTCCAGTACCGAGCCGAGCCGGTCGACGAGTTCGGCCGGGGTGGGCAGCTCGAACCGGACCCGCGCGGCGGCGAGCGCGCGTTTGGCCCGGACGATGCGCTGGGCCGCGGTGGCCTCCGGCACGAGGAACGCGCGGGCGATCTCGCCGGTGGTGAGGCCGCCGACCATCCGCAGGGTCAGCGCCACCCGCGCCTGCACCGGCAGCACCGGGTGCGCGGCCGTGAAGATCAGCCGCAGCAGATCGTCGCCGATGTGGTCGTCGAGGATGTCGTCGAGGGCCGCCTCGGCGTACTCCTGCTGGATCTCGACGTCGCGGCCGAGCAGGTCGAGCTTGGTCGCGTACCGCTGCTGCCGACGCAGCAGGTCGACTGCGCGATGTTTCGCGGTCGCCGTCAGCCACGGCCCGGGATCATCGGGTACGCCGGTCGCCGGCCACTGCACGAGCGCGGCGACCAGGGTGTCCTGGGCGATCTCCTCGGCCAGCCCGACGTCGCGGACCAGCCGGGCGATCCGGGCGATCAACCGGGCGGACTCGATCCGCCAGACCGCCTCCACGGCACGCCTGGCGGCCTGCCCCGGATCGTCCGGTGCCGGATCGGTAGCCGTCACGACCACCGATCCAACCACCGGTCGGGTCATTCCGGGAACGGGAAGTCCTCCGGCCCGAACACCTTCAGGATGTCGGCGTCGCCCTCCCAGCCCGGCCAGAGGTCCCGGTGCGCCTTCATGAACCGGGAGGTCCACTCGACCACCTCCTCCTTGGCGCGTACCTCGTAGAGGGCGTAGCTGATGACCTCCTTCGCCTCGGCGAACGGGCCGTCGGTCACGGTCAGGTCCCCGCCGGCGACGGTGACCCGCGCGCCGGCCGCGCTCGGCGCCAGGCCACCGGTGTCGAGCAGGCTGCCGGAGGTGGTCGCCTCCTCACCGAGCTTGGCGATCGCCGCCATCAACTCGGGTGGTACGGGCGTGGTCGGCTGTTTGGCCCGGAGCAGTGCCAGGTACCGCATGGTCGAACTCCCTCGGATGGTGGTGGAGCGGAAGGATCATCGGTGGAGCCGGCGGGACCGGCCATGGTGGTACGCCGACACCAGCGAGAGCCAGGTCCAGGCCAGGACGATCGCCACGGTGAACGACAGCGTCGCCCAGGAACTGCCGCCACCACCGGCCACGGCGACGAACCCGGCGAGGAACAGTGCCCCGGTCAGGCGCGAGAACACCGCCCATCCTCGCCGGTCGTCGGCGACGAACCGGCGGGCGAGCACGAAACACGCCGCGACCAGTGCGACGAAGCCGACGCCGCCCAGGCCGAAGTGGAGCAGACCGTGCCAGGAGGTGCCGGTGCCCTGCTCCGGCGTACCGGGTGGGAAGCCCTGCGCCGGGTCGGCCCGGAACATCCCGCCGGACACCAGACCCAGGCCGTAGCTCCCGAGTAGCCGGGGCGCCCAGGTGCTGGCCCGTCCGGGGTCGAGGGTGCGTCGCAGCCCTACCGCCCCGGCGACCACCAGGAGGCCGGTCACGATCAGGTTGGTGCTCTGGACCCATCCCGCCGTGCCGTTGGCGAGCAGGCTCCAGGCGTGCCGGGTCGGGTCGAAGCCGTCCCGTACCAGCATCTGGGCCACCGACACCAGGACGTACAACGGACCGGCGACGACACCGGCGGCCAGGAGCCGCCCGGTGAGCCTGAGCCCGGCGGCGGCCGGTCGGCCTGCCGCCGCCTCGGCCGTGACGGGCGGATTCGTCTGGGACATCGCCGTCCCCTTCGGGTTCGGGGGCCGCTTCGCCGGCCCGCTACCTGTAGCTCGAACGGGACGACCCGATTTCGACACCGGCGCCGAACTTTTTCCGCCGGGATTTCCGGGCGCCCGCCCGTGGCCGCCCGGTCCCCGGTCCGCTCCCGCCGGCGAGGCCGGCCAGCAGGCTCCGAGAATTCAGGGCGATGGATTCAAGGTGAACCCGCCGCGGCCCACTCCCCACGGCACCGCTTTCCGGACGAGAGCACGCTCGAAGTTGTGGCCGCAGAATGTGAAAGCCAAGGATGTTCACAAACGATGACGAGACGGTGACGAACGGAAGAAGGTTTCGGTGAAGACGCGCAAGACCGTTCTGCGCGAGAAGCACCCTTCGGGGCAGAACGGGTACCGCTTCGACCTCCTCCGGAGAAGGGCGACGGAGATCCCGTCCCCCCTTTTCAGCTGTCCGGTCGCCCGGATTCCGGGGTCGTGGCTGGTCGCACCGCCGTCCCCGTCGAGACCGGGGCCGGTGGTCCGGCTCCGGAGACGTCCAACCGTGATGTCGACACCGGACGAATCACGCTCACCCGGTCGCTCCCGCCGTTTGGCCGTGCCGGTCCGGCGTATGGACGGACAACCGATCGCCGACGCCCCGGACGGGCTGGGTCGCCGTACCGCGCAGAGACCAGCCGCATAGGCACCGGCGACCACGGTGCCCCACCTCCCATCGAGGAGAGCACCGTGCAGACCGAGCCCGGACCCCCGGATCCAGCCACCGGAAACGACTACCCAGCGCTCCGCCGCGTCCAGCGCCGCGTCGTCGTGTCGATCCTGGTGGTGCAGGCGGTGTTCTTCCTGGTCTTCGCGATGACCGGTCCGCTCGTCTCGCTCATCGCCGAGCGGATGACCGGATCGGCCCGTGGCGCCGGCTTCGCACAGGCCCTCATCTTCTGCGGCGGGGTGCTGGTCAGCATCCCGCTGGCCGCGCTCTCGGCGAAACGGGGTCGCCGCGCCGGGATCGCCACCGGCTACCTGGCCGGTGCCGCCGGCTCCGCGCTGGTGGTGGTCAGCGCGACCGTGTCGAGCTATCCGCTGCTGCTCCTCGGCGCGCTGGGCGTCGGCGCGGCGCTCGCGGCCGGGCTCCAGGCCAGATTCGCCGTGACCGACCTCGCCGACGCCGACCGGATCGGCCGGTCGATGGGCATCCTGTCCTGGAGCGCCATCACCGGATCCGTGCTCGGCCCACCGCTGGCCGGTGGGGTGGAACAGCTCGGTGCGGGAAGCCTCGCGGAGTTCACCGCACCGTTCGCCGCGGTGGCCGCGGGTCTCGCCGTGGCCGGTCTGCTGGTGCTGGTGGCCCTGCGGCCGGATCCCCTGCTGCTGGCCCGATCGATGGGACGCGAGCCGGTACGCAAGCGACGCAACACCCGTGCCGCGCTGAGGGCGAGCCTGCGCAATCCGGTGATCCGACGGGGGATCGCGGTGGTGGTCACCGTCCACACCGCGATGGTCTCGCTGATGAACATGGCACCGATCCACCTGAGCCACGGCGCCGTGACGCTCACCTCCATCGGCCTGGTGATCGGCGCGCACTCCGCGGCGATGTACCTGCCCGGTCCCGTGGTGGGCTACCTGTCCGACCGGCTCGGGCCGTACCCGCTGCTGGTGACGGGTCTCGGCGTGATGGCGACGGCCGCGTTCGTGCTCGCGATGTCACCGGCGGGTGACACGGTCATGGTCGGCCTCGGGCTGACGCTGCTCGGCGTCGGCTGGGCCGCCGGTTATCTCGCCGGCTCGGTGTTGATCACCTCTGCCACCGAGGGCCAGCTCCGGACGATGGCGCAGGGCGCGTCGGACTTCTTCGTCCAGCTCGCCGCCGCGCTGGGTGCCCTGCTGGCCGGTGTGATGGCCGCCGCGCTGGGTTACGACGGTCTGTCGATCTTCTGGCTCGCGGTGATCGTCGCGCTGCTGTTCCGGATCCTGGCGGTTCGTCCGGCGGCGACGGTCGGCCCGACGATGGCCGCCGCGCCTTCCGGGCCGGAGTCACCGGGGCCGGCGCCCGACAGGGTCGACGCGACGAACTGTCGATGACCGTCGTGGGCGCCCGGAGCGAGCGGGACACCGGCGCTGCCGTCAGGGTAGGGACCTGGCGCGTACGTGGGCGCGTTCGCCCTGGCGTCCGAACAGGCTGAGCACCTCGACGGGTGTGGCGTCGGCGCTGGCGAACCAGTGCGGTACGCGGGTGTCGAACTCGGCCGCCTCACCCGGTACGAGCACGAGATCCTGGTCGCCGAGGACCAGCCGGAGCCGCCCGCTGAGGACGTAGAGCCACTCGTAGCCCTCGTGGGTCTTCGGCTCCGGCACGGTTGTCGGCCGGGCCGCCGGAATGAGCATCTTGTACGCCTGGAGCCCGCCTGCGCGACGGGTCAGCGGCACCAGGGTCATCCCATTGAGGTTGACCGGGCGCAGGTGGACCCGGGGGTCCCCGGTCGGCGGGGCGCCGACCAGCTCGTCGATCTGGACCCCGTACGCGCGGGCCAGGGGCAGGAGCAGTTCCAGGGTGGGACGACGTTGGCCGGACTCCAGCCGGGACAGGGTGGAGACGGAGATGCCGGTCGCCTCGGAGAGGCTGGTCAGCGTGATCTCGCGTTGCCGGCGCAGCGTACGCAGCCGGGGCCCGACCGCGGTGAGCACGCTCTCCAGGTTGTCGTCCATCGCCCCAGTTTGCCACAACGGCAAGAATGTTTGCCGATCTGTGCGGGCCGCCGGACAGTGGTCGCGGAGGTGGTCACCATGACCAGTGAACTGGCAGAACAGCCGACCCGGACGTTCGACGTCGCGGTCATCGGCGGGGGTGCCGCCGGGCTGAGCGCGGCGGTGGTGCTGGGCCGGGCCCGGCGTTCGGTGCTCGTGATCGACGCGGGATCGCCCCGCAACGCCCCCGCCGCCGGGGTGCACGGGTTCCTGTCCCACGACGGGATATCCCCGCACGAACTGCTCGAAACCGGCCGCAAGGAGGTCGACCACTACGGCGGCCTCCTGCTTTGGGGCGAGGCTGTCCGCGCCCGCCGTACCGGCGATGGCTTCGAGGTGACTCTCGGCGACGGTCGGCTGGTCACCGCCCGACGGCTGCTGGTGACCACGGGACTGGTCGACGAACTCCCCGACGTCCCCGGCGTACGGGAGCGGTGGGGTCGGGATGTGCTGCACTGCCCGTACTGCCACGGGTGGGAGGTGCGGGACCGGGCGATCGGGATCCTCGGGACCGGATCGTGGTCCGTACACCAGGCCCTGATGTTCCGGCAGTGGACACCCGACCTCGTCCTGTTCACCCACACCGCCCCGGAGCTGACCGACGAGCAGGCCGAGCAGCTCGCCGCGCGGGGCATCCGGGTGGTTCCGGGCACCGTCGAATCCCTCGACGTGGACGACGACCACCTCTCCGGCGTACGCCTGACCGACGGGACCGTGGTCGCCCGGCAGGCGGTGGTGGTCGCCCCCAGGTTCGTGGCCGCCTCGCAGGTGCTGGCCACCCTCGGACTGCAACCCGTCGAGGACCCGCGCGGGGTCGGCGAGTCCATCCCCGCCGGCCCCACCGGGTTGACCGAGGTCCCGGGCGTGTGGGTCGCCGGCAACGTCACCGACCTCAGCGCGCAGGTTGTCATGGCTGCCGCCGGTGGGGTCGCCGCCGCCGCCGCGATCAACGCGGACCTGATCGGCGAGGAGACCGAGCAGGCTGTCACGGCGTACCGCGAGGCGCGTACGGCGGGAGCCGGGCACGGCCACCACGACTCGACGGAGACCATCCTGTTCACCCGCGAGTTCTGGGACGAGCGGTACGGTTCCGCGGAGCGGATCTGGAGCGGGAACCCGAACCCGCACCTCGTCGACACCGTCACCGACGTGGTCCCGGCGACCGCGTTGGACGTCGGCAGCGGTGAGGGCACCGACGCGATCTGGCTCGCCGCCCGGGGCTGGCAGGTCACCGGTGTCGACATCTCGGGAGTGGCACTGGAACGCGCCGCCGAGCGGGCCGCCGAGCAGGGCGCCGACACCGCCGACCGGCTCACCTGGCAACAGGTCGACGTGATGTCCTGGGATCCCGCACCGGCACGGTACGACCTGGTGTCGGCCCAGTTCATGCACCTGCCCCGGCCTGCGCTCCGGGCGCTGCACCGCCGGCTGGCGGCGGCCGTACGGCCGGGTGGGACCCTGCTCATCGTCGGCCACCACCCGTCGGACCTGGACACCTCGATGGGGCGTCCCGACCGGGCCGACCTCATGTTCACCGCCGAACAGGTCGCGGCGACCCTGGACCCGAACGAATGGGACATCACCGCCGCGACACCGAGTCGGCAGGCCACCGATCCGGAGGGCCGGACCATCACCATCCACGACGCCGTCCTGCGGGCCACCCGCCGCCACTGACCGCGCCGCCGACGGGCCAGGAGGCGGGCCGCGACGGTCCGCCTCCCCTGTCGGCCGGACGGACGCGGCGGGTGCCAGACTTGCGCGATGTTGCGCGTCGGGATCCTCGTGGCGGCACTGGTCGGTATCACGGCCGCGCCCCCGCTCGTCGGACTCACCGCGGCACCGGCGCATGCGATGGCGGTGGCGGCCCCGGCGAGGGGCACCGAGGTCTGCGTCGTCACCGACGAGCGGCTGATCGAGATCTCCGGCATGGTCGCCACCGACGACGGATATGTGGTGGTCAACGACAGTGCCGACCTGGAGAGCCGCCGGAAGATCTTCTTCCTCGACAGATCGTGCAAGGTGACCAGGACGGTGTCGTACCCGAGCCGCCCGCGTGACACCGAGGACGTGGCGATGGCTCGCGACGGCACCATCTGGATCGCCGACATCGGCGACAACGACCGGGCCCGGACGAACATCGCACTCTGGCGACTGGCCAGGGGCGCCAAGGCGCCGGCGCTGCACCGACTGTCCTATCCGGACGGAGCGCACGACGCCGAGGCGCTGCTGCTCGCCGGCGACGGCACACCGATCGTCGTCACCAAGGACCCCGGCACACCCCGGCTGTACGTACCCGACGGGCCGCTCAAGGCCGGTGCGACCGTACGGATGCGCAAGGCCGGGGAGTTCGTCCTGCCCCGTACCGGCACCGACAACCCGTGGTCCGCCTTCGGTCGGCTGATGGTCACCGGGGGCGCCACCGCACCGGACGGCAGTCGGGTGGTGCTGCGTACCTACGCCGACGCGATCGAGTTCGACGTCACCGACGGCAACGTGGTCGAGGCGGTCACCCGGGGCGTGCCCCGGATCACCCCACTGCCCGACGAACCCCAGGGAGAGTCGATCACGTACAGCCGGGACGGCCGGTTGTTGCTGACCGTCTCCGAGACCTCGGATCAACCGGCCACCACCCGACCGACCGTGCTCAGCTACACCCCGGAGGGCAGGCCCGCACCGGCACCCGCCGTCAGCACGACCGGGCCGGGATCACCGAGCACGCCGGAGTCGGGCACACCGGAGTCGGGCACACCGGAGTCGAGTTCCTCCCCGGCGAGCAGCCGGGCGCAACCGTCGGAGGGGCCGGACGGCGCGTTTGTCGCCCGCCTGCTCGGCGGGCTCGGTCTGGCCATGGTCGCCCTCGCTGTCGTCGGCGTGCTCGGAGTGCTCGCCTTCCGCCGATGATCACCGGGACAACAGCGCCGGTCGGGGCGTCGGCGGGCGCCGTGGTGGGTAGTAGCGGCGTACAGATCGGCAACGAGGAGGCGACGAAGTGACCCGTACGTTGGTCCGGGGTCGACGGGCGGCCGGCGGTCTGCTCGCCGCCGCCATGCTGCTCTCCGCCTGCACCTGGCACGACGGCCGCTGGTCGGACGACAACCCGGACCGGACGGCCGCCGCCGAATCCGACCGTGCGGCCGACCACGCGGTCGCCGGGGCGCGCAACGACCGGCGGGAGGCGACGCTCGACCTGCTCAACGGCTCCGACGTGGTACGGGTGACCACCGCCGGTATCGGCGACGACCTGTACCGCATCTCCACCCCGAAGGACGCCAAGGTACGGCCGTCGGTGCACGTCGACGGGGACACCGTGCTGGCCGGGCTCGCCGGCACCGGTCGGGCCGGACCGGCGATCGTCAGCATCGTGCTCAGCGACGCGGTCCGCTGGCGGATCCGGCTCGGTGGCGGCGCCGGAGAGGAGATCGTCGACCTGACCGGTGGCCGGGTCGCGGAGGTCGACTTCAGCGCCGGCACCAACCGTGCCGAGGTGACCCTGCCACCCGCGAGCGGCACGGTACGGGTGGTGATGGGCGGCGGGGCCAGCCAGTTCCTGGTCCACCTGACCGGCAACGCACCGGCACGGGTACGCGCGGGCGGTGGCGCCGGAACCGTCACCGTGGACGGCAGCAGCCGGTCCGGCGTGGCCGGCGGCACGGTGATCACACCGCCGGCCTGGGAGACCGCCACCGACCGGTACGACATCGACGCCACCGCCGGCGTCTCCACCCTCACCGTCGACCGCCGCTGACCGACCCGCCCGAACCGTGCCGGCGGGCGCCGGGGAGATCGCGCCCGTCGGGGTCACCCCGCGAGGTGACCCCAACGGTCGGCCAGTTCCCGCCACGTACCCCGGGCCACCACCGCGCCGTCGACCAGCACGACCACCAGGTCGGCCTGTGCCAACGCGGCCCGCTTCGAGGTCGACCCGACCACGGTCACCCCGTGCCCGCGCAACGCCCGCCACAGTTCCAACTCGGTGGTGACGTCGAGGGCCGAGGAGACGTCGTCCGCGATCAGCAACTCCGTACGCGGTGCCAGGGCGCGGGCCAGGGCGAGCCGCTGCAACTGCCCACCGGACAGCCGTGTCCCCTTGTGCCCGATCAGCAGCCCGAGCCCGCCCCCGGCCGCCGCCAGGTCGTGCTCCAACTGCGCGGTCGAGATCGCACCGACCGCGTCCACCTCGTGCCCGAGCCGGATGTTGTCGGCCACCGTCCCGGAGAGCACCCGCGGGAGCTGTGCGACGTAACCGACCTGGTTGGGGCGGAGGAACAGCTCGGGTTCGGTGACCGGCTGCCCGTTCCAGCGCATGTCCCCGGTGTGGTGGACGATCCCGGCCAGGGCTCGCAGCAGCGACGACTTGCCCGCGCCGACCGGCCCGACCACCAGCACCAGTTGCCCGGTCTCGACGGTCAGGTCGACCTCGTGTACGCCGACCGTCCCGTCCTCGTGGACGGCGCTGAAGCCGACCAGGTCCAGCCGGCGCAGGGGATGCCGGGGTGCCGCCTCCGGTGCGGGTGCGGTTCCCTCGGAGAGGTCCACCCCCGGCACCGCCGCCGAGTACGCCCCGACCCCGCTCATCGCGACCGTACGCCGGGTCCAGACCCGGGCCGAGGGCAGTTGCGAGACCAGGGAGGCCGTGGTCCAGGCGAACCACCGCACCGCTCCCAGGGTCGAGACCGCCACCAGGGTCGCGCCCGACGACAGCGAGCCGTTGAGGTAGAGCGCCCAGGCGGCGATCGGCAGGAGTCCACCGATCATCGAGGGGGTGGAGCGGGCCCACACCTGGGTCGAGATCTCCCGCCGCTGCCGGTCGCTGCGGATGACGTCGAGTCGGGCGAGGTGTGCCAGGACCGACCGGGTCGCACCGGCCAGTTTCACCGTACGGGCGGCCGACAGTGACGACACCAGGGCGGTCGCGAACGCGGCCCGGGCGGCGACCGTCTTGCGCGCGGAGCGCTCCAGGATCGGCCCGAACAGGGCGGCGGCCAGTCCGGAGAACAGGATCGTGCCGCCGAAGAAGAGGGCCGGGACCGGCGTCCCCGACACCAGCGTCATCGAGATCAGCAGCACGAAACAGGCCGCCTGGTCGAGCAGGTTGTCGGCGAGCATCACCACCCGTTCGGTGTCGCCGCCCTGGGCGACGACCTCGGCCGGGGTGTGTCCGCTGACCCGGCGGGCCCCGGTCTGTCCGTGCACCAGCCGCAGGCTGATCCGGAGCATCTGCCGGACCCACCACTCCGGGAACCACCGCCCGGTGTAGTACGACATCGGCACCACGGCCACCAGCCCGGCCATGATCCCTACGGCCGGCCAGAACGGGTCCCCCAGTCCGTCGACCAGGTCGGCCCAGAGCCACGGCAGGATCGCCCCGTCGAGTCCGAGCAGCACCATGAACAGGAACATCCCGAGCGCGCCGAGCCCGAACCGGGGGTCGTTACCGGCCAGCCGGAAGATCTCCCGAACGGTACGCGCACGTGCCGGTTCGGGCAGCGGCGGCGGATCGGCCTTCGCCCGTACGGCGGTCCGTTCCGGTGCGCGCACCGGAACGTCCACCACCGCCGTGGCTGTGCCGTTCGCCGTCGCCTCGCCGCTCCCCGCGCCCCGGACCGGGTCCACCCGCAGCAGGGTGTCGCCGTCCGGCGGGGCCAGCGCGAGCCCGCCGCCGGCACCGGCGCCCACCCCGATCCCGATCCGGCGGACCGGTTCCGGCTCGGCGTCGAAGGTGGCCTGGGTGCTGGCGAGCAGCCGGGCGAAGCGCTCCGACTCGCGCAGCGGTCCGGCCTCGACCACCTCGCCGTCGGAGAGCACCACCACCTCGTCGCAGCGCCGCACCGACGACAGCCGGTGCGCGATGACGATCCCGATCCTGTCCCGCAGCAGCCGTTCGGTGGCCAACTGCACCCGTGACTCGGTGACCGGGTCCATCCGGGCGGTGGCCTCGTCGAGGATCACCACGTGCGGGTCCCGGACCAGGATCCGGGCGAACGCGACCAGTTGCTCCTGCCCGGCCGAGAGCACGTGCCCGCCCTCGCCGAGCTTGGTCTCCATCCCGTCGGGCAGGTCCGCGACCCAGGAGGTCAGGCCCAGCTCGTCCAGCGCCCCGGCGGCCGAGGCGTGCAGTTGCGGGTCGAACAGGGCGACGTTCTCGGCGAGCGTTCCGGCGAGGATCTCGGTCCGCTGCGGGACCACGCCGATCCACCGGCGCAGGCCCTCCAGGTCCAGGTCGCCCAGGTCGGTCCCGCCGAGGAACACCGCACCGCGCGGTACGTCGACGGCCCGGGTGAGCACCTTGGCCAGGGTCGACTTGCCGGAGCCGGTACGCCCGATCAGGGCGTACGAGTGGCCACGGGTGAAGGTCAACCGGACGTCCCGCAGGGCCAGCCGGCGTCCGCCGTCCGACGCGGTCGTGCCGTAGCCGAAGGTGAGGCCGCGTATCTCCAGGTCGCCGTCGGCCGGCTCGGCGCCACCGGCCGGCTCCTGCGGGGAGTCGCGCAGCAACTGCACCCGCCCCCAGGCCCCGAGGGCGTACTGCAACTCGGGCACCATCCGGCTGACGTGTTCGACGGTCGCGCCGAAGGCCAGGGCGAGCAGCCAGACGGCGGTGAGCCGGGCCCCGTCGATCCGGCCGGTGGTCAGCGCCCAGACCCCGCCGAGGACCACTGCGGCGATGCCGGCGCGGGTGACACCGACGGCGACGGTGGTGACCCGTGCGGAGAGCACCCACACCACCCGTCCCCGGGCCAGTACCCGGCTGGCGCGTTGGGCGTACATCCGCAGCACGTACGGCCGGGCCAGGCTGGTACGGATGTCGTCCTGTCCGTGGATCGACTCCTCCATCACCGCGGCCAGGTCCGACCAGGCTTCCTCCTCGCCCATCCGGGCCGGACCGATCTTCCGGGTAGGTCCGGCCAGGCCGATCGCCAGCAGTACGCCGAGCAGCAGCATGACCACCCCGGCGGGCCACCAGACGCCGACCGCGAGCGCGATCGACAGCACCCCGGCGGTCAGCATCTGCACGATCCGTACGCCGCTGCCGCGCAGTTCGGCGGCGACCTGGTAGACGTCGCCGTCGATCCGGTCGAGCAGTTCCCCGACCGGTGTGGTCTCCAGTCTCGGCAGGTCCTGACCGAGGGCGACCCGGCAGAGCCGGCGGCGGACGTCGGCGGCCCAGTCGGCGGTCAGCCCGGCCGTGACGAGGCCGACCACCAGGTCGCTGAGCACGGCGACGACCAGGGACAGGGCCAGCACGGCGAACAGGGTGGTCGAGCGGTCCACCAGCACCGGCCCGGCCAGCGCCAACGCGGCGGACTGCCCGGCGGCACCGAGCACGATGAGACAGGCCACGGCCGCGACACGGCGCGGTGAGGTGGCCCACAGATCGCGGAGCAGGCGCATCGGAAGCTCCAGGGCGTAGTGGGCGGAGCTTCCAGCCTGGCGGTAAATCCGGGATCACTCAACGCAATTACGGCGGACTGTGATCATGGATACGGGAGCCGTCCCGGTCTGCGCGGCGGCCACGCGGCTACTGCACGATGTTCACCGCTCGGGCGATGATCAGTGCCACGACCAGCAGCGACACGGCCGACTGGAGCATCATCGCCGTCTTCGCCCAGCGGCTGAGCGGCAGCGTGTCGGTCGGGCTGAACGCGGTCGAGTTGGTGAACGCCACGTACAGGTAGTCGAGGAAGACCGGCCGCCAGTCGTGCGGCGCCAGGTCCGCGGCGGTCATCTGCGGAAAGAGCAGATCCGGGTACGGGCGCCGCACGTTCGCCCGCGCCGCCGGTCCGCCCCGGTCGAGTTCCCAGTACCAGAGCGCGAAGACGATCACGTTGGTCAGCCAGATGGCCGCCCCGCTGAGCAGGATCGTCGCCGGGTCCTCCGGTGCGGCGTCGGCCACCAGCAGGACGATCAGCCGCCCGGCGGACCAGATCACCGCCATCGTCGCCACCGCGACCAGGGCCAGTTCGAGCACGCGTACGGCGGCCGACTCGCGGTTCATCCTGAACGGGTTCACCACCAGCAGTACGAGCAGCAGCGTCCCCTCGACGGCCGGGAGCAGCCACCTCGGGCTGAACGCGAGCTGTGGCGGGGTGACCAGTTGCAGCACGATCGCGGCGGCGATCACCAGGGTCACCGGCCACCGGTGCTCCCCCGGATGCCGCCGTCGCCAGGCCGGCACCGGGTGCGGCGGCGGGCCGGAGTAACCCTCCGTTCCCCCCTGCTCCGCCTGCCCGCTCATCATGGCATTGTCCCCGACCCACCGACGATCTTGCACTTGTGGCGCCCGAATAGAGTTATGAGTCCGGGATTGTGTACCGCCACAAGTGCAAGATCGCCGGGGTTGTCAGGGGGTGAGGG
Source organism: Micromonospora sp. NPDC004704 (assembly GCF_053601675.1). Classification (NCBI taxonomy): domain Bacteria; kingdom Bacillati; phylum Actinomycetota; class Actinomycetes; order Micromonosporales; family Micromonosporaceae; genus Micromonospora; species Micromonospora sp. NPDC004704. The sequence continues at coordinate 132,617 of NZ_JBSGCD010000004.1, read as the reverse complement.
GGAGGCGGCGGAGGAGTTGGGCGTTGAGGGCCACGACGATGGTGGAGGCGGACATGAGGACGGCTCCGAGAGCTGGGCTGAGGGTCAGGCCGGCCGGGGAGAGGACTCCGGCGGCCAGCGGGATCGCGACGACGTTGTAGCCGGCGGCCCAGCCGAGGTTCTGCACCATCTTGCGGTAGGACGCCTTCGACAGCCGGATCACGCCGGTCACGCCGCGCGGGTCCGACGAGGCGAGGACAACCCCGGCGGACTCGATCGCCACGTCGGTGCCGGCCCCGATCGCGATCCCGACGTCGGCGCGGGCCAGCGCCGGGGCGTCGTTGACCCCGTCACCGACCATCGCCACCCGGAGCCCACGGGCCTGCAGTTCGGCCACCGCCCGGTCCTTGTCGGCGGGCAGCACCTCGGCGAACACCTCGTCGACACCGGGTCGGAAGCCCAGGTCGGCGGCGACCGCCTCGGCGACCGGCCGGGCGTCACCGGTGATCATGACGATCTTCCGTACGCCCTGCCGGCGCAACTGGGCGATCGCCTCCCGCGCCTCGGGGCGGATCTCGTCGGCCAGCCCGAGCGCGCCCAGCGCCTCGGCCGACCCGTCCCCGATCCGGACCAGGTGCAGTACGGCCGCACCCCGCCCCGACCAGACGTCGGTGGTCGCCGCAAACTCGGCCGGCACCCGTACGTCGAGTTCGCGGAGCAGGGCGGGACCGCCGACGGCGTACTCCCGGCCGTCGATGGTGGCCCGTACCCCGCGCCCGGTCAGTGACCGGAAGTCGGTCGCGGTGGCCGTCACACCCCGTTCGGCGGCCGCCGCGACGATCGCCCTGGCGAGCGGGTGCTCGCTGTCGGCCTCGACCGCACCGGCGAGCCGGAGCACCTCGTCCTCGGTATGGCCGGGTGCGACGGCGAGGCCGGTGACCGTGTGCACGCCCCTGGTCAGGGTGCCGGTCTTGTCGAACAGAACCGCCTGGACGGTGCGCATCCGCTCCAGGGCCAGCCGGTCCTTGACCAGGATCCCGGCCTTCGCCGCCACCGCCGTGGAGAGCGCGATCACCAGCGGGATCGCCAGTCCCAGGGCGTGCGGGCAGGCGATGACGAGCACCGTGACGGTGCGTACCACGGCCGCGTCGACGTCGCCGAAGGCCGCCCAGGCCCCGAAGGTCAGTACGGCGGCGGACAGGGCGACGTAGAACAGGAGCGCGGCGAACCGGTCGGCGAGCACCTGCGCACGTCCGCTCGACGCCTGCGCCTGGGCGACGAGTCGTTGGATGCCGGCGAGGGCGGTGTCGTCGCCGACGGCCGCGATCCTGACCCGGATCGCCGAGTCGGTGGCGACCGTGCCGGCCACTACCCGGTCGCCGGGCTCCCGGCGTACCGGACGGGACTCTCCGGTGATCATCGATTCGTCCAGCTCCGCCCGGCCGTCGGTGATCTGCCCGTCGGCCGGTACGCGGGCGCCGGGGCGTACCAGCACCAGGTCCCCCACCCGCAGCTCCGGCACCGGTACGCGACCGACCCGACCGTTGGTCTCGATCCGCTCGGCGTCGTCGGGCAGCAGCGCGGCCAGGGCGCTCAGGGCTCCCTGGGCCTGCCCGATGGCCTTCATCTCCTGCCAGTGGCCGAGCAGCATGATGGTGACCAGGGCGGCGAGTTCCCACCAGAAGTCGAGGTCGAAGGCGCCGGCGCTGGTGGCCAGCGAGGCGACGTACGCGACGGTGATCGCCATCGAGATCAGCAGCATCATGCCCGGCGCCCGGTCCCGGACCTCGGCGAGGCCGCCGACCAGGAACGGCCAGCCGCCGTAGAAGAACACCACCGACCCGAGCACCGGGCCGACCCAGGACATGCCGGGGAAGTCGAGCGAGTAGCCGAACCAGTCCATCACCATGTGGCTGGTGACGACGATCGGCACGGTGAGGGCGAGGCTCAGCCAGAACTTCCGCCGGAACACCTCCGGGTCGTGGCCGGCGTGCTTGTCCTGTCCCTGGTGGCCGCCGCCCGTCCCGTGGTGTCCCTGGTGGTGGTCATGTGGCTCGATGTCCGATTGATCCGCCCCGGTCGCCATGTCGGCTCGCATTCCCCAGACCCCCTCGCCATCACCTCCGGAGATATACCCCCCGGAGGTATCCACAGCGAGACCGTAACATACCCCCGGGGGGTTAGCTATAGTTGACGGATGACCACACCTGCCCCTCCCCCGACCCGCGGTTACACCGCCAGCAAGGACCAGCTCCTCTCCCGGCTGCGACGCATCGAGGGACAGGTCCGGGGCGTCGAGAAGATGGTCGAGGACGACCGCTACTGCATCGACGTACTCACCCAGATCTCGGCCGTCCAGGCGGCCCTCGACAAGGTCGCCCTCGGCCTGCTCGACGGCCACGCCCGGCACTGCATGCACGAGGGCGCCGCCGAGGGACGCGCCGACGAGATGGCGGACGAGATGATGGCCGCCGTCGGCCGGCTGATGAAGCGAGGGTGACCTGGCGCACCGGTGTTAACGTGCGCTGATGCGTCAGTCGCTGCGGCACCTCGCCGGACGGGTGTGGTGGTACCCCCACGACGAGGACCCGGACAATGTCCAGGGCGGCGTCGCGGTCATCGCCGACGATGCGGGCAGCGTGCTGGTCGACGCCGGGAACAGTCCGGGCCACGCGCGCCGGATCCGGGCCGCGATCGAGGCCGCCGGGCTGCCGGCCGTACGGCAGTTGGTCTACACCCACCACCACTGGGACCACGTCTGGGGTGCCTGTGCCTGGCCGGAGGTCGAGGTCATCGGTCACCGGGCCGGTGCGCGGATTCTGGCCGAGGAGGCCCTGCGCCCGTGGAGTCACCCCTACCTGCGCACGGAGGTCGAGGCGAACCCGCTGCTCGGCCCCAGCTTCCGGGGCCGGGCGTGGGCGATGCCCGACTGGACGGGTTTCGCCGTGATCCCGCCGCACACCGAGTTCGACGACACCCTCACGCTGCCGTCCGGCGTGGAGCTACGCCACGTCGGTGGCCGGCACGCCGAGGACTCGACCGTGGTGGGGGTGCCGGACTCGGGTGTGCTCCTGCTCGGCGACTGCTTCTACCCGCCACCGTGGCACCTGCGACAACCCGGCGACGGCCACGACGTGGGCCTGGTCCGACGGCTGCTCGACGAGCGCGTCACCGGCCGCTTCGACTGGTACGTCGACAGCCACGACCACCCGCACACCGCCGAACAGACGCGGGAGCTGCTGGCCGCCGCCGGGGGCTGACGGCGACCTCGCTACGCCGGTATGAAACTGACTAGGGCTTGCGCGCGACCGCCCCGTACATGGCGATGTCCTTGTCCGCGATCTCTGAAGTCTCGGACCCGTCGGGGCGCCACCTGTGCACCTGGACCAGCCCCGGCTCGACCAACTCCAGGCCGTCGAAGAACCCCAGCGCCGTGGCACGGTCGCGGAAGATCAGGGTTTCACCGAGCCTGTTGTACTCCCGTTGGACCTCGGCCAGCGGGATCGGGTCGAACTCGTCGGTCGCGATGGACATCGCCAGGTAGCTGCCGGACGGCAACACGTCCAGGACCTGCCGTACGACCCGCAGTGCCTCGGCGTCGTCCTCGATGAAGTGCACGATCGCGATCAGCAGCAACCCGACCGGCTGGTTCAGGTCGAGGGTCTGCTGGAACTCCGGGGCGGAGATGATCGACTGGGGGTCGCGCATGTCCGCCGCCACGTAGGCCGTGCGTCCCTGCGCCGACCCGACCATCAGCGCACGCGCGTGCGTGAGGACGAGCGGATCGTTGTCGGTGTAGACCACCTGTGCGGTCGGGTCGACCGACTGCACGATCTCGTGGAGGTTCGGCGACGTCGGCAGTCCGGTGCCGATGTCGAGGAACTGCCGGATCCCGCACTCGGCGGCCAGGAAACGCGCCACCCGGTGCATGAAGGACCGGTTGGCCTGCATGTGGACCCGCAACGAGGGCCAGATCCGCAACGAGCCCTCGCCGGCCTCGCGGTCGGCGGCGAAGTTGTCCTTGCCGCCCAGGATGTAGTCGTAGATCCGTGCGCCGTGCGCCCGGTCGGTACGCAGATCCACCCCGCGAGCAGCCTCGCCACGACGTTCCACCAAGGCCTCCGTAGACGATGCCGACACTCGTGCAGGCGACCCTACACGGGTCGCGCCCCGTATCCGACTCCTCTATGGACGGTGAGGGCGGATGGGGCAGGATGGGCCGATGCATCCGGGGATCGACACCGTCGACTGGTCGAAGCTGCGGCACGCGTACGGCACCGCCGAGGACGTACCGGCGAACCTGCGGGAGTTGGCCGACGAGGACGAGTCGGTACGCCACGGAGCGTTCGGCGAGCTGTGGAGCAGCCTCGTCCACCAGGGCAGCCGGTACGAGGCGAGCGCGTACGCGGTCCCCTTCCTGCTCGACCTGGTCGCCGACCCGGCGACTCCGGACCGTTTCCTGGTCGCCCGGTTCCTGGCGCTGGTCGCGATCGGGTCCGACGAGGCATGGCTCCCCGACGGGATCGACGTGGACCACCTCCGTACCCGCGCCGACGGTGGCGAGCAGGCGTTGCGGCGCTACCGGGAGGGTGCTGACCTGGCCCCGGAGGACCACGGCCGGATCGACGCGCACGCCGACCTGACCGCCTGGGAGGCCGTCCGCGACGGACTTCCGGTGCTCCGCGCCCTGCTCCGCGAGGACGACTCCGACCTGCGCACCGTCGTCGCGTACACGTTGGGGTGGTTTCCCGCGACGGCGGCGCCGGAGCATGCGGCGGCGAGTCTCGCGGCGCTGGCCGAGATCGCGGCCGGGACGGACGAGGGACCGGCGGCGGTCGCGGTCGTCGCCGCCGGACTGCTCGGCGCGGACGGCGCCGACCGGATCGCGTCCGCCGCGCTGGACAGCGGTTCCCCGCTGGTCCGCTGGGCGGGTGGGGTCGCACTCGCCCGGCTGCACGGCCCGGCGGCCGGCGCGGCGGTGGCGGCCGAACTGCTCCGCTGGGCCGGTGGCGGCAGCCGGCCCGACCACCGAATTCCGTACCTCGATGGTGACCTCGCCGGGTACGCGACCCTGGCGCTCGGTCGACTCGGTGCCGCGCACGCCGACGCGGCGTTCGCCGCCAACCTGGCCCGGCTGCCGCTGGTGCACGCCGTGGAGGCGCTGACCGTGCTCGGCGAGGCGCTGCGGTACGCCTTCCCGTCCGGTCCGGTGCCGGCGGGTACCCCGTTCGAAAGCCTGGACCCCGACCAGAAACACCTGGTACGGGTGCTCGCCGACGCACCCGACACCTGGCGCTACGACCAGTTGGAGTTCGGCAACTTCAGCATGCTGATCGGTGAGTACGGCCTGCCGAACCCGCACGCCCGGTTGCGCGCGTACGTCTACGACAGCCCCGCTTCCGCCGTCCCGGACGGTCGATAGCCGCGTCGGCGCGGTGGCCGCCCCGTGCCGGCCGTCGATGCCGGTGGACCGTTCGGCGCAGTGGCGGCGGCGTTCGTCGGGTCCGCGCCGCCAATGGTCTCGCGTGGGATCGATCCCATCGCGAAGTCTCGATACAGCCGACCGTACCGGCGCTTCCGCTCTCGCCCAGCGGTGCAACCGCGCCACCGTCCCCGGCCGGCACCGACGAGAGGACCACCATGCGATGGAACGGACGCCGGCTCGCCGCAGCCGGCCTCGGACTCGCCCTGACCACCGGGATCGCCCTGGCCCAGGCAGTCCCGGCGCAGGCAACCACCGCCCAGGCGCCGCCCGCGACGCTGGCCGAGTCCAACGGCGGGGTACGGATCATGCCGCTCGGTGACTCGATCACCGACGGTTTCAACGTGCCCGGCGGGTACCGGATCAACCTGTGGCAGCGGTTTGTCGCCAGCGGGTACACCGTCGACTTCGTCGGCTCCGGCTTCAACGGGCCGGCGAGCCTCGGCGACCACGATCACGAGGGCCACTCCGGGTGGCGGATCGACCAGCTCGACGCGAACATCGTCGCCTGGCTCCAGGCGACGAACCCGCGTACGGTCCTGCTGCACATCGGCACCAACGACATGAACCAGAACTACGACGTGGCGAACGCGCCGGCCCGGCTCTCCGCGCTGATCGACAAGATCCGGTTGAACGCGCCCTCGGTGGAACTCTTCGTCGCCACCATCACCCCCGAAACCAACCCCACCCTCCAGGCGCGGGTCCAGGCGTACAACGCCACCATTCCGGGGATCGTGGCGCAGAAGGGTCCGCAGACCCACCTGGTCGACATGTTCTCGGCCCTGACCACGGCCGACCTCGCCGACGGGGTGCACCCGAACGCCGCCGGGTACGACAAGATGGCGGCCCGGTGGTTCACCGCACTGCAGTCCGTACCGGCCAGCCTGACCCCGCCGGGTGTGCCGCCGGTCGGCAGCGCGGTGTCGCTGGTCAACCCGCAGTCCGGCCGATGCCTCGACGTCTCCGGCGTGAGCACCGTCGCCGGCGCCCAGGTGCACATCTGGGACTGTCACGGCGGGACGAACCAGCGGTGGACCCGGACCGCGAGCGGTGAGCTGCGGGTGTACGGCAACCGGTGCCTGGACATCTCCGGCAGCGGCACCGCCAACGGGACCAAGGTGCAGATCTGGACCTGCAACGGCACCGGCGCGCAGCGCTTCACCTTCGGCACCGACGGTTCGATGGTGGTGCCCGCCTCGGGCAAGTGCGTCGAGGCGGCCGGCGGCGGCACCGCCAACGGCACCGTCGCCCAGCTCTACACCTGCAACGGCACCGCCGCCCAGCGCTGGTCCGTCCGCTAGGAAGGGGTGCCCCTTGCTGTCGCGTTTGCGGGCAGGAAGGGGCACCTCCGGGCGGTCAGGTGCGCTGGCGGGACTGGCCCTTGAGGTGCCGGCTGAGCGCGCGGGCGATCTCGCGGTTTGCGTCCCGCTCGGCCAGGGTCTGCCGCTTGTCGTAGGACCGCTTGCCCCGGGCGAGGCCGAGTTCGACCTTCGCCCACCCGTTGGAGAAGTAGATCGACAGGGGTACGAGCGTCAGGCCGGGGTCGCGTACCCGGTCCAGGATCTTGTTGATCTCCGTACGCCGGAGCAGGAGCTTCCGGGTCCGGCGCGGCTGGTGGTTCGTCCAGGTGCCGTACGCGTACTCGGCGATGTGCAGGCCGTACAGCATGATCTCGCCGTCGAGTTCCTGGGCGAAGGAGTCCACCAGTGACGCCCGCCCGGACCGCAGCGATTTGACCTCGGTGCCGAGCAGGGCGATGCCCGCCTCGTACGTCTTGAGGATCGCGTAGTCGTGCCGCGCCTTCTTGTTCGAGGCGATGAGCTTGCGCTCCGGTTCCCTGGACGCGGCTGCCTCCCGATGACTGTCCGACCCGCGCGATGCGGAGCTACCAAGATACTTCGAGCGCCGTGCGGCCGAGCTGCCACGGCGTTAGCGGGACAGGGACTCGACGAGCCAGGGGCGCAGGACGGGCAGGACGTTGCCCGGTTGCATCGCCTGGGTGTGGTCGAGCCCGTCGAGCACCCGTACCTGCCAGCCGAGGGCTGCCAACTCGCCCCGCCCCTTCCCGACCGGGCCGGCGATGTCGACGGTCACGCCGCCCCAGCGTTCGTCGTACGGGATCGTGTCCGCGGAGCCCACGAAACAGAGCCGGGGGCAGGTGATCCGGTCCTGGGCCGCCCGGTCGTCGAATCCGCGCAGGGCCAGGTACAGGGTCATGAACTGCCGGGTCTGCGGCTCGGGGAGCGTCACCTGCACGGACGACCAGTCGAAGTCGGCCGGGTCCGTCCAGGCGTCCGCCCCGGCCGGGGCGTCCGGCGGGTCGGTGACCGGGGTGGTCGGGGCCGGGAGCGACATCGCGTGGGTCGCCGTGGTGACCGCGAGCATTTCCGCGTACGGTCCGTCGATCGGCGGGAAGCCGCCCATGACCAGCGCGGACAGGCGATCGGTACGGATCGCGAGCTGCAACCCGCTCAGCGCCAGCCACGAGTACCCGTAGTACGCGAACCGCTGCGCACCCACCGAGTCGGCCACCGTGAGCAGGTCCTCGACGATGGTGTCCGGGGTCAGGGTGTCCGGTTTCGGGAAGGCCCTCAGGTGCCCCTCGTAGTCGAACGCGACCACCCGGAACGCGTCGGCGAGCCCGTCGACCAGGGTCCTGCCCAGCGCCGGATCCATTCCCCAGCGGCGCATTTCGTCGGCCGCCGCTCCCTCGGTCGGGCGGGGGTCGACCGGGAGCAGGACGGTCGGTCCCGTCCCGTGCACCTCCACCTCGATCGTGCTTCCGTCGTGCAGGGTCACCTCGGGCATGAGTGGTCTCCTGGTTCGGCTCGTCGAGCACGGAAACAATTCCGTACGGGATAAGGTAATACCGCGAGGCACAATACCTTACGAGATAAAGAGTCTTGGGGGATCGACCTCGACACCCCGACCACGCGGAGTCGCGGACGTCACACCGGGAAAACCGGCTAGACAGACCGTTATGTTCAATCCCGGCGTCGGGCCGGAAGGCCGGTCCAGTAATCTCGGAGGATGTCCGTGACAACCACCGGTAGGGCGTCGGCCAGGGAACGGCTGCTGGCAGCGGCCGACGAACTGTTCTACGCGGAGGGCGTGCACTCCGTCGGCATCGACCGGGTGATCGAGCACGCGGGCGTCGCCAAGGCGACCCTCTACAACGCGTTCGGCAGCAAGGACGAGCTGATCCGGGCGTACCTGCTGGGGCGGCTCGCCCGCCGGCAGGAGCGGGTGGCCCGCAGGCTCGTCGGGGTGGATTCACCCCGCGACCGGATCCTCGCGGTGTTCGACGCACTGACCGACGCGTTCAACCAGCCCGGCTTCCGGGGTTGCGCGTTCGTCAACGCCAGCGCCGAGGTCACGCCGGGCGGCAGGGTCAGCGAGGTCTGCGCCACCTCCCGGGGCTGGACCCGGTCGACGTTCCGGGAGTTCGCCACCGAGGCCGGGGTCGCCGATCCGGACCGGCTCGCGGAGCAGCTCGTACTGCTCTACGACGGGGCGTCGGTCGCCGCCCAACTCGACCGGAACGCCGGAGCGGGTGCCGCCGCCCGTACCGTCGCCGAGACACTGGTCGACGCCGCGATCCGCCACTGACCGCGGCGCACGGCCTCCCGTGCGAGGTAAGCCGGCGGACGGGCGGTCGTACGCCCGACGGCGCGGCACCTCACCGTCGGGCGTACGAGCGTTTTCAGTCAGCCAGGGTCACGATGGACTCGGCCCACCGGAAGTACTTGTTGGTGCCGAAGTCACGTACCGTCTTGATGCCGAACGCCTTGAGCAGCAGCTCCGCGTCGCCGGCCGAGACACCCTCGATGGCGGTGACCGGTGCGTCGGCGATCTCCTGGGCGCTCTTGCCTTCCCACGCCTTGGAGAGCTTCTTCTCGAGTCCCAGCATCCCTTTGTCCTCCTTAGACAGTCCGGCACCGCGCCGATCCGCGGGAAGACTACGACGATCCGGGCTTACCCGCCAGTCGGCCATCAAAGCGACACCGGGTGCCACCGGTCGGCCTCGGCGCTCAGTCCGTCGGGCTCACCGTCTGCTCCGAGGTACGGTGCTCGACCTCCGATCCGCGACCGGCCGGAAGCCCGGCGGTACGCCGGTCGGACTCGGTCAGGATCGCCTCCGCCTGTGCCAGCGGGTCCTCGCTGCCGGCCGCCCGCTCCTCCGGCAGCAGATACTCGGCGCGCCGCTCGACCTGACTGCGGTCACTGCTCTCTGTGCTCATACCGCACACCCATACCCCCGCACGGCAACCGCGACACTCCGACAGCCGCCGGAGTGTCGCGGCATCCGGTCAGCCGGACTGGGTGGGGAACCACTCGACGACGCGGAAATCGCCACTCTCCAGCGTCTCGTACGGGGCACCGCTCAGGCAGAGGGGAACCGACTCGGTGCTGCCGGAGTCGAGGGCCCAGCTGTACCCCACCCGGTCACGGCGTCCGTTGTCGTACACCGTGAAGCCCTTCCGGACGCCGAGGAATTCGGGAAAGCTGCTTTCCGTCACCACACCGGTGGCCACCGCCACCGGTCCCGCGACGATCAGGCAGTCGATCCGCCCGGAGAACCATCCACCTTCGTCACCCTCGTAGTGGCTGACCCGGAAGGTGCCACGGGCGGCGGTGGCGAAGCCGCTCGCGTCGAAGGCGAAGCGAACATCCTGCCCGTCCGCCCGGTACGTCTTGGCCGCGCCCACCAGGATCGGCTCGGTCGGCTTCGGTCCGGGCCGGAGGCCGTCCGAGCGCGGATCCCGTTCCTGTTGTCCGACGGCCATCAGCGCCGGACCCGGAGTCGCCGCCGAGGCCGGCACCGATCCCCAGAGCCCGGCCGACAGTGCGAGCGCCGACATGCCGGCCACTACGCTCCGCCACCGCGATGTTCGAGTCATGATGGTTTCCCCCTGTGGATTCGGTTCCCGGGCGCTGGTTCGCCCATGTCCACGGTCGTGCAACCGCCCGTATGTCGACTCCCTCCGGCGGGGGAACCGCCTCCCCCGCCGGAGGAAGCGGTGAAGACGGAGCGCGGGCCCCGACCCCGGTGAACTCCCGGCCGGCAGATCCGCCGCCGCCCGGTGACCCGCCCCGCTCAGGTCGGCGCACCTACCGGTGCCGGCACGGGGATCGTCCCGGCAGTCCCCGTGGACCTGCCGGAGCGGAGCCCGAAGGCGGTGATCGCGGCGCCGAGGACCACGAGGGCGAGCGGGACGAGCAGCGCGGACCGGAGGGCGTCGAGCGCCGCGCCGGATGAGCCGTCGTCGGCGAGCGCGCCGACGTTGACGGCGGTCACCGCCGACAGGCCGAGCGCGGTGCCGAACTGGATCGCGGTGTAGAGCAGGCCACCGGCGAGACCGTGCTCGGACTCCCGCACACCGTCCGTGCCGGCCATCGTCAACGGCCCGTACGCCAGGGAGAAGGCCAGGCCGAGCAGGAGCATCGTCGGCACCATGGCGGCGTACGTCCAGTCCGGCCCGACCGGCAGGAACAGCGCGTACGACAGCGCCGCCAGCACCAGCCCGCCGAACAGCACCCGTACGTTGCCGAACCGGTCGACCAGGCGCGGGGTGAGCAGGGGCGACAGCACCACGTCCAGGCCGATCAGCAACATCGCCAGACCCGTCTGGAGGGCGCTCCAACCGCGCAGTTCCTGGAGGTAGAGCGTGACCAGGAACTGGAACCCGGCGAAGGATCCGACGAAGAGCAGGGCGGCCAGGTTGGTGCGTACCAGGGCGGGGTTGCGCAGGATGCCCAGGCGTACCAGGGGGTTGGCCGACCGCCGCTCGATCGTCACGAACAGGGCCAGCAGCAGCAGGCCACCGAGGAACGCGCCGGCCGTGGCGACCGGACCGTCACCCGGACGCTCCAGCCGGACCACCCCGTACGCCAGCAGCAGCATGGCTCCGGTGATGCTGAACGCGCCCGCCAGGTCGAACCCACCGGTCGGACGCTGCCTCGGTCCCGAGTCCCGGACCAGCGGGATGGCCGCGGCGAGGATCAGCGCGGACATGATGACCGGGGCGAAGAACACCCACCGCCATCCGATCGAGGTGAGCAGGCCACCGGTGACCAGGCCGAGGGTGAAGCCGCCGGCCGCCATGCCGGCGTAGATCCCCAGTGCCCTGGTCCGCTGCGGGCCCTCGGGAAAGTTGGTGGTCACCAGCGACAGCCCGGCGGGTGCCAGGAACGCGGCGGCGACCCCGGTGACGAACCGCGCCACCAGCAGCATCCAGCCCTCGGTGGCGAATCCGCCGAGGCCGGAGAAGACGAGGAAGACGACCAGCCAGAGCAGGAACATCCGGCGGCGGCCGAGCAGGTCGGCGGCCCGGCCCCCGAGCAGCATGAAGCCGCCGTAGCCGAGCACGTAGGCGCTGACCACCCCGCTGAGCATCCCGGTGCTCAGATTCAGGTCGGCCCGGATCGACGGCAGTGCGACGTTGAGCATCGCAACGTCGATCCCCTCCAGGAAGATCGCGCCGCAGAGCACAAAGAGGACGGCTCGGGCGCGACCGTCCATCCGGCCATTCGATATGGACACCAGTCAACTCCTCACGAGTGTGGCGGGACCGGCGTCGGTTCTTCCGACGACCGCCGGTTCCCTCTTGTAACCAACAGCATCGTCAGGCACCATCGGTAGGCATGGAAGGCGGCACTTCAATGTCCCCCGGTTACTGCGCGGATACCGACGACCACGAGGTCCTCCAGTGGGACACGCGGGCCGACTGCGAGGTCCGACAGATCCTCGACCGGATCGCCGACAAGTGGTCGCTGCTGGTCATCACCCTGCTCGACCGGCGCAGCCTGCGCTTCACCGAGCTACGCCGGTCGATCGACGGGGTCAGCCAGCGGATGCTCACCCGTACGCTGCGGCACCTGGAACGCGACGGCCTGGTGAGCCGGACGGTGCACGCCACCGTGCCGCCCCGGGTCGACTACGAGCTCACGCCGCTGGGCTCGACCCTGCACGAGACCATCCGCGCGTTGGTCACCTGGACCGAGGGGCACCAGAACGAGATCGCCGCCGCCCGCTCGGCGTACGACGTCCGGGAGGCCGCCCAGCAGGAGGCGGCGGAAGCGGAGGCGACCCGGCGCGACGTCATCGCCCGGGAGGTCCTCGCCGGGCAGCGCTGAGCGGTTGTCAGCCGCCGTCGTCCCCTCGGGGACGCACGGAGGGTGGACCGCCCGGCTCGCACTCGACCGCCGCGGTCGGTCCGGGCGTACGGCCGGGCTGCGGGAGCCCGCCCGGGCAGGGGCTCTCGGCCTCCGGCCGGAACACCAGGATGGCGAGGACGGTGAGGATTGCGACGGCGACGATGGCAGCGCCCAACCAGAGCAGCCGGCGCGGGCGGGGCCGCGGCCGGTCCGGTGGCGTCGGGACCGCGCCAACGGGCGCCGCGGCGGTACGGGAGTGCAGCGGGGTCGTCCGGGAGCGCAGCGGGAACGACTCGGAGGCAAGCACGGTGAAGCCCTCCTCGTCGTCGAGGAAGCGCCGGTACGCCCGCAGCGCGTACGTGCGGGCCGTCCCCAGGTCGACCTCGGCCGGCTCGTCGATCAGCGCGTCCGAGCAGGCGATTCCGTACATCAGGCGCAGTGGGCGACTGTGCTCGTCCCGGAACGGGCGCGGCGGTTCACCCGGCGTGGGAGCCGTTCCGCCCAGGTCGGCGGTGGTCAGCGGGTACGTCACGTACACGATCGCCAGCCGGCGTCCACCGGCGAGCGGCGCCACGACGGTCCTCGGCGGGGCGTCGTCGGGGAACGGACTGAGCGCCTGCGCGAGTACGCCGTACTCCTGCCCCGCCACGAGGAAGTCCGGGGCCAGCAGGGTGCTGTAGTCGCGGCGGCGGCCCGGCCCAACGAGGACCGGCCAGCCCTGGGCGGGCGTGCTCACCGCTCGTCCGACAGGCGGGAACTGGGCAGCCGGCCCTCCAGCACGTCCACCCGGCTCTGGAACTCGCGGATCACCTTGCGCTGGGCAAGCATGAACTCCTCCACCCGCTGTTCGGCCTCGCTGAGCCGGCGCTGGACCAGCGCCTCGCGTTCGGCCTCCGATTCCGACCGCTGCCGCAGCAACTCCGAGGCGGCCATCCCGACGAACGACGCGTAGAGCGGGCTCAGGGCGCCGGCCGCCCGGCCCGCGGATCTGATGACGAAGGTGCCCAGTTCCGCCAGGGCGGCCGCCGGGCCGGCGGCGTTCTGCCGGCGGAAGGTCTCGAACTCGGCGCGCAGCAGGGCCTGGTCGAGGGAGCGCGCGATCTGCTCGAAAACGTCCGGGACGACGGCCGCGAGCGGGATCTCGACGTTGGTCGGCTCCAGGTAACCGTCCGGGAGCTTGGCGACCAACCCCTCCGCGTCGATCTCGGCGAAGCCCGGTCCGACCGCGCTGACCGGGATCAGCCGGAGCACCCGGCGGGCGCTGTGTTCCTGGACCAGGTCCCGGAAGCCCTGGTTGGACATCAGCAGCTTGCGTACGGTCCGGAGACGGGCATCCTCGTCCACGTCGATGTCACGCAGCAGGTCCCACTTCGTGATCACGAACGTCACCGGCTTCTCCACCAGCAACATCCGGCTGATCATCGCGGTGAGGGCGTGTTGCAGGCCCATCCGCCCCTCGCGCCGACCGTCGAGCCACTGGCGGACCCGGTGGCCGTCGATCACGCTGATCAACGCGTCCGCCGACTCGATCCGCCGGTCGAGGTCCTTCCACAGGGTCGATCCGGGCTCCGGAGGCTGGGTCAGCAGGGTGCCGGCGTACTCCAGGTAGACCAGTTTCATGACCGAGTGCAGCCGACCGGAGGGGGCTCGAGTCCGTACGGTGAAGGTGAACTCCCTGGTGTCGGCCGGTGATGTCCCGGAGGGCCAGTCCCGGCCGGAATCCTCGACCTCGGTGAACCACTTGTTCAGCAGCGACACCTCCTCCCGGGGAGCGGTGAGGAAATAACCGCGCCCGGCCCACGTCTGCAACTGGTGGTACATGCTCGCCAGCAACAGCGTCTTGCCCGAGCCCCGGGGGCCCAGCGCGACCACCCGGAAGGTGGGAATGCCCTGGTCGGTGCTGGTTACCGGGGTCGGCGCGGCCCGGTCGGACCTCCTGCGCAGGACGAGCGCGACCGCGACGACCACCGCAATGATCAGCACGACGACAATGAGACTGTTCACGGCACGCACTCCGCCCAGGAGTCGACGAGGGTCTATCCTCGGCGGACATTGGAACACGGGACAGAGCAGCGCAGATCCGTTGAGTAATGGATGCGACGCAACGAATTTGCGCCCGCCGTTCGATAACTCCTAATTCGACAATCTTCCGAGGGGCCGACCGCCGGTGCGCCGGGACCGCCGCCTCAGCAACAACGGGATCAGCACCCCGGCCGCGAGCAGGATCCCGGCCAGGCCGAGCCAGAGCGCTCCGCCACCACCACCGGTGGTCGTCGCGGCGGTGGCCGTACCCGCACCGGCGCCGGGCGGGTCGGCCGGGGATCCGATGCCGGTCACGGTCGCCGGGCCGGTCTGCGTACCGGAGGGTCGGGCAGTCGTGGCGGGGTGGGCGCTCGCCGACGCGGCACCGGCGGGGCGGGCAGCGGCGCTCGCCGGTCCGGCAACGGACTCGAAGGTCACGTCCGAGCAGGAGTAGTAGGTGTCCGGAGTGGACGAGTTCTGCCAGATCGCAAAGATCACGTGCCGGCCGGAGAGCCCGGCGGGCAGCCGGCCCCGCATCCGGTAGGCGCCGTCGGTCTGCGGCGGGTCGGTGGCGGTCAGGAAGGGGCGTTCACCAAGATCGGACCATGCCAGCGGTCGGGTCGGGTCGTACCCGTCACCGGTCACGTACCACCGGAAGGTGCCCTCGTGCGGGATCGTGGTCCGGTAGGTGAAGGTGAGTTCGGTACCCGCCTTGAGCTTCGTCGCCGGCCAGTCCGCCCGCGCCAGGTCCAGGCCCCGGAACTTGGCGACGCCGCCGCTGCACAACCTGCCGTCGGGGATCTTCTCCCGGTCCCGCCCGTTCACCCCGGCAACCCGTACGTTGTCCCACTGGTCCACGACGGTGCCGGCGGCGACCGCGGCCCGGCACGCGGCCGAGCCGTTGGTCCGGGGTGCCTCCGGGCCGCAGGCCGCCGACCGGCTGACCGGGTTGCCGGGCGCGCCGTGCGCCAGGGCCGGCCCGGCGGGCAGCAGCGCCGCGACCACCGTCGCGGCGGCGAGGACGAAGAGCTTTCGACGTACGGTCATCCTGGTCGACCTCCCGCACCCAGGTACGGAAACCGACGGCGAAAGGTTCGACGCCCGCCCCAACCGTCGCCGGAATCCCCCGGGCGACGGACCCTCAGTCGCTCGGCGCCACCAGCCCCAGCTCGTACGCGGTGATGACGAGCTGCACCCGGTCGCGGGCGCCAAGCTTGCTGAGCAGCCGGGCGACGTGCGACTTGGCGGTGGCCACACTGATGTACAGCTCGTCGGCGATCTCCCCGTTCGACCGGCCCCTGCCGATCAGGGTCAGCACCTCCCGTTCCCGGTCGGTGATGCCGACCGCCGGTCGCCCCGGTCGGCGGGCGGGCCGGCGGCTGTCCACGAAGTCGGCGATCAGTCGCCGGGTGACGCTCGGCGCGATCAGCGCATCCCCGGCGGCGACCACCCGGATCCCGGTGAGGATGTCGTCCAGGGCCATGTCCTTGACCATGAACCCGCTCGCCCCGGCCCGGAGGGCGCCGTAGACGTGGTCGTCCTCGTCGAAGGTGGTCAGTACGAGCACCCGTGTCGTCCCCGGTCCGCCGGTGATCCTGCGGGTGGCCTCGATCCCGTCCATGTCCGGCATCCGGATGTCCATCACCACCACGTCCGGGCGCACCTCCCCGACGACCCGGACGGCTTCGGTGCCCGTACCGGCCTCGCCGACGACGTCCAGGTCGGGGGTGTCGGCGATGAGCACCCGCAGGCCGGAACGGACCAGCGGTTGGTCGTCGACGAGCACGACGCGTACGGTCACGGCAGCCGCACCGGCTCGGGCAGCGGCAGCGTCGCGACCACCCGGAACCCGCCCTCGGGGCGCGGCCCGACGGTGAACTCGCCGTGCAGCAGGCCGACCCTCTCCCGCATGCCGGTGATGCCGTAGCCGGTGCCGGGCAACGGGCACCCCCGACCGCTGTCGGTGATCTCGATCCCGAGTTCCTCGTCCCGGTAGTCGACGGTGACCCGGCACTGCGGCGTCCCCGCGTGGCGTACGACGTTGGTTACCGCCTCCTGCACGATCCGGTACGCGGACAGCTCGATGTCGGCCGGCAGTGGGCGCCGCTCCCCCTGCCACCGCACCTCGACCCGGACACCGGCCTGGGAGGTGGTGTCCGCCAACCGGTCCAGGTCACCCAGCCCCGGTGCCGGGGGCGCCGGTGCGTCCGAACCGGTGTGCCCGGTGGTGCGGCGCAGGCCACCGAGGACCCGTCGCAGTCCGGCGAGGGTCTCCCGGCTGGTGGCCTCGATCGCACCGAGCGCCTTGCGGGCCTCGGCCGGCTGCGTGTCGATGACCCGGCTGCCCACCCCGGCCTGGATCGCGATCACCCCGATGCTGTGGGCGACCATGTCGTGCAGCTCGCGGGCGATCCGCAGGCGCTCGGCGGTGACCGCCTGTTCGGCGTACTGGGCGCGTACCACCTCGGCGTAGCGGCGGCGGGTGCGTACCGAGTTGCCGATCATCCAGGCGGTGAGCAGGGCCAGGGCGGGGACCTCGGGCCGCAGGGTCGGACCGGCGCCGCCGTTGACCAGGCCGCTGCCGACCTGGACCACGAGTGCCAGGGCGGCGGCGGTCACCGACACCCGACGTGTCCGGGTCGCGGCGACACAGCCCACCGCGATCGCGATCGCGAGCAGGTGCATGTTGCGCAGGTCGGTCACGTACCCCCGCTCCGATGTCTGGAGGGTGGTCGTCACGACCAGGAGGCTGGTGAGCGTCAACGCCAGGGTGGCCAGGGGGCGGCGGCGCAGCAGCGTGGCGGGCAGGGCCACGGTGATCGCCGGCAGCAGGTAGCGCTGGGGAACACCGAGCACGTCGAGACCCAGGACACCGTCGTTCGCGCCGTTGGTCACGGTGACGGCCAGGACGAGCGGGAACAGCACCACCCCGCCCCAGGCCAGGGCCGTCCACACCGGGGGCGGGATGCGGTCGCGCAACGGTGACCTGAAGGACTGCGAGATGGCGTCCACGCAGCGAGAATAGCCAGCTCCGTCCGGTGGGACATCAGGCCACGGGCGTACGCCCCCGGGCTGAGCCGGGACCGTGATTGCCGCCGACGGCCCGATGTCCGGGCCGGTTCCGCTCGGCAGGATCGGTGTGGTGATCGAAGTCAACGCACTCACCAAGCGCTACGGCGGCACCACCGCCGTCGACAACCTCTCCTTCACCGTACGGCCCGGACAGGTCACCGGGTTCCTCGGTCCGAACGGGGCCGGCAAGTCCACCACCCTGCGGATGATCCTCGGGCTGGACACCCCGAGCGGCGGCACCGCCACGGTCGGCGGGGTCCCGTTCCGCAGTCACCCGCGCGGGCTGCGCCACGTGGGCGCGCTGCTCGACGCGCACCAGGTCCACGGCGGTCGCAGCGCCGTGGCGCACCTGTCGGCGCTGGCCCGCAGCAACGGCATCGCCCGCCGACGGGTGGACGAGGTACTGCGGGAGGTGGGCCTGTCCGAGGTCGCCCGGCGCCGCATCGGCGGGTTCTCCCTCGGCATGAAACAACGGCTCGGCATCGCCACCGCACTGCTCGGCGACCCACCCGTGCTGATGTTCGACGAGCCGATCAACGGCATGGACCCGGAGGGAGTGCTCTGGGTACGGAACCTGTTCCGCCGCCTCGCCGCCGAGGGCCGCACCGTGTTCCTCTCCAGCCACCTGATGACGGAGATGGAGAACACCGCCGACCAGCTCGTTGTCATCGGGCGGGGGCGGCTGATCGCCGCCGAGTCGCTGGGATCCTTCGCCGCCCGGAGCACCCGGCTCAGCGTGGTGGTCCGTACCCCGCAGCCCGCCGAACTCGCGGCGGTGCTGGCGGCGGCCGGTGCGACGGTCGAGCCGGAGGGTTCGGCCGGGGCCGGGAAACTCGCCGTGACCGGACTGCCGGCGGAGCGGATCGGCGCGCTCGCCCTGGACAACCGGATCCTGCTGCACGAACTGACCACCCGTACCGCCTCGCTGGAGGAAGCATTCATGGAACTCACCGCCGGAAGCGTCGAGTACCTGGCCGGGCAGGCCCGATGAGCGCGTACGCCGTCACGCCGGCCCCGGTCGTCGAACCGCCGGCCCGTTTCCGGGACCTGCTCGGCGCCGAGTGGATCAAAATGTGGTCGCTGCGGTCCACCGGATGGATGCTCGCCCTGGCCACGCTGTTCACCCTCGGGTCGGCGGCGCTGGCGGCACTTGGGGACTACCACAACTTCCCCCGCTATCCCCCGGAGGTGCAGCGGGAGCACATGTTCTCGCTGGGTGACGCCTACCCGCTGGACGGGTACCTGACCCTGATGCTGGTCGCCGCGAGCGTCGGCGCGATCACCATGGTCAGCGAGTACGGCAGCGGCCTGATCCGTACCACCACCGTGGCCGTACCCGCCCGTGGCTCGGTGGTCCTGGCCAAGGCGGTTGTCCTGACCGCCGTCTGGACCGTGGCCGGCGCGTTCATCGCCACCGGTACGTTCGTCGTCTCCCAGTCCATCCTCGACCTGCGCGGCGCCGCGATCTCGGTCACCGACCCGTCGGTGTTCCGGGCCATGGTGGTCTCGGCGCTGCTCGCGCCGGTCTGTACGCTGATCGGCCTGGGCTTCGGCGTCCTGATCCGGCACGGCGCCGCCACGATGATCACCAGCATCTTCGTCCTGTTGATGCTGCCGCTGTTCTTCGCCTCGACCAGCCGCTGGTCGGCCACCCTCGACCAGGCGATGCTGCTCACCGCCTGGCAGCGGCTGACCGTCGCCTGGGTCCCGACCGGGCCCGACGTACGGATCGCCACGATCACCGAGTCCTGGATCGTGTACGCGGTCTGGCCCCTGGTCGCGATCGTCCTGGCCCTGGTTGTCGTACGACGCCGCGACGTGTGAGCGGGGACTCCGGGGGCGCGTCGCAGCCCCCGGAGTCGGCGTCGCCGATCAGGCGCTGACCCGGCGAACCAGGGTCGAGGGGAAGACGGCGTCCGGGGCCATCCGTGATCCGGCGAGGACCGCGCTCGCCGCGGCGGCGACGATCTGGCCGACCGGGTGGCTCGCCGTGGTCAGGGGCGGGGCGCTCAGCTCGGCGAACGGGATGTCGTCGAATCCGGCCACCGCCACGTCGTCCGGCACCCGGCGGCCGGCCTCGCGCAGCGCGGCGATGGCGCCGAGGGCGGTGGCGTCGTTGATCGCGAAGACCGCGTCCGTGTCCGGCCAGCGCCGCAGCACCGTACGCATCCCCTGCTGGCCGGCGGCGGCGGAGAAGTCCCCGGCGACGAGGCGGACCGGGAGCCCGGTGGAGCGCATCAGGTTCTGGTAGGACCTGACCGAGCGCCAGGCGCAGGGCAGCCACGGCGGGCCGGTGACCATGGCGATGCGGCGCCGCCCGCTCGCGTACAGATGGTGCACGATCGCGCTGGCACCGCCGCCGTTGTCGACGTCGAAGGACGGAACCCGGCGGGAGCCGATGCCGATCGAGGCGACCCGTCGGTGCAGTGACGCCGGCACCGCCGCGAGGGCGGCCTCGGTCGTGTTGATCAGCACCACGCCCCGTACGCTGCGGTCCTCGGCCAGCCGGTCCAGCCGGGGAGCACCGCGCGGCACCCACTGCAGGGACACCCCGACGCCGTACGGGGCCGCGGTCTCGGCCGCCGCGGCGACCGCCCGGTCGACGTACGGGTCGTCGAGCACCCGGGATGTCGTACCGACAACCGCGATGACCAGCCGGAATCCCGTGCCGCTCACCAGTGATCTGGCCACCTGGTCGGGTTGGTAGCCGAGGTGGCGCGCCGCGGTCCGGACCCGGTCCCACACGGCCGGCGACGCCGGGCCGGTTCCGGAGATGACCCGGGAGGCGGTGGCGCGGGAGACACCGGCGGCCTTCGCCACGTCCTCGAGCGTCATCCGCCGGGTTGGCGGCATCGTCATGTCAACCTCCGCTCTGAGCCTTTCGGCCCGCCTCCACCTGCACCGGGGCCGACGCCGGGTGGCCCCGGTCCGGGTAACGGTGCAAGGTTACTCTTGCGGTGAGAGCGCTCTCAGGGGTGCGATCTTCTAGTGCGTCGGCCACCCCGACGCGGAAGGAGCCCACCCGTGAGTTCGACCCAGGCCGGTCCGGCCGCACCGATGCCCCCGGCTGCGGTACCGCCGGCACCGCAGGTCCTCGCCGCCCGTACCGCCGTCGCCTTTGTCTTCGCGCTCAACGGCCTGGCCGTCGCCTCGTGGTTCTCCCGGGTGCCCGCCGCCCGCGAGGGACTCGGGCTCACCGCCGGGCAACTGGGGCTGCTGCTGCTCGCGATGTCGCTGGGCGCGATCCTGGCGATGGTGACGGCCGGTGCGGTGGTGCACCGGGCCGGCTCCCCCCGTACCGCCGCCGGCGCCACCACCCTCCTCGCGGTCGGGCTCGTGGTCGTCGGCCTCGGCATCGGGGGGTGGGCCTCGGTTCCGGTGGTCGCCGTCGGTCTCGCCGCGATCGGGTACGGCTCCGGGCTGACCGACGTGGCGATGAACGTCGAGGCCGCGCTGGTCGAACGGCGGCTGCGGCGCACGATCATGCCCCGCTTCCACGCGGCCTGGAGCCTGGGCACCGTAACCGGAGCCGGGCTCGGTGCCGCCAGTGCCCACGCCGGCTTCCCGGTCCTCGCGCACCTGGCCCTGACCGCCGCCCTCGTCCTGTTCGGCACGCTGGTCGCGGTCCGCTCCTTCCTGACCGCCCGCCCGGACGGGTACGCCGACCAGGCCGACGACGCGTCGGCCACCGCCGGCCGCAGCCGCGACAGCGGCGTCCTACGCGCCTGGCGCGAACCCCGCACGCTGCTCGTCGGCCTGCTGGTGCTGGTCATGGCCTTCACCGAGGGAACCGCGAACGACTGGGTCGCGGTGGCCTTCATCGACGGTCACGGGGTCAGCGAGGCAGCCGGCGCCGCCGTGTTCGGGATCTTCGTCGCCGCGATGACGGTGGGCCGGACCACCGGCACCATCGCCCTCGACAGGTGGGGCCGGGTGCCGGTGCTCTTCGCCACGATCGGGCTGGCCGTCCTCGGCGTGGCGATCGCGGTCTTCGCCAACTCGACCCCGGTGGCACTCGCCGGGGTCGCGCTCTGGGGACTGGGCGCCTCCCTCGGCTTCCCGGTCGGGATGAGCGCCGCCGCCGACGACGAGAGCCGGGCCCCGGCGCGGGTCAGCGTCGTCGCCACCATCGGCTACACCGCGTTCCTGGCCGGGCCGCCGGTGGTCGGACTGCTCGGCGACCACGTCGGTACGTTGCAGGCGTTGCTGGTGGTGCCCATCCTGCTGGTGCCGGCGCTCGCCCTCGTACCGACGACGCGCAAGTCACCCGAGCCCACCGCACCCACCGACTCCTGACCGCCACGGGTGCGCCGGCCGATCCGGGGCGATCTTCTGTCGGACCCGGGGGCTACAGTCCGATCATGGTGTCCCAGCAGGAGATACGGCTGCGCGACGGCCGCCGGGTGCAGGCCTACGACAGCGGCGTCGAGAACGGCGCCGACGCGTTCACGGTGCTCTGGCACCACGGATCACCACAGACCGGCGCCCCGCTCGAACCGCTTCTGGCGGCGGCCCGTACGAGGGGAATTCGCCTGCTGTCGTACGGGCGGCCGGCATACGGCGGGTCGGATCCCAGTCCCGGCCGGGACGTGTCGTCCGCGGCGGCCGACGTCGCGCAGATCGCCGACGCGCTGGGCGTCGACCGGTTCGCGGTGATGGGCGCGTCCGGCGGCGGCCCGCACGCCCTCGCCTGTGCCGCCCTGCTGCCCGAGCGGGTGACCGGGGTGGTCTGCCTGGCCGGGATCGCGCCGTTCACCGAGACCTTCGACTGGTACGCCGGCATGGTCTCCCCCGGAGGTCTGCGTGCCGCCGCAGCCGGGCGCGAGGCGCGCGAGCGTTACGCGGCCACCGAAAAGTTCGACGAGAACAGCTTCACCCCGGCCGACTGGGCGGCGTTGGCCGGTACCTGGTCGTCGCTGGGTGCGGACGCCCAGCGGGCGGGCGGCGAAGGGCCGGACGGGTTGATCGCCGACGACCTGGCCTTCGCCGCGCCCTGGGGCTTCGACGTGACGCGGATCGACGCGCCCGCCCTCTTCGTCCAGGGCGGGCAGGACCGGGTCATCCCGCCCTCCCACGCCGACTGGCTGGTACGCAACTGCCCGTCGTCCGAACTCTGGCTGCGCCCCCGCGACGGCCACGTGTCGGTCCTCGACGCCGCCCCGGTGGCCATGGACTGGCTGCGCGCAGCGAGCTGACGGCGGCAGAGGCTCGCCGTCAGCCGCGGAGGAGGTCGGCGTGTGCGCCGCGCAGCCGGGCGAGCGCCGGGTCGCTGCCCGGGGTGGCCCGCCGGTCCAGCTCGGCCCAGGCTTCGGCGAGGGCGTCGGTGACCGCGCGCAGCTCGGCCGCGTGCCGGCGGACGCTCTGCTGGTGGAGTTCGTCGAGCCGGCGGGCCCAACCGGCCGAGACCGTGGCGACCCGTTCGGCGTCGGCGCGTGCCTGGGCCACGGACCGGGCCGCGGATGCCGGCACGATCGCGGCGACCGGGCGGGGGTCGCCGTCGCGGGTGACGACGGTGACGGTGTCGGTCAGCTCGGCCAGGGCGACGAGCTGGGTCAGTCGGGTGCGGACCTCGCGCAACGGCAGAACGCGCGACTGGTCGATGCTGTGAGCCAGGGCGGGGGCAGCCATGCGCACATGCTGCCCCCGGGGTACGACACTCCCGCTCGACCGACCACACCGACCGGCCACAGTGGCCTCTCCGGCCACCCGTCACGTGACCGGCGACGGATCACGGCACCAGATGGATGCGGATCTTCCTGGCGGTCACCACCGCGTCCTCGGGTACGGCCAGTCGCGGTTCGGGGGACTCGATCAGTCGCGGATGGCGCAACGGCACCAGCGGTGACAGCCGCCGGTCCGCCAGCACGGTGTCGATCATCGACCGGTCCCCGCCGCAGACCAGTGCCCGTACGGCGTCGTCGGGGTCGGCGGGCACGCCCGGCGCGTGGGGCAGCAGGACCCGGGCGGTGATGTCGGCGGCCCGCTGGGCGGCGGCCTGGGCCTGGTTCTCGCGGCGACGAGCGTAGCGGTGCTGTGACGTACCGCCGGCCGCGGTGCGACCCTGTACGTAGAAGCGCTCGACCTTGGACACGGTCACGCTCGTACCGTCCGCGACACCGGTGGCGACCGCTCCCTTGCGTACCAGCAGCAGGGCGATCCGGGGTGGTCGGACGACCTCGGCGAGCAGGGCGTCGACGTCCCCCACGGTGGCGAGCCCCGGTGGTGGATACAGGGTGGCGGTGTCGCCGTTGTTCACCCCGGTCAGCACGAGACCCTGCTCGGTGGCGCCGTCGTGCCGGCCGTAGAAGCCGTCGAGCCACCCCCGGATCCGCTCCGGCGAGATCTCCACCCAACGCCCGCCACCGGCGGCGGGCCGTGCCTGGTGCACCTGACCTCCACCCGTCCGGGACGGCAGACCCGCAGGCACAGCGTCGCTTGCCGCCCTGCCCTACCTTCCGGAACTGAAGTCTCGCAGACCACGGGGTAGGCAGGCATGCAGATCATCGAGCACAGTGTCATCGGTACCCGGTCGGCCGTACTGCGCCTTCGGCGCCACGACGCACAGTTGCAGTTCGTGCTGTTCCCGATGCTCCATGTGGCGAACCCGCAGTTCTACGTTGCGGTGGCCGACCGGCTGCGCGCCTGTGACCTGCTCGTCGTCGAGGGGGTCAGCGGCGGCCCGTCCGTGCTCACCTCCGCGATCACGCTCACCTACCGGGTGATGCCGGCCAACAAACGGTCCGGGCTGGTGGTCGACAACATCCCGTACGGGTCGCTCGGGGTGGAACTGATCAACCCGGACGTCACGACGAAGGAGTTCGCCCGGAGCTGGCGAGCCATGCCACTGCACTACCGGCTGATGGTGTGGTGCCTGATCCCGTTCATGACCGTGGCACATTTCTTCGGCGGCACCCGGCGGCTGCTCTCGCCCGAGATCGAGTTGAGCGACCTGCCCAGCGGCAAGGCGGAGCTCTACTCGGACCACGAGGGCACCGATCATCTCGAACGTACGCTCGGCGGTGAACGGGACGAGCGGTTGCTGGCCGCGCTCGCCGAACTCGTCCGTACCCGCTCGGCCGAGCGGATCGACGTGGCGGTCGTCTACGGCGCCGCTCACATGCCGGCGATCGTACGCGGACTCTCGGAACGGCACGGCTACCGTCCGCGTACGGGCGAGTGGCTGACGGTCATCGAGGCGTGATGACCGACGACGGTGGCCTGACGGGGCTGGACGTGGTGCCGTGGCGGGCACTGCACCACGCCTACGGCAGCGCGATCGACGTACCCGACCAGCTTCGGGGGCTTCGCTCACCCGAGCGGGACATTCGGCACGCCGCGCTGAACCAACTGTTCGGCAGCGTCTACCACCAGGGGACCCGCTGGCAGGCGAGCTGTCACACCGTACGGTTCCTGGTGGCGCTGGTCGACGACCCCGCCACTCCCGACCGGGCCTCGGTGCTCGGACTGCTGCGTGCGGTCGGAGTCGGTGACCGGCGCGACGATCATCTTCCGTTCCGCCCTGATCGGACCTTCGCCGATGCCGACGCGGTGGGCGACGAACAGCTCGCCGAGCTGTGCGGTGGCTCTACCACGGCGACGACCCGTACGCCGACGGCACGATGACGGACCTCGGCGACGCCGCCGCGCTGCGGTGGGACGCCGACTCCTTCCGGGCAGCCGCCGAACACACCGACCGTTATGTGCGTTGGCTGGACGACACCGACCCGGAGGTGGCGGCGAGGGCCGCCGAACTGCTGGCCTGGTTCACCCCCGAAAGAGGCCATGTCCGCCAACGGGGACATGACCTCTTCCGTGCCGGTGGGCGCCGTGCCACTTCGCCCCGAACGCCCGCCCCACCCCGGACGACTACGCGGCGTCGGTGGGCTTCGCCTCGGCCGGCTTGACCTCCGTCGGTTCGGCGTCCGCGGACTCAGCCTCTGCGGACTCAGTCACGGCAGGCTCGGTCGCGGCCGGCTCAGGTTCGGCGGGCTCGGTCGCGGCCGGCTCGGTTTCGCTGTCCGCCGTACCGTCCGCTTCGGTGGTGGCGCTCTCCTCGCTCCCCTCCTCGTCGTCCTCGCCGTCGGTCTCCGCCTCGTCCGAATCGTCCGCCGATCCGGCCACCTCGGGACCGGTCCAGGAGAACTCGATCTCGACCGAGATCTCCGTACCGCTCTCGCGCTCGATCTCCAGCTCGCACCGGACCTGGTCGGCGACCGTTACCGCGCCGGCGGCACCGTAGAAGATCTGTCCACCGGACTCCAACTGGCTGGCCAACTGGCGCAGCCACGCGGCCAGATCGGCCCGCGACACCGTACGGGCGTCCTCGTAGATTTGCATGCCCGACATGCTCGCATTCCACGATGGACCGTCAGCGGACGGGTCCGGTGCCCGGAAAGGCGTTCCGAGGTCGATGATCGTCGGCGAACACCCAGCTCGGCCTGGTCCGGAGCGGGTTACCGGGCCAGCAGGGAGCGCAGGGTCTTGACCACCTCGGCGGGGGCTTCCTCGGCCATGAAATGACCGCTGGAGACGGTGGCGTGGTCCAGGTCCGCCGCCCACGGCCGCCACAGGGCCGCCGCGTCGAAACCGAGCGCGTCGCCCCAGTCCTGCTGGCGGACGGCCACCGGCATGCGGAGCCGGTTCCCGGCCGCCCGGTCGGCCCGGTCGTGCTCGACGTCGATGCCGGCCGATGCCCGGTAGTCGGCGACGATCGACGGTACGGCTTCACGGGACGCCCTCAGGTACGCCTCCCGCACGTCGCCCGGGATGGCGTCGGGGTTGCGGGTCCAGATGTCGAGGAAGTAGCCGAAGAAGGCGTCGGCACTGGCGCTGATCATCTGCTCGGGCAGACCCGGCGGCTGGGCCATCAGGTAGAGATGGAAGCCGACCGCGGCGCTGGCCCCGTGCAGAACCTCCCACATGTCCAGGGTCGGCAGCACGTCGAGCGAGGCGAGTCGGGTGACCGCGTCGGGGTGGTCGAGACCGGCGCGAATGGCGACCAGGGCACCCCGGTCGTGCCCGGCCAGGGCGAAACGGTCATGGCCGAGGGCGCGGGCCAGCGCGACCATGTCGGCGGCCATGGTCCGCTTGGAGTACGTGCTCCCGTCGGTTTCGGCGGGTTTGTCGCTGGCGCCGTAGCCGCGCAGGTCGGGGCAGATCACGGTGTGGTCGGCGGCGAGGTCGGCCGCGACGTGCCGCCACATGAGGTGGGTCTGCGGGAAGCCGTGCAGCAGCACGATCGGGGTGCCCGCGCCGCCGACGGCGACGTTGAGTGCCACGTTCTCGGCAACGGTGACGCGCTGGTAGTCGAATCCGACGATCCTGGGTTCCACGGTGGGCCCTTTCCGGGGGACAGTGGTTGCTGTGTGCTCTTTCGTGCGGTATCGGCGTTTTTGCCGCCGTACCGCTTCCTGCCCGTCGAGCCTGCCGGGCGGTGATGAGCGGCGGGTCAGCAACGAATGAGTAGGCGGCCCGCACGGCCGGCGGATCCGGGGCAGCCGCATAGATTGGTGCCATGACCAGGCAGGCGACGGCACCGGAGGTGACCTTCGGCGTACTGGGTCCGGTCGGGGCCGGCAACGACCGTGGCCCGGTTCCGTTGAAGGGTGCCCGCCAGCGTGCGGTGCTCGCCCGACTGCTGATCGCCCGGGGCCGGGTCGTACCGGTCGACCGGCTCGTCGGGGACCTGTGGCAGGAGCCGGCGCCGGGCGCGGTGGCGGCGATCCGTACGTTCGTGTCCGATCTGCGGCGGGCCCTGGAACCGGACCGGCCACCCCGCCAGCCGGCCCGGCTGCTGGTCACCGCACCACCGGGGTACGCGCTGCGGGCCGCACCGGACGCGGTCGACGCCTGGCGGTTCGAGTCCCTGGTCGGCGAGTCGGCCACACTGCTCGCCGCCGGACGGGCCGCCGAGGCGCTGGCCGGTCTGGACGACGCGCTCGGCCTGTGGCGGGGACCCGCGTACGCCGAGTACGCCGAGCAGACCTGGGCACGGGCGGAGATCAACCGGCTGGACGAGGTCCGGATGCTGGCCGTGGAACGGCGGGCCGAAGCGCTGCTGGCGCTGGGCCGAGCCGCCGAGGCCGCCTTCGACCTGCGGGCAACCGCCGACGGTCATCCGCTGCGCGAGGACACCTGGCAGTTGCTGGCCACCGCGCTGTACCGGTCGGGTCGCCAGGGGGAGGCACTCGCCACCCTGCGCCGGGCGCGGCAGACCCTGGCCAGGGAACTCGGCGTCGACCCGGGCCCCCGGCTCCGGCAGTTGCAGGCCGACATCCTCGCCCACGCCCCGCACCTCGACCCGCCGATCACCCGGTCCGCGGCCGAGGTTGCCGTACCGCCGGGCAGCGCAGTGGCGGCACCGGGCGCGCGGGTCGGGGCGGTGGGCGTACCGGATGGGGGGCCCGCGCCGGACGGACCGCGCCCGTTCGTCGGCCGGGACGAGGAACTGGCCCGGCTGGAGCAGACGGCCGACGCGGTGACCCGGCACGGCCGGGCGACACTCGCCCTGGTCTCCGGGGACGCCGGCGCGGGCAAGACGGCCCTGGCCGAGGCGCTCACCGAACGGCTGGCGGCGCGCGGGTGGACCACGGCGTGGGGGCGGGTGCCGGAGTACGAGGGTGCGCCGGTCGACTGGCCGTGGGTGCAGATCACCGACGCGCTCACCGGGTCGAGGTCCGAACCGGACCGGCCGGTTCCGGGGTCGGGTGAGGACCCGGCGGTGGCCCGGTTCCGTCTGCGCCGGGCGGCGGTGGCCCGCCTCGCGGCGGTGACGAGCCGGGGACCGACCCTGATGGTCGTCGACGACCTGCACCGGGCCGACGAAGGCACCCTGGACCTGCTGGCCGCGCTGCTGGTCGAGCCGGAACCGGTCACCGGACCCGTGCTGGTCGTCGGCACCTACCGCGCCACCGAGATCACCCCGGAGCTGACCGGGGCCCTGGCCCGACTGGCCCGCACCGAGCCGGTACGGATCTACCTGGGCGGGCTGTCCGAGACCGCGTCCGGGCAGCTCGCCCGCACCGTCGCCGGGCAGGACCTGGATCACCCGACCGCGCTCCTGATCCACCGTCGCAGCGGCGGCAACCCGTTCTTCGTACGGGAACTCGCGCGACTGCTGGCCGCCGGGGGCGGTGCCGCGCTGCAGACCGTCCCGGCGGGCGTACGGGACGTCATCCGGCACCGGTTGGCGCGGCTGCCGGAACCGGCGCAGACCCTGTTGCGGCAGGCGGCGGTGATCGGCCGGGACATCGACCCGGAGGTGCTGACCGCCCTGGCCGGGGATGACGCGCCGATCCTCGACGCCCTGGACAGCGCCCTGGCGGCCGGGTTCCTCACCGAACGGGGCACCGACGGGCGGCCGGGTTTCACCCACATCCTGGTACGCGACACCCTCTACGGCGACCTGTCCGCGCTGCGCCGGGCCCGGTGGCACGCCGTGGTCGCCGAGGCGATCGAACGGTTGCACCCGGACGACGTGACGACACTCGCCCACCACTTCGACCGGGCCGGGAGCACCACCACCGCACACCGTGCCGCTCACTACTCCCGTGCCGCCGCCGAGCAGGCCGAACGGCGGTTCAACCCGCACGAGGCGGCCCGGTTGTGGCGGCAGGCGCTCGCCGCCCACGACCGCGCGGGCGGCGGTGACGTACGGGAGCGGCTGGCGGCGGTGATGGGGCTGGGCCGGACGGTCGCGGTGACCGGGCACCTGGACCGGGCCCGCCGGTACCGGGCCGAGGCGGTCACCACGGCGGTGCGCCTGGGTGATCCGGAGCTGACCGCGATGGTTGTCACCGCGTTCGACGTACCGGCGATCTGGACCCGCAACGACGACGAGGAACTGTCCCGGCTGATCGTCGATGCCGCCGAACAGACCCTGGCCGCGCTCGGCGCGGATCGGGCGGAGCAGCGCAGCCGGCTGCTGAGCACGATCGCCCTGGAGACGCGGGGCGACACCACGGACCGTGGTCGGCGGGCGGCGTACGAGGCGGAGGCCATCGCCCGGACGACGGGCGACCCGGCGCTGCTGGCGTTCGCCCTCAACGCCCGCTTCATGCACAGCTTCCACCGGGCGGGGATGGCCGGCGAGCGTGCCCGGATCGGCGCCGAACTGGTCGACCTCGGTGCCCGGCACGAGTTGGTGACCTTCGAGGTGCTCGGTCACCTGATCCTGCTCCAGTCCCGGTGCGCGGTCGCCGACCTGGTCGACGCCGACACGCACGCGCAGGCCGCCGACCGTCTCGCGCACCGGTACGACCTGCCGCTGGTCGGCGTCTTCACCCAGTGGTACGCCGCCCTGCGCCTGGCCCTCACCGGGCACCCGGCCGAAGCGGAGGCGGCGTACCGGGCCGCGTCCACCCGCCTGCGCGGCGGGAGCATGCCGGGTATGGAACCGGGGCTGCTCTCGCTCGCCCTGCTCTCGCTGGACCTCCGGGAGCCCTTGCCGGACGGGACCGGATGGCCCGACCGTGACTGGGGCCCGTACGAGCCGTGGATCCTGCCCGTGACCCTGCTCGCCGCCGGTCGCCGGGAGGAGGCCGCCGACGCGTTGTCGAGGGTCCCGGAGTCGCCGCACGACCTGTTGCGGGAGGCCCGGCTGGGCCTCGTCGCCCGTGCGGCCCTCGCCCTCGGTGACCGGACCGCGATGGAAACCGTCTACAGGGGACTGTTGCCGGCCGCGCACGAGCTGGCCGGGGCGAGCAGCGGCGTACTCGGCTTCGGGTCCGTGGCGGGGTATCTCGGTGACCTCGCCACCGCGCTGGGACTTCCCGCCGAGGCCGCCGGCCACTACGAGGCGGCCCGGGAAAGGCCCTGATGTCCCGACTGCTTCCGCGCCGTACCGCGATCGCCGTTTTCGCCCGTGCCTCCCGGGACCGGAGCCCGCCCACGGTCGCGCCCTGATTCCGACGTCCGGGACCGTGCGGAACGCGATGGGGAACAACGTCCGAATTCGCTATTCCGGACTGCCCGGCCGCGCTGTCGGGTGGGCATTAGGCTGGCCCTGAGCCTATGAATGTCGCCGTTTCTCTCGGCTGGAGGCGCACGTGACAGACGCTGTGCGTAGGCCGACTCCGGCCGACCCGATGCCGGGATTGGAGTCGGAATCCGGGCTGCCGAGCGCGGTCGTCCGCAACCTACCCCCCGAACTGGGCCCGGACGCGGTCGCGGTGGTCGAGGGTCGGACGTTCATGATCTCGGACGCGACCGGTGACATTCCCGAGGGCACCATCGGCGGGCTGGTCCACGACGACACCCGGTTCCTGAGCCGCTGGGTACTGCGCATCGGTGGCGCACCACTCCTGCTGCTGAGTTCCGGCACGGTCGAGGACTACTCGGCCGCCTTCTTTCTCACCAACGCCGGTATCGACGGCATCCAGGCGAACAGCATCGGCGTACGCCGGCAGCGCTTCATCGGCGACGGAATGCACGAACGCGTCACGCTGGAGTGTTTCGCCAACAAGGCCATCTCGTTCGATCTGCGACTGTCGGCGAGTGTCGACTTCGCCGATCTCTTCGAAATCAAGGACTCGATTCCGGACCGGTCGCAGACGATCGTCCGGTCGCACGGCTCGCACGGCACCCACCTCGACTTCTCCTACCGGAACGGAACCTTCCGGGCCAGCACCCGGGTCGAGGCGGAGCCGCCGGCCAGCCGTACCGAGGGAGACGACCTGGTCTGGCAGGTGACCCTCGAACCGGGCCAGCAATGGCAGTGCGAGCTGACCGTTCCGCTCCAGTTCGGCGCACTCCAGGTCACCCCGAAACACCGACACTTCGGTGAGGTTTTCGACGGCGTACGCGAGGACGCCGTGAGCGTCTGGAGCAACGAGTGCGCCGAGTTGCGGTTCGACTCCGAACTGCTGCGCGGTGTGCTCGACAAGACGAAGGCGGATCTGGCCGCGCTGCGGATCGAGAAGTCCGCCGGTGGGGTGCCGATCGTCCTGCCGGCCGCCGGGCTGCCCTGGTTCCTCACCATCTTCGGGCGGGACTCGCTGATCAGCGCCTACCAGACGATTGTCGCCGGACCGAGCCTGGCCAGGGGCACGCTGCTCGCGCTCGCGTCCGCCCAGGGGACCCAGTTCGACGACTTCCGGGACGAGGAGCCCGGCAAGATCCTGCACGAGATCCGCAGCGGCGAGCTGACCCAGTTGAACCAGAAGCCGCACAACCCGTACTACGGGACCGCCGACGCCACCCAGCTCTGGCTCATCCTGCTCTCCGAGTACTGGCGGTGGAGCGGCGACGACGACCTGGTCCACGGCCTGCGGGACAACATCGACGCCGCCGTACGCTGGATCGACGAGTACGGCGACCTGGACGGTGACGGCTACATCGAGTACGCCACCCGCTCGGCGCAGGGGCTGGGCAACCAGTGCTGGCGGGACTCCTGGGACGGGATCAAGTTCGCCGACGGGACGATCCCGGTGCTACCGATCGCCACCTGTGAGATCCAGGGCTACACCTACGACGCGCGGATCCGGCTGGCGGAGTTGGCCGACGGCCCGCTGGGTGACCCGGCCCTGGCGCACCGGCAACGCGCCCTGGCCGGGGAGCTGTACGACCGGTTCAACCGGGACTTCTGGATCGAGGCGCGGGGCGGGTACTACGCGGTCGGGCTGGACGGCGAGAAGCGCTGCATCGACTCGATGACGTCGAACATGGGACATCTGCTCTGGAGCGGGATCGTCCCGCCCGAGCGGGCTCGTATCGTGGCGAACCAGTTGATGTCGGAGGCGATGTTCTCCGGCTGGGGCGTACGGACCACGTCCACCGAGGACGAGGGGTACAACCCGATCGGCTACCACGCCGGTACGGTCTGGCCGCACGACAATTCGCTGATCGCGCACGGATTGGCCCGGTACGGCTTCCGCCAGGAGGCGAACCGCATCATCACCGCGATGTTGGACGCGGCCACGTACTCCAACTATCGGCTACCCGAGGCATTCTCCGGTTATGACCGTCCGTACGGGCGGTTGCCGGTGCCGTACCCGACCGCGTGCAGCCCGCAGGCGTGGTCGGCGGGTGCGCCGATGCTGTTCATCCGTACCCTGCTCGGTCTTGAGATCCGTGACGGCCGACTCGTCGCCGACCCACTCGTGCCGGTCGAGTTCGGGCGGGTGGCGATGGACGGTGTGCCCGCCCTGGGCACGCTGTGGAACGTCGAGGCCACCGGGGACACGGCGTCCGTACGCCTCGCGGACTGAACGCACCTCCGCGCACCGCACCGCCGGCAGGTCCAGTATGGAAACTCACTCCTTACCGGACCTGGCGACAATCGACGACAATTGCTAATGGCGAATCCTTTCAAAGGGTCTCGTCAGATCAGCTATATACACGTTAATGAATGCCGCTGTAGGATCTCCGCAATCATTCAGGTCCACCTTCCACGGCGTCACAACGCCCGTGGGAGCGGCCCGATCGAGGGAGGTTCGGACGTTGACGCTTCCACGCACGCTCCAGCGCAGAATGGCCGCCATCGGCACCGTGCTCGCCACCACCGTGGCCACGGTCCTGGTCGCCGGGCCGGTAACTGCGGCCCCCGCCACCGGTGACATCAGGTACCACGCCGGCACCACCGCCGTACCGGGCAGCTACATCGTGGTGCTCAAGGACAGCGCGGTCGGCGGCCGGGCCGGCACCCGCCAGGCCGAGGTCAAGAGCAGCGCGGGCAGCCTCGCCGCCCGCTACGGCGGCAGCACCGGCCACGTGTACGGCGACGCCCTCAACGGCTTCGAGGCCCGGCTGACCGAATCGGGCGCCAAGCGGCTGGCCGCCGACCCGGCGGTCGCGTACGTCGAGCAGAACTACACCGTCACCACCTCGGTGACCCAGACCAACCCGCCGTGGGGGCTGGACCGGATCGACCAACCGAACCTCCCGCTGAGTGCCACCTACAGTTACGTCCGCAGTGGCAGCGGCGTGATCGCGTACGTCATCGACACCGGTATCCGGATCACGCACAGCGAGTTCGGCGGCCGGGCGATCTACGGGTACGACGCGGTCGACGGCGCACTTCCCGCCGACGACTGCAACGGCCACGGCACCCACGTCGCCGGTACGGTCGGCGGTCGCACGTACGGCGTCGCCAAGAGCGTCCGACTGGTCGCCGTACGCGTCCTCAACTGCGCCGGCAGCGGCACCCTCGCCGGGGTGATCGCCGGGGTGAACTGGGTGACCAGCAACCACCAGACGGGTCAGCCCGCGGTGGCGAACATGAGCCTCGGTGGCGCCCTCAACGGCTCGATCAACACAGCCGTTCAGGGCTCCATCGTGGACGGTGTGACCTACGCGGTGGCGGCGGGCAACAACAACCTGCCCGCCT
Source organism: Micromonospora sp. NPDC004704 (assembly GCF_053601675.1). Taxonomy (NCBI): domain Bacteria; kingdom Bacillati; phylum Actinomycetota; class Actinomycetes; order Micromonosporales; family Micromonosporaceae; genus Micromonospora; species Micromonospora sp. NPDC004704. The sequence continues at coordinate 98,580 of NZ_JBSGCD010000004.1, read as the reverse complement.
GCGGCTACTCCCCCGCGTCGGTCACCACCGCGCTCACCGTCGGCGCGACCCAGAGCAACGACGTCCGGGCGACCTTCTCCAACTACGGCACCTGCCTGGACCTCTTCGCACCCGGTGTCGGCATCCTCTCCGCCTGGTACACCAGTGACACCGCCACCGCCAGCCTCCAGGGCACCTCGATGGCCTCGCCGCACGTGGCGGGGGCGGCGGCCAGGGTGCTCCAGGCCAATCCGGGCTGGCTACCGGCCACCGTGTCGTCCTTCATCAACTCCACCGCCACGCCCGGCGTGGTGATCAACCCCGGTCCCGGCTCACCGAACCGGCTGCTCTACCTGCCTCCGTCGTACTGACCCGAAACGAACGACCGGCCCCGGGGCGACACTCGCCCCGGGGCCGCCTGCCCGGAGGGACCACACGATGAACACATCAGGTATCCGAGGCCGGCGCCTGCTCGCAGCCGGTCTGCTCGCGGTGCTCACCGTCGGCACCGCCACCCCGGCGTCCGCCGCACCGGGCGCCGGCCCGCCCGACGGGCGGATCCTGCACGCCGGCGGGGCCACCGCCGTACCCGACAGCTACCTGGTCGTCCTGCGCGACGCGGCCACCGCCGCCGGACCGGCCGCGGTCGCCGCCACCGCCGACCGGCTCGCCGTCGACCACGGCGGTACGGTCGTACGCGTCTACCACGCGGCCATCAACGGCTTCGAGGTACGCCTGCCGGAGCGGGCCGCCAAACGGCTGGCCGCCGACCCCTCGGTGGCGTACGTGGAACAGAACCATCTCGTCCCGCTGGCCGCCGGGGTGCAACCGAACCCGCCGTCCTGGGGACTGGACCGGATCGACCAGCACCAACTCCCACTCGACCAGCAGTACATCTACCCGAACACCGCGCCGAACGTCACCGCGTACGTGATCGACACCGGGATCCGCAAGACGCACGTCGACTTCACCGGTCAGGCGGTCGACGGGTTCGACGCGGTCGACGGGGTGCTCCCGGCGGACGACTGCAACGGACACGGCACCCACCTGGCCGGCATCATCGGCGGCCAACTGCACGGGGTGGCCAAGGACGTCCGGCTGGTCTCCGTACGCGTGCTCAACTGCACCGGGAGCGGCAGCTTCGCGCAGGTCATCGCCGGGATCGACTGGACCGTGCAGAACGCGGTCCGCCCGGCGGTGGTGAACATGGGCATCGGTGGCGGCGCCAGCACCGCACTCGACGCCGCGGTGATCAACACGATCAACCGGGGCATTCCGGTTGTCGTACCGGCCGGCAGCTCGGCGAGCAACGCCTGCAACTACTCGCCGGGCCGGGTCCCGCAGGCGCTCACCGTGGCCGGCACCACGATCACCGACGCCCGGATGGGTTCGGCGAGCTTCGGTAGCTGCGTGGACATCTTCGCGCCGGGCCAGGGCATCACGTCGACCTGGCACACCAGCAACACCGCGACCAACACGATCAGCAGCAGCTCGGTGGCGTCCGCGCACGTCGCCGGCTGCGTCGCCCTGCTGCTCCAGGACCACCCGACGTGGACTCCGGCGCAGGTGGCGAGCCACCTCGCTGCGGTGTCGACCGGCGGGGTGGTGTCGAACCCGGGTGCGGGCTCACCCAACCGCCTGCTCTACTGCGGTCCCTGACCGGTGGCCCCGGTCCCCCGCCCTCGGGCGCGGGACCGGGGCGGCCCGCAACGGCGCCGCACGGCACAGGGTCAGCCGAGGGTGTCGAGGAAGGCGAGCACCCGCGTGGTGAGCAGGGTGGCGGCAGACTCGTCGTACGAGGGCAGGCTGCTGTCGGCGAACAGGTGCCGGTTGCCGGGGTAGAGGAAGAGCTCGGCGTCCGGGGTGCTGTCGACCAGCGCGCGGGCGGCGTCGAGGTCGCCCTCTCCGGCGAAGAACGGGTCGGCGTCCATCCCGTGGATCTGCACCGGTACGCCCCGGGGCCACGCCCCGCCGAACTCGGCGGTCGGGACGCAGCCCTCCAGCAGCAGCGCACCGGCGGCACCGGCCCTGGTCTGGGCCAGCAGCTGCGCCGGCAGGACACCGAGGGAGAACCCGGCGTAGACGAGGTGGGCGGGCAGCGCCTCGGCGGCGGCCCGACCACGGTCGAGGATCGTGTCGAACCCGATCTTCTGGGCGTGGCCGACACCCTGTTCGAGGTTGTCGAAGACCTCCCCCTCGTAGAGGTCCGGCACGTGCACCGTGTGACCGGCCCGCCGGAGCCCCTCGGCGAACCCGCGCACCCCCGCCGTCAGTCCGTTCGCGTGGTGGAACAGCAACACCTCGGCCATACCGCGCCCCCTCACCTTCGCGGTGCCGGGCGGCTCCGCCGCGACGAGTATCGCCCCGCCCCCCGACACTTCCCGGACGGCGGCTCGGTCAGGACCCGGTACGGGCCTCGCGGCGGGCCTGCTCCCACCGCTCCACGAGCACCCCCATCTCGCCCTGGACGTAATGGAAGAAGTCCCGCATGTCGGCCAGCCGGCCACCGGGCAGCGAGGATTCGTCGCCGACCGCCAGCACGCCCTCCTGGACCACGTCGGCGACCCGCTGGTACACCCCGCCCCGGACGGTGGACGAGTACCAGGACGAACTCGGCGCCTTGTAGAGGTCCCGCCGCGAGCCCGGCGCCGGTTCGCGCACCGCCATGCCGACCTGCATGAGGTAACGGACCGCACCGGAGACCGCCGCCGGACTGACCCCGAGCCGCTCGCTGATCTCGCTCGCGGTGAGCCCGGGTTCCTCGGCGGCCATCAGCGCCGCGAACACCCGCGCCGCCATCCGGGGCATACCCATGTCGCTGAGCGTGAGAGCGAAGTGCTCGATGAAGCGACGGACCGCTTCCTCGTCGCGCCGGCCGTCAGGTTGCATCTTCCTATCTTTCACTATTCTGTGAAGATCACGGTGAGGTGGCCCGGTACGGCGTCACGGGGTGAGGTCGCGGCGCCGGAACAGGACCAGGCCGACCACGCCGAACGCCAACGCCACCGCGGAGAGCACCACCAGCGGCATCGCGGTGATCTCGGCCGAGGGCAGCGCCGGCACGTGACTGAACGGGGAGAGGTCCCGCACCGACGCCGGCAGGTTCAGCAGGCCGCCGAACTGCCCGAGGACAAGGCAGAGGGTGAACCCGAGCCAGGCCAGCCCGACGGCCATCCGGGGCACCAGCCCGAACACCGCGACGGCGAACCCGGCCAGGATCAACGCCGACGGCAACTGCACGTACGCCGCCCCGGTCAGCTCGGCCAGCTCGCCGCCGACGTCGCCCACGCTCAGCCCGTACGACAGGCCCATCGAGACCCCGGCGAGCCCGAGCAGGACCGCGGCACCGACCATCGCGACCACCAGGTGCCCACCCAGCCAGCGCAACCGGCCGGTGGCGGTGGCGAGCACGGCCTCGGCCCTCCCCGTGGACTCCTCGGCCCGCAGCCGCAGCAGCGCCTGGACCAGGTAGCCGGCCACCAGCGCCCCGACGAGCGCCATCATCGCCGCGAAGAAGGCGTCGACCAGTGCTCCCCCGCCACCACCACCGGCGAGGTTGTTGATGGTCCGGGCGGCGCCCTCGTTCCCGCCCAACCCCTCCTCGACCGCGCCACCGATCGAACCGATGCCCACCCCGGTCACCGCGAGGGCGACGGCCCAGCCCAGCAGCGTGCCGCGCTGCAACCTCCAGGCCAGGCCGAGCGGGCCGAGCAGCCCCGGAGCACCGCGAGCCGGACCAGGGCGGGCCGCGAGCAGACCCATCCCGACATCCCGGCGTACGGTCAGCGCGAACGCCAGCCCGACCGCGCCGACGAACAGGGCCAGCGGCAGTCCGAACACCCACCACCGCTCGTCGGCGAACGGACGCACCCGCAGCGCCCAGCCGATCGGGGAGAGCCAGGACGCCCACCCGCTGGTCATCGTGTAGCCGTTGGGCAGGACCTCGCCGAACGCGTCGCCGAGCCCACGGACCAGGTACGCCGCGCCGATCACGGCGGCGGAGATCCCGTTCGCCCCGCGCGAACTCCCCGCCACCTGGGCGGCGACGGCCGCGACCGCGGCGAAGGCGACACCGGCGGCGGCGACCGCCAGCCCCGCCGCGACCGAACCCACCGTCGGCTCGCCGCTGCCGGTCAGCACGAGCGTGACCAGCGCGCCCAGTACGGCGTTGGCGACGACCGTGACGATCAGTGCGGCGGTCAGGCTGGCGTGCCGGCCGACCACCGTCGCGCCGATCATCTCGGTCCGACCGGTCTCCTCGTTCTGCCGGGTGTGCCGTACGACGGCGAGGGTGCTCATGAACCCGGCGAGCACGGCGAGGAAGGCCAGGACCTGGAACATCGCCATCTCACCGGTGCTCGCCCCGGTGGGGGCGGCCCGGAGCATGAGCAGGGCCGGAGTCTGCACGGCCGTACGCAGCACGGTGATCCGGTCCGCCTCCGTCGGGTACTGCGCCTGGATCGCGGAGACCGAGACGGCGGCCATCAGCGCGGTGCTCAGGATCCAGATCGGCAACTGCACCCTGTCCCGGCGCAGGGCGAGCCGGGTGAGTCGGGCGGTGCCGGTGAACGCGCTCATCGCGTACCGGCCAGTTGGTTGTTCGTGGCGGCCAGTTCGCTGCTGTAGTGCCGCAGGAACAGCTCCTCCAGCGAGGGCGGGGCGCTGGCCAGCGAGCGGACCTCGAACCGGGTCAGGTGCCGCAGGACCTGGTCCAGTTGCGCGGTGTCGACGTCGAACCTGGCGCGGGTGGTGTCCGCGTCGAGGTCGTGCACCCCGGGCAGGTCCACTAGGCCGGTGATCGGACGCGCGGTCTCCACCGAGATCGAGGTACGGGTCAGGTGCCGCAACTGGGCCAGGGTCCCGGACTCCACCGTCTGCCCGTGCCGGATGATGCTCACCCGGTCGCACAGCGCCTCCACCTCGGAGAAGATGTGGCTGGAGAGCAGGACGGTACGACCCCGCGCCTTGACCTCCCGTACGCACTCCTGGAAGACCGCCTCCATCAGCGGGTCGAGCCCCGAGGTCGGCTCGTCGAGGATGTAGAGCTCGACGTCGGAGGCGAACGCGGCGATGACCGCGACCTTCTGCCGGTTGCCCTTGGAGTACGTCCTGGCCCGTTTGGACGGGTCGAGCTGGAAACGTTCGACCAGTTCGTCCCGGCGTCGCCGGTCCAGGCCCCCGCGCAGTGCCCCGAACAGGTCGATCGCCTCCCCGCCGGTCAGGTTCGGCCACAGGTTCACGTCGCCCGGCACGTACGCCAGGCGCCGGTGCAGTGCCACCGCGTCCCGCCAAGGATGCCCGCCCAGCAGGCTCACCTGGCCGGCGTCGGCGCGGAGGAGCCCCAGCAGGACCCGAATGGTGGTCGACTTGCCGGCGCCGTTCGGGCCCAGGAAGCCATGCACCTCACCGGTGTCGACGGACAGGTCGAGCCCGTCCAGTGCGCGGCTCCGGCCGAACAACTTCACCAGGCCGGAGACCGAGATAGCTGTTGTCATGCCATCCACGCTACACAGATTTCACGAAATCATGAAAGCTCAGAAATGTATGAAACACGTCAAGTTTTTTCGAACGCCACTTGAGATGTGTGGCCGCGCCCGGTAGAGACAACGGCATGCGGCCGGAACCCGGACAGGTCCTGCACTTCTCGTAGGATCCGACGATCAGGTGGTTCATCCCGCACGTCGCCGCCACCGCCCAACAGCCCGACGCGTACGTGTGGGGCGTCGACCATGGCCGGGCCCCCGACTACTGGTTCCGGGCAGAGGTTGGGCCACCGTGGCGGCGGTGAAACCCAGAGGTGGCGGGCGTGATGCCATCGCTGGCACCACGCCCGCCAAGTGCGGCAACTCGGTGTCGCTCATGGCGGGCACCGAGAAGTGAACGTGTGGGCGCTGGGGGTGTCGTAGATCCGGCAGACGGTCTCCGCGATTTCAGAGAGCACGACGTCGGTGATCGGGGTCCCATAGATCATCGCGCCATGCGCGACGCATCGGACGAGCAGGTCGTAGAGGTCGGAACCGAAGTCATGGCTGCCGGGGTCGAGAACTTCGGCTTTGTTCAGCAGCCGTTGCATCCGGTCCGGGGTCTTGCCCCAAGGGCTTCCGCCGTTCTTGTAGGTCAGGGGCGACAACAGTCCGAGCAGGTAACCATGGGCATGCCGTCGAGGCTCGGCCCACCCGAGCCGGTACGCGAACGGTCCCAGCAGGTCATCCAAACCCGACGACCAACCAGCGATCTCGTCGATCAACAGAAGCACAGAGCTTGACTGGTCCTCGACGAGAGGCGGCTACACCCGCCGCGCGGCAGTGCCACTCTTCGCAGGGAACATCGACGTGCATCCGGTGACCTTCTCGCCGGCCGGCGGGCTAAAACCGGTACTGAGCTGCGAGGATGCGCAATCGCCAGGCCAGACTGGAGTATTTGCCCAACCCACCGATGAGCCGCAACAACATGGCAACGGCATCCCTGCCCAGCCACCCAGAGCGTCGCCCCCGAACACACGCGGCACCGAAAAGCCTATCTGCCTGGAAGCGCCGTCGCCGACGCATCATTGCAAGCGATGGCACCAACTCGGCCTATAGCGTGCTGGCGTTGCTATCGACTAAGGTCGCAATCCTAGCCTAGTCTCGCGAGGGAATCTCTGGTCGTAGCAGCGGCACGCAAGGAGGAACTCAATGGTCCATACCTTATCCGCCGCAACCACCGACGACCTCATGCGTCGAGCGATCAAGCGCATCCTAAAGCATGGCACAGTAACGAGACCTTCGCGCGGCCAAATCACCGAGCTTTGCGGTGTTGCGCTAGAACTGACCAACCCGCGGTCGCGTGTTAGCCGTAGCGAAGGGCGCGGCCGGATCTTCAGCTGCCTGGGCGAGACGTGCTGGTATCTCTCAGGCTCAAACGCAGTCGAACCGATCAGCTACTACGTCCCCGCGTACCAGGAAGAAGCAGAAAACGGTCTGGTGTATGGCGGTTACGGTCCCCGCCTGCTCGGCTGGGACGGCAGGAGCCAAATTGAGGCTATTATCGAGACCTTGCGGGCCAAGCCTTCTTCACGCCGGGCCGTAATCCAACTCTTCGATCACGAGGACCTCCATCGGGAACACAAGGATGTTCCCTGTACCTGCACGCTGCAATTCCTCGTAAGGGGAGGCTCACTCCACGTAGTAACCTACATGCGATCTAACGACGTCTACTTGGGATTGCCGCACGATATTTTTGCCTTCACCATGCTGCAGGAACTGGTAGCTCGCGCAATTGGTGTGGATATTGGGATTTATACACACTTTGTGGGAAGTCTCCACTTGTATCAGCATAACGAGCAGAAAGCGCGACAATTTCTGAAGGAAGGCTGGCTGAGTTCAAAGACTACTATGCCGTCGATGCCAAAAGGCGACCAATGGGGCAATGTCAGGCGGGTTATTGAGCTAGAGGAAGCTATCCGCAACGGAACAAGTGTCGATCCGACGCGCCTGCCCACGGAGCCATATTGGGCTGATATTGTTCGACTCCTGCAAGTTTACGCTGTGAGCAGAGTGAGGGACCTTGATCGAATTGACGACTTGCGACGATCCATGTCGAGCACTGTTTACGACATCTACATACAAAGTCGGCTCGACCGGCAGTAGAGACGCGTTGCTGCGAACGATGGGGGCCTACGTGGATCTCCTGTGTCTAGATGACGTTGCGAACTGCAACGTCATTAGTTGGGGCTGCCCGGTACCATTCTTCGGGGACATGCGGAGTGCCATCGTTGGCACCGTCGGCATCAACCCGAGCAATAAAGAATTTGTCTCGCGGGACGGCGTGGAGCTGGACGGACCGCACCGCCGACTGCCAACCTTGCGATCCCTTGACATGGAATCTTGGAAGGAACTCTCTACGCCGCAGCTCAGACAGATATTTGACGCATGCTCGACATACTTCCAAGGAGTGCCCTACGATCGATGGTTTCAGGTTCTAGAACGCATTCTAGCGCCTTCCGATACATCACTATATCGACCAGGAGGCGGGGCCTGCCATCTCGACTTGGTTCCGTACGCCACCCAAGGGAAGTGGGGCAGCCTGTCGCTATCACACCGACGCACCCTCCTGAACGTCACTCGATTGCCATTCGCTCATCTTCTGCGTGACTCCAACCTTGAGGTTCTGGTCTTAAATGGTCGATCGGTACTCAACGAGTTTGAGCGGATTTCTGAAACCGTCCTGATGCAGACCGCGGTTCCCCGCTGGGACTTGCCTCGGGCGAACGGGGTAAATGTCAAAGGTCTGGCCTACACAGGCGAGCTCAAGCGGATAGCGGGCGTTGATTTGGGAAGGTCAATACTCGTTCTTGGATACAACCACAACCTACAGAGCAGCTACGGCGTCACCGCTGCAGTCATGTCAGCGATTGGCACCTGGTTAGCCGACCAAATCAGGGGGTGAAGATTTGCGACCTCGGGACCGCGAGGAAGCATCGCGTTTGGAGCGCCAACTCAATGCCTACGAGAAGGAGGTGACGCCCCTGCCGGGAATCAGCAGCGGATCCGCGAAGCATGCATTCCTCGAGCAACTCATAGAAAGTGAGCGACGGGGCCGATATGTCAAGTTGCTATTGACTAGGAATCTCGCTCAGGTTAGTGCGAACCCTGACACGGACTACTTCGACCCGTTAAGGGCTGCCATCATCAAGTCCCGCGAAGGTGCCCGGGATGAGGCATTCTGGATGGTCTTCTTATATGTGCACTTTGGGAAGCATCGACGAGGCGGCTGGCGATACGCGCGGGAAGTCTATGGCAGGCTACAACAAGGCGGCCTGTGGGACTGGCAAGCAGTAAGCGTCAACATAGACGAATTTAGGTCGTGGCTCGACGCGAATCTGACGCGAATAAAGCGCCCCGAGGATCCTGGGGGGTTTGGCAATCACCGCAAGTACGAAAGCTTGAGTGGCTGGAGCAAAAACGGCACGGGCGCAGTCGTTGCAAGCTACGTCCAGTGGATCAAGAGCGCGGGGAGTCACGACAGTTTGATCAGTGCTGCTGCGTCTGCGGGCGATGAGACTGCGGCTTTCGACACCCTGTTCCGCTCCATGACTGCGGTTCATCGATTCGGTCGAACGGCCAAGTTTGACTACTTGACGATGGTTGGCAAGCTGGAACTAGCGCCCATTGCCCCAGGACGAACGTATATGAGCGGTGCAACTGGACCTCGAACGGGCGCGCGTCTACTTTTCGGCGCACCGAAAGGCGTCAGTGCCGCTTGGCTGGAACAACGTCTCAGGAACCTAGAAGACTACCTAAGTGTCGGCTTTGATGCGCTTGAGGACGCACTGTGCAACTGGCAGAAAAGTCCTACCGTCTTCAAGCCTTTTCGAGGCTAGAGCCCACCCACCGGTAACGTCGCTTTAGTCGATTTAGAGTGTCAAAGCCAATAATACCCTGGTGCTGCAATTGGCCCACCAATACGCCTGGTCCGATCCCCAATTCCTGCGCCTTGCGAATCACGTCTCGATGACTCAGCCAGCGAGACGCTTTGATTCCGTGATCGTGGGGTACCAGCAAACGCTCTGCAAAGTCATTGGCCTCGACCTCGTCTGCCGAATCTGCCACTCCGCCGTCGAGCTGAAGATCGTCATCGAGATAGACATTTCCGGTGTCGTGAAGAATTAGATGCCCGGCTTCGTGAAAGAACGTAAACCAGAGTTGATCGTCGGACAGATGTCGTGCACTGAGAACGATCATTGGAGATGTTCCGTTGATGAACCGGGCCACGCCGCTTACGGGGCAGCCGTGGGGTGCGCGAACGATTGCAAACCTGACACCGCTCCCCATGCATAGTTCAGTGAGCACTGGAAGGAATTTAGACGGATCCTTTTCCCGCGTTAGGGCTCGCGCTTTTCTAAGCGCCCCATCAAATGCTTCTGGATCCCATCGAGCGACCTCCTGATCCGCTGTCGCTATCTCTCCTTGTCGCAGCCACGCGAGCACGGTGTTCGGGTCGGCTTCTGACGAGGCGGAGGAGCGAAAGTAGGAGCTTTGGATGATCGGGCGAGAAATGGTCGACCAATCACCCACGTTCACAAGTTGAAAGAACTGCATGCACGAGCGCAAACGCTCCTTCCAGTCCGATGGCTTAGGTATCCAGCTCATTGCTGCCATCTGTCGCACAGGAAGACCTTCAGCCCACTTGTCGGCTTCCGCTCGACGTAAGTCCTCTCGATACTGGGCCTCTCTGGCCAACCAAAAGTCGCTGGTTGCCCCAACGTTCTCTGCCAACTTGTCTGCCAAATCGACAGTGATGACTTGCTTCCCGTGTAGTAATTCCTCAACCGTTCTTCGTGGTAAATTCATGACGGTAGCGAGTTGCGCCACGGTGATACGCCGCTCTTCAAGAATGTCGCCAAGGGTGGCTCCAGGCGAGGATGCCCATCGAGGAGTGAAGACTTCTGAAATGATACTCATTTCCCAGCTTCCTTAATTGAGGTCACCCGTAGTCTTCGGACGGCTTGCCAGTCGATCTTGCCTTCATCGTCAAGTCTTGGCCTGCTGTGGTTGACTACGCAATTGAGGACATATCCCTCGGCCAGTTGGACCCGGATTCTCGGCGGCGTGCCATTGATCAACTGCGGCAAGCCGGCTAGTAACTCAACCGGCGATCTTGCGGACCTTAAATCGGCTAGACGATTCTTCAAATGTTCGATCACCTGAGGCTTTGCAGCTACGAAAGACTCGTCGGGGTCCTCGCACCACTTGCGTAGTTGAAGAGTTTCGAACGCCAGTTCCACGAGTTCGCCCTTAACCGGGAAGGGTGTTCGGCGCTGGCCGAACTGACTTGTAAGGCCGGTAGTGGCTTTTGTCGGCGAGGACCGCTCTCTTCCCATACATAAGATCATTTGCCGCCTTCCCCTCGGCGTACCGGTACCAGCAAAATACAGGAACTGTAGCGCGAAGGAAACGCTGAGTGGCTGAGACCCGCTTGGTGTCAAAGAACTTGCGGGCCTCCGAACTTTGAGGGCCGCTTTTCCGTTGCGCGCAGGAGGTGGACGGCCGGTGACGGATCTTGAGCCTGATCGGCGACCGGCCGCACGGCACCTGTGACGGTCTGGGTTCCCACTTCCGGTGGCTGCTGAGCACGACGCTGGACACCGCGGAGAGTGCGACTGAGCGCAAGAAATACGAGGCGGCGATCGGGCTGCTCGACTGGGAGGTGGTCAACAAACCTCATGGTCGACGACCGCCGTGGCCGGTCGAACCCGTCGAGCCGCTCGGCCCCGCGGAACCCGTGGGTGACCTGCTGCGGTGCCACGACGAGGCCGGCATCCAGCTACGCGTGCTGAACAACCTGTGGCCGTACTGGGAGGTGGTGACCGCCAGCACGGTCGGGTTCAGCGGGATCAGGCTGCGCAACGCCAGACCCCGCCCGTAACGCCGAGGTCCCGCTGCGCCGCACGTCTCCGGCGGGCGGCTGCCCTGCCTGGAGGAGAGCGTCGGTCAACCGCGTCCTATCGTTACCTAGCGGTGGCAGTTGCACGGGTGGTCGCGTGCGAAGCTTCACTGGCAGGATTCCGGCAAGGAAGAACGGGCGCATGACCTTCACCATCGCGACTGGCGGCAGTGACGACCCCTCCGTACTCCGCCTGGCCGGCGAGTTGGACCTGGCGACGGTTGTCCAGCTCAACGACCAGGTGGACCAACTCCTGGACACCGGTCACCACCGGATCCTGCTCGACCTGTCGGAGCTGTCGTTCTGCGACTCCACCGGCCTCGGCGGCTTCGTACGCGGAAACAACCTCTGCACCGACGCGGGTGGCTGGTTGCGGGTGACCGGGGCCACCGGTGTGGTCGCCCGGGTCCTCGCGGCCACCGGCCTCGACGTGTTCCTCGCACCCGAGCCACAGTCGACCGGGCTCACCGCTCACCGGGGCGACACCGCCAACGGGCAGTCCTGAGGAACCCGCCCGGTCCACGGCGAATCGGAGGTGACCGGTGGCACGGCAGCGAGTCGGGCAGCAGCCGCCCGCCGCACGGGCGGCGGCGATCGACACCTGGGCCGGGCTCACCACCCTGCTCCGGGATTCGCTCCCGTCCCGGCCCGCCGACCACCCGTAACCGCTCCGCCCCTGCCTGCTGTGAACCGTCAGCGGGCACCCGCTTCGTGCTGCAGCGTCAGGACGATTTTGCCGCGGGCGTGGCCGCTCTCGCTCAGTTGATGTGCGGCCCTGGCGTCCTCGATCGGGAACGTGGCCGCGACCGGCACGGTGAACCGACCCCGCTCGGCCAGCTCCGACGCCACCCGGAGACCGTCGAGTCCGTGCTTCGAGGGTGTGCCGGGGCCACCGGTGTGCGACAACTCGACCCCGTGTTCGTGGGCACGGAAGTCCGCGATGGACACCACCCTGTCCGGGCTCCCGGCGATGGCCACCAGGTCGGGCAGTGAGCCGGAGCCGGCGCAGTCGAGAACCGCGTCGACACCGGCCGGTGCCAGGGAGGCGACCCGTCCGGCGAGTCCCGGTCCGTAGGTGGTGGGTATCGCGCCGAGATCAGCGAGGAACGCGTGGTTGGGCTCCCGGGCCGTACCGATGACGGCCGCGCCGCGGGCGACGGCCAGTTGGATCGCGACCGTGCCGACGCCGCCTGCGGCCCCCTCGATGAGCAACGTCGTGCCGTGGCCGACGGCCAGCTTCTCCAGCGTCCGCCACGCGGTCTCGACGTTGGCAGCCGCACCTCCGGCCTGTTCCCAGCTCAACGCCGCCGGCTTACGCGCCCAGGCGACCAGCACCGCGTACTCGGCTGCCGCTCCGCCGAGTTGCGCGACGTCGACCACGCCGAAGACCTCGTCACCGGGCCGGACGTCCGTAACCCCCGGGCCGACCTCGTCGACGATGCCCGCGGCGTCGATACCGAGCAGGTGCGGGAGGGTGATCGGGACCATGTCCCGGAGCTGGCCGGAACGCAGGTACCAGTCACCCGGCGTGACACCGGCGGCCCGTACGGCGATGCGGATCCGTCCCGGGCCGGCGTGCGGTTCCTCGACCTCGGCGAGGGTGAGCACATCGGCGGATCCGTACTCGGAGAACTGGAGAGCGATCATGAGACGGACGCTAACGGAACACCCCGTCCACATGGCTAAAGTGAGAACGGTGCAGCACCGATTGCCTCAGTCCCTGCGCTCCGACGCCCGGGACAACCGCGACCGCATCCTCGACGTGTCCCGCGCGACGTTCGCCGCCGAGGGGCTCGCCGTGACGATGCGCGAGATCGCCCGACGGTCCGAGGTCGGCGTGGCGACGCTGTACCGCCGCTTCCCTACCAAGGAGTCCCTGGTCACCGAGGCGTTCACGGAGCAGATGGCCGCCTGCACGCTCATCGTCGACGAGGCCGTGCTCGATCCCTGGCGCGGCTTCTGCACCGTGATCGAGAAGGTGTCCGTCCTGCACGCCCTGGACCGGGGTTTCACGGCGGCATTCGTGTCCGCGTTCCCGGACGCCGTCGACTTCGCGCAGGCCCGCGAGCGTGCGCTGCGCAACTTCGCGCAACTCGTACGGCGAGCCAAGGAATCCGGTGAGCTACGGCCCGAGTTCGTCCTCGACGACCTGATCATGATGGTCATGGCCAACGGTGGTATCCGGACCACGTCACCGGTGGCCGCGGTGGCCGCCGCACGCCGCTTCGCCGCCCTGATGATCGAGTCCTTCCGCACCCGTCCGGGCAGTGCCCCGCTGCCCCCGGCCGTCCGTCTGCCCCTGGTGACAGCCCTCTAGGCGCCGAGAGCCGTCGACACCGAACCCATCGCCCGGTGCGGGTCGGCACCGGATCCCGCCGGTGCCGACCCCGGCCGTCAGCGCGCCGCCACCCAGTCGGCCACGGTCGTGACGTCCGCCTGGTCAGGAAAAACCTTCTCGGTGAGCACCCGGTGCACCTCCGGGTCCGCGTCGAGACATCCGTCGGCCAGGACGGTGAGGCCGAAGTCCAGGTCGGCCGCCTGACGCAGGGTGGACAACACGACGCCGCTGGTGGCGATGCCGGTGAGGACCAGGTGTTCGATGGCCCCGGCCCGGAGCACCACGTCGAGGTCACTGCCGGCGAAGGCGCTGACGCGTCGCTTGGTGACCAGGATGTCACCGGGCTCGGGTGCCACGTCGGGATGGACCTGCATGGCACGGTCGTCGCCGGCCGCTCCGGCGCTTCCCGCGAGCCCGCCGAACATCCTGTTGCGGGTGCTGATCTCCGGGTAGCCGGGGCGGAACCCGACAACCACGTAGATCACAGGGAGGCCGGCCGTGCGGGCCGCACCGATCGCCTCGCCCAGGCGCGACAGATAGTCGGGATCGGGGTAACGCTCGACCACGGCACGTTGCACGTCCATGACGAGAAGAGCCTGCTTGGCCACGGTCGCCTCTCCGTACCACGAAGTAAGTCATCAGTTGATTACTTCGGAACGTAGCCGCGCCGACAGGCATTGTCAACGTGTGATTACTTATGAGGTGGCGGGGCTATGCTGCCTCGACACGGACGTGGCTTCGGGCGGGACTGAGGGGAGGTCGACGGTGACGGCGAGCGGAACCGGCGGGTCCGTGGGCGACGCAGACGACGACGCGTCTACCACCGGACCGGCCGAAGGGGATCGGCGGCGGCGGGACGCGGCGGCGACCCGGCACGCGCTCCTACAGGCCGCGCGCAGCAGGTTCACCCGCCTCGGGTACGACCGCACGACACTGCGGGACGTGGCCGCGGATGTCGGCGTCAACCTCGCACTGATCAAGCGGTACTTCGACTCGAAGGAGGGCCTGTTCAAGGCCGCCCTGGCGGCCACTCCCCGGTTCCCGGGGCCGGAGGGCGAGTTCCCCCGGGACCATGCCGACCTCGCCGAGGCACTCGCCCACCAACTCTCCGCCACCGCCTGGCCGGAGTTCGGCGAGCACCCGGTGCTGCTGTTGCTGCGCGTCTCCGGCGACGAGCGGGTGGACAGCCTGCGCCGGCAGGCCCTACAGGACTTCAGCCGGCAAGTGCTCGAAGCCTCGGACGCTTCTCGGCCCGACGACGCCCCGTCGCGAGAACAGGACGACAGGGAGCGGCTGCTGCGGGCGGAACTGGTGGTCGCGCTGGGGGTCGGTGTTGCCGTCGTACGGTCCGCGGTTGGTCTGCAGCCACTGCGCGACGCGACCTCCGAGGAGTTGGTCGGCCCGTTGCGCGATGTCGTCGACGTCCTGCTCACTCCCAGGGACTGATGGGGTGGGGTGCGGCGTGGTCAGCGCGCCGTGAGGTCGTCCACCTCGGCCGCGAACAGTCGGGCGGGATCGAAGCCCATCCCGGTGAAGTGGCCGGCGAGTTCCAGGGACAGCATGCCGTGCAGCCGGGTCCAGGAGACCAGGCCGCGGTGCAGGGCCGCGGCCGAGGCAGGGTGCTCCGCCGCCCACTGCCGGTGGTCTTCGAGGTGCGCGTCGAACGGTGTCACGGGACGCCCCGGGGGCAGAGCCGCGCAGGTATCGAGCAGGATCGTCATGATCTCGGACGCGATCCGGGTGACGTCGTCGGGCGCGTGGTAGCCCGGGACGGGTGTGCCGTAGATGAGGAAGTACCGCTGCGGGTCTTCCAGCGCCCAGGCGCGTAGGACATGCGCCAGCCCGGCCAGGTCGGCGCCGGACCCGGCAGCGACCCGGAAGGTCTCGGCGAGGCTCCCGTACGCGTCTGTGATGAGCGCGGTGATCAGCTCGTCGCGGTTGGCGAAGTACCGGTAGAGCGCGGGTCCACTCATGCCCATCTGTTTGGCGATCGCGTTGAGCGAGAGCGCGGACGCCCCGGCCGTGGCGATCTGCCCCCACGCGTGTTCCTTGATCTCCGTACGCACCTGGGCGCGGTAGCGCTCACGCGGTGTCTCCGTGCCGGCTTCCGCCATGGCCCGCCGTCCTCCCTGCCGCCCGTAGCCACCCGACCAACGTGCCGCTAGATGCTCAAGATTTAGTTAGACGCTATCACGAAACTCCTTGACTCTCTCCCAAGCGAGCTGTTAGAACTTATAACGAACGCGAAGAGAGCTAACTAATGCGAACCACAGCGGAGGTCGTCATGGGTGTCGAGGAACTTGTCGAGGTTGTCCTGCCGGGTCCGGTGGAGCCGGAAGGGCTGGAGATCCGGCGCGGAACGGTCCCCTCCCCCGGTCCGGGCGAGGTCCTGATCAGGATGGAGGCGACCGGGGTCTCCTTCGCCGAGCAGCAGATGCGTCGTGGCCGTTACTACGACCAGCCGGCGTCCCCCTTCGTACCCGGCTACGACCTGGTCGGCACGGTCGTCACCACCGGCGAGGGTGTGAAGCCGGGCCTGACCGGCACCCGGGTGGCCGCACTGGTGAAGGTCGGCGGCTGGGCCAGCCACGTGCTCGTCAAGGCGGCCGACGTCGTGCCGGTGCCCGACGGGGTCGGCCCGGCAGAGGCGGAGACCATGGTGCTCAACGGCATCACCGCCTGGCAGATGCTGTACCGCAAGGCCCGGATCCGTGCCGGGCAGACCATCCTGGTGCACGGCGCCAACGGCGGCGTCGGCTCGGTCCTGGTGCAACTCGCCCGTACCACGGGCGTGACGGTGATCGGTACGGCATCCGCCCGTCATCACGACGCGCTACGTGAGCAGGGCGTCATCCCGGTCGACTACCGCACCGAGGACGTGGCAGCACGGGTACGCGTACTCGCTCCGGACGGGGTGGACGCCGTCTTCGACCACGTCGGTGGTCGCAGCATCCTCGACTCCTGGCAACTCCTCGCACCCGGCGGCACGCTCGTCTCGTACGGCACCGCCTCCACCCGCGACGACACGGGGTCGAAGCAGTGGCCCGTCTTCAAGCTGCTCGGCCGGGTGTGGCTGTGGAACGCGCTACCCAACCGCCGGCACGCCTACTTCTTCAACATCTGGGCAGGGCAGGCCCTGGCCAAGAGCCGGTTCCGGGCCCGGCTGCGCGCCGACCTCATCGAGGTGTTCGCGGCCCTGCAACGCGGTGACGTCACCGCCCGGATCGCCGCCCAACTGCCGCTCGCCCGCACCGCCGAGGCCCTGCGGCTGGCCGAGTCCGGCACCGTCGCCGGCAAGGTCGTCCTGAACCCGTAGCCCGTACCCCTCTCCCCTCACTCACGAAAGCGAGGAAACGCCATCGACGGACGCGAGCGGAACGGGTACGGGCCGCCGCACCGTTGTCGTCAGCTCGATCCGCCGACCTTCGGCAGCCGAACGGAGCAGGGCGGTCATCGTCTCGAGCACGTGCAGCGCGACCTCACCACCGGCACGCGGTTGACGCTGGCCGTCGGCTCCGACGAGGTCGAGCAGACCGACGCCCCGGGACGCGCCCACGTAACCCGCCCGTGGTTCGAGCACCCGCCACTCGTCGGCGCCGAGCGCGAAGAGGCGGACCTCGCCGTCGAAGCGGTTCGGGTCGGGTACGGCGAGCGCCCCGGCCTCCCCCTGCACCTCGATCGGGGCGGCGGTTGTCGCCACACCGTCGAAGCTCTGCGTGATGGTGGACAGGGCGCCGTTGGCGTGCTCCAGCACCCCGGACACGTGGGTGTCCACCTCCACCGGGATCCGCTGGCCGGTGCGCGGGCCCGAACCGATGACCCGCTCGGTGCGCAACCGGCTGGCGGCTCCGACCACCGCGCGTACCGGTCCGAGCAGGTGGACGAGGGCGGAGATGTAGTACGGCCCCATGTCCAGCAACGGGCCGCCGCCGGGGGTGTAGTAGAAGTCGGGGTGGGGATGCCAGCGTTCGTGCCCCGGGGTGACCATGACGGCCGACGCCGACAGCGGGCGCCCGATGAGGCCACTGTCGATCGCGGCGCGGGCGGTCTGCGTACCGGTGCCCAGAACGGTGTCGGGTGCGCAACCCACCCGGACGCCGGCCGACGCGGCCCGGTCCATGATCGAGCGGCCGTCCGCGAACGTGACCGCGAGCGGCTTCTCGACGTACACGTTCTTGCCCGCGTCGATCGCGGCGAGCGAGATCTCGGCGTGTGCCGCGGGGATCGTGAGGTTGAGTACCGTCTGCACGTCCGGGCGGTCGAGCAGCCGCTCGACGCTCATCGCCTCGGCACCGGGGAGCACGGCGGCGGTCGCGGCCGACCGGGACGCGTCGAGGTCGGCCACCGCGACGATGCTCACCGTGGGATGGTCCGCCAGCGTCTCCAGGTACGCCCGGGAGATGACCCCGAGACCCACGATGCCTACGCGGTGCGGGTCGCCCACAGCATCCCCCTCTCGATGACGGTACGGACGCTGGGATGCTGCAGCGCGTCCAGGTCGTGCCCCGGAGTTGTCACCACAACCCGTCCCGCCCCCCAGTGACGGGTCCAGATCGCCGGCGAGGTGACCGGCCGCTGCCACGGGTGCCATTCCCGGGTCGGGTGGACGGTCGTGGCCAGTACGTCGATCAGGTCGTCGTGCAGCACCCAGTACTGCTCGGTGACCAGGTCGAAGTCCTCGATCCCGGCGGTGATCGGATGCTCCCGGCCGAGGTCGGTGACACGCACGGTGTACGGCAGGAAGTTGTCCTCGGCGCCACCGTGCCGCTCGCACGGCTCCTTGCCCGGATGGGTCGCGAACTGGCCGCCCACCAGATGCAGGTAATCCGATGACGCGCGGAACGAGTCCACTATGCCGCCGTGCCAGCCGGTGAAGCCCGTACCGGCGACGACCGCCACACTGAGCCCGGCCACCTGCTCCGCAGTGATCTGCGACATCGTCACGCACTGCACGACGAGGTCGGTGCCGGCCAGCTCCTCGGCGTCGGCGTAGATCTCGGTCGACCCCTCGACCCGTACGGCGTAACCACTGCGTTCGAGGAACGGGATGAACAACTCCGTCGCCTCGACCGGCCGGTGACCTTCCCAACCGCCTCGAACCACCAGTGCCCTCGGCTGCGCCACACCCGCTCCCTCCCACGGTCCCTCGCCGCCGGGCCGGCCGCTCCCGCCCCGACAACCTGTCACCGACGCTCATGCCTGTCGATCACCGAAACCGTACTCGGGGTTCCCGACAAAGTCGGTACGCGCCGGCCTCCCGTCCCCGCCCCACCCTGTTCTGAGGTTGAGGACCGGGGCACGTTCAGCGAGCGGTGGTGACCGTCCTGAGGCGGTCGAGCGCGTCGCGCATGGTCTGCGACAGGTCTGCGCCGTGCGGCTCGCTGATCCAGCGCTCGAACGCGACGCGGAGCACGACGATCCCCGCCTCGGCCGCCAGGCTCGCGTCCGGCTCCGGGACATCGCGGCGGCGCAGGCCGTCGGCGAGCGCGGCGGAGAGTGACGCCAACTTGATCAGTTCACGTTCCCGCAGCTCCGCGTGGGCGTTGATGACGGACTGGCGCTTGCGGGAGTGTTCGGGGTGTTGCCCCAGTGCCGTGGCGGCGGCGTCGAGGGCGGCCGAGATGGCCTGCATCGGCGAGGCGGACCCGGGGGCTGCCTCAAGCGCGAGCACGAGCTGTTTCTGCAGGTCGGCCGAGCCGGCGAAGAGCACCTCGCGTTTGTCGGCGAAGTGGCGGAAGAACGTCCTCGCGGTGAGCCCGGCCCGCTTGGCGATGTCGGCCACGGTCGTCTGCTCGAAGCCGCGCTCGACGTAGAGCTGCATCGCTGCCTCGCGCAGCCGGCCACTCGCGTCCGCTTCCCATCGCACCACGGAGCCAGTCTAGTCATGTCACTTGATGACATCATCTGGTACTGTGATGTCATCAAGTGACATCGCTGGCCCGTGCCGGCGATCCTGCCCCTGGAGGTTCTCGTGCGCATCTTCGTCACCGGCGCGAGCGGATGGATCGGCTCCGCCGTCATCCCCGAACTGCTCGACGCCGGACATCGGGTTCTCGGCCTCGCGCGTACGGACACCGCCGCCGCGTCGGTCACCGCTCTCGGCGCCGAGGTCCAGCGCGGCAACCTCGACGATCTCGACAGCCTGCGCGCCGGTGCGGCCGCGTCCGACGGTGTGATCCATCTCGGCTACAACCACGACTTCTCCCGGATGGAGGCGGCGGCGCGCACCGACCTGGCGGTGATCAACGCGATCGGCGCCGAGCTGGAGGGCACCGACCGGCCGTTCGTGGTCGCCTCGGGACTGCTCGGCCTCGTGTCCGGCCGTGCCGCCACCGAGCTGGACCTGCCCGATCCGGGCGCCCACCCACGGATCGCCGGCGTCCAGGCGGCCATGTCGTTCGTCCCGCACGGGGTGCGCTCCTCGTCGGTACGGTTCGCGCCCACCGTCCACGGGCCCGGCGATCACGGCTTCATCGCCGTCCTGGTCGGCGTCGCCCGCGAGAAGGGTGTCTCGGGCTACATCGACGACGGCACCAACCGGTGGCCGGCGGTGCATCGACTCGACGCCGCGAACCTCGTCCGACTCGCGGTCGAAAACGCCCCGGCCGGCTCCGCACTGCACGCGACCGCCGAAGAGGGTGTGCCCACCCGCGCCATCGCCGAGGCGATCGGTCGCGG
Organism: Micromonospora sp. NPDC004704; assembly: GCF_053601675.1. Taxonomy (NCBI): domain Bacteria; kingdom Bacillati; phylum Actinomycetota; class Actinomycetes; order Micromonosporales; family Micromonosporaceae; genus Micromonospora; species Micromonospora sp. NPDC004704. The sequence goes on along the minus strand of NZ_JBSGCD010000004.1, from coordinate 78,161 downwards.
CCTCGACCTACCCGTGGTCTCCGTTCCCGCCGACAAGGCCGGCGACCACTTCGGCTGGATCGGACGCTTCTTCGGCACCGACGCCCCGGCGTCGAACTCGGCGACCCGGCGCTTGCTCGGGTGGAACCCCGCACAGGCCGGGCTGATCGCGGACCTCGACGCCGGCCACTACTTCGAAAACCGGACCGAGGTACGGGATGGCACGATCTCCTGATGGACACCGTTCTGCCGCTGGGCGCCGCCGAGCTGCTCGGCCGGGCGCGTCGGGTTGTCGTCTTCACCGGGGCCGGGATCTCGGCCGAGAGCGGGGTACCGACCTTCCGTGACGACCTCACCGGGCTCTGGGCGCGGTTCGACGCCGAACAACTCGCCACCCCGGAGGCGTTCTTCGCCGATCCGGAACTGGTCTGGGGCTGGTACGAGTGGCGGCGGGCGCGGGTGCGCCGGGCCCAGCCCAATGCCGGGCACCTGGCCGTGGCCGCGATCGAGGACCTGATCCCGGGCACCGTCGTCATCACCCAGAACGTCGACGACCTGCACGAACGTGCCGGGTCGCGAGCGCCGGTCCACCTGCACGGCAGCCTGTTCGCACCCTGCTGCGTGACCGAGTCCGCCCACCCGGCCGACTTTCCAACCACCACGGAGGAGAAGGTCGCCGACGGCGAGGGAGGCCGGATCGCGCCGCCCCGGTGCGTACGCTGCGGAGCGCTCGTCCGTCCCGGCGTGGTGTGGTTCGGGGAGGCGCTGCCCGGAGCGGCGCTCACCGCCGCCGTCGAAGCCGCGTCCGCCTGCGACGTGCTGCTGACGATCGGCACCTCCGGCCTGGTGTACCCGGCCGCCGAGATCCCCCACATCGCCGCCCACTCCGGCGCCACCGTCATGCAGATCAACCCGCAGCCGACGCCGCTGGACGAGATCAGCGCCGTCAACCTGCGCGGGTCCGCGGCCCAGATCCTCCCGACCCTGGTACGGGCCGCCTGGGAGTTCGCCGGGAAGCCATAGCGGCACGGCGGCCCGTCCGGATGAGCGGTTCGCCGCCCGCAGCCGGTGATCCCTTTCCCACCCATCGAATCGGGCCTATATTCCTCCCGAGACTGTCCACAGTCGACATAGGAGGAACGTGCACGGAGACGTACACGACGCTCCGGGGCGACGCCCCCACCCCGTACGACGATGGCCCGCCCCGGTCGCGGCCCTCGCCCTGGGAATCGTCGGCCCTGCCCCGCCCGGTCCTCCCCACGCCCCCTCGTCCGATCTTCCCCTAGGCGCCGTCGGTTCTGCCCGCTCCGCGCTGAGCGTCCGGACCCCCCACCCGCCCGGCCGGCGTCCACGGCGTGTCACCACGCACCCGTGTCCGCCGGCCGGACTGGTACGCGTCCGGCCGGTCGTGGCAGAGTGCGGTGTCCGGTAGGTTTCGGCGGCGGGGGTGCTGTGTTCGAGGTTCCCGATGCGGTACTGGCGCGGTTGGCCGGGACCGTCGCCACGGCGCTGCCGCTGGTCATCGCCCGCATTCCGCCCACACCGGCGGCCGAGCTCGGCCGGCTGGGGGCAACCGCCGACGGCAACCTCCGATCCATCCGGGCCTCGGCCCCCGGGCACCGGGCCGTGGCTCCGTCCCGCTCCGGCGGCCGACCCGGTTCGGGTGATTCGCCCGTACGGGACGCGCTCGGGTCGCTGCCGCCGTTGCTGGTCGAACGCCTGCTCGGCGCGCTGGAACTGACCGTGCTGGTGCTGGACCTGGCCGACGCACCGGACCTGACCGACTTCCTGCCGGAACCGTTCTCCGGCAACATCGCCGTGTCGAGCATGGGCGGGATGAGCGAGGCGGTCACCGGGGCTTCCGTGCTGGATGGGATCCGGCCCGGCGCGGTGCCGCTGGTCGCCACGCTGGCCCGTCGGCTGGCCGCCCACCCACGGGTGGCTGGCTTCCTGACGGTGCCGCCGGAGCTCGCGGACGAACAGGGTGTCGCCGCCGCGCACGGCCGGGCACAGCTCGCGCTGGCCGTGGCCACCGCCGCCGCAGTCCTGCACCGGGTGGGCCTGCAACCCTGGGCGACCGAACCACCGGCGGTGATCGGCGTGGCGATCGGCACGGCGGTCCTGCTGCTCCGCGAGGCCCCGATGCCCGCCGGCTACGCCGCCGCCCTGCTCGCCCGCGCCCGGGCGGAGTACCTGCTGCCCCGCCATTCCTACACGTCGGCGCCGGTGTCGGGGCACCGGTTCGCACTGGTGGAGGGGACCGACGTCCCGGAGGTCGACTTCGGTGCCAACGGGCTGGTCGCGGTCGTCGCGGGCGGTGCGGTCATCCGTACGGGCGTCGAGGCCGGACACGTCCGGATCATGTTGAACATCCTGGACGGGCCACCGTCGCAGGTCGCGCCCGGCTGGGAGGAGATCGTCGAGATCAGCTGGCGGGCGTCCGTCGGCGGCGCCAGCGTGCTCGATCCCCACTCGACCGACCCGCGCGAGATCACCCCGCCCTGGCCGGGCGACTACCGGCTGCGCGTACACGCCCGGGGTCGGGACAACACCGACGAACGCGACTCCGAGTACTACGAACTGACGGTGTGGCAGGCGCCTGCCGGCCCGGAGACCGTGTACGCCCGTACCGACCGGCTCGGCCACCGGTTGCGCGGTGAGCCGGAGCCGGTACGGCCCGACCTGCCCGAAGCCGCGTACCGGTGGCTGCGTCACAGCGCCCTGTCCGAGGCGGCAACGGTCATGGTGGCCGCGGGGATGGACGTGGCGGACGTGCTGCGGGCGTTCGGCGCGGACCCGGCCCGACCGGAGTCGATGCGGGCGATCGGCGAGCACCTGATGCGCCAACGGTCGATCGATCCGTGGGTCGCGGTGCTGGACGTCGGCGGCGCCGTGCTCGCCGTCGAATACAACGGCTGGCACGGCTCGGCCGGGCCGGTGCTGACCCGGGCCTCCGCCGGTGGGCGGGCCGCCAGCATGTTCTGGAACGTCAACGCGGTGACCCGCCTGTCGTTCGCCGAGGACGGCGAGGTGCTGCTGTCGGTGGAACCGTTCGGCGACCTCGACGCGCCGCCACAGGTCGCCGCGACGCTCGCCGACCTCGACTTCGCCGACCACCACCGCCGCAAGCCGCTGATGGGCCTGGTCGCGGTGCAGCGATTCACCGGGCACGGCATCACCGCCGAGGACCTGGCCCGAATCGAGGCCGCCGACATCGGTTTCCGGATCGTGCCGGACCTGCCCACGCTGTATCCACGCCGACAGCCGCTCGGCCCGACGTCGGGTCTAGGCCGGCGGCTGTCGAGTGTCCCGATCGAGCCGCCGACCGAGGCGGTGGCGCTGGACGGGCTTCCCGATCCGGAGCTGCGTGAGCTGGCCTGGTGGGCCGCCACGGAGGCGGCCCGTTACGCGGGGCTCGGCGAGGATCCGGACATCGTCGCCAGCGTGGCCGCCCGTACGCTGCTCCCGGACGCGCACCTGCGCGCTCGCCGGTCCCAACTCCACGACGGCGAGCACCGGTGGGTCTGGCTCGCGCTGCACCGTGCCACCAACCCGGACCCGGTCGCCGCAGCCTCGGAGGCCCTCGAAGCGGCCCGCCACGCCGCCGGCACGCACGCGGCGGACCTGGTCGCCGACGCCCGTTCCCGGATTGCCAGGTCCGCTCCAGAGTGAGAACCCGGATACTGAATCAGCTCGCGGAGCCGTCCGTGTTCCGGATCATCTGCCGGAGGACCTTCAGGGCCGTCACGTAGTCGGCGTCGCCGATGCCCTGGTGGATCCGGTCGCGGATCGCCGGAGCGTGTTTTCCGAGGTCGGTACGGGCCTCCTCGCCCACCTCGGTGATCCACAACCTCCCCTGGCCGTCACGGGTGAGCCAACCCCGCCCCACCAGAACCTCCGCCTCGGCTTCCAGATCATCCTCCGGCCTGAGGTAGGTGCGCATCCCGAACCGAAGCTCGGCGATCGTCATGCCGTGACCATCGGGCGAGATGTCGTTCTTCGACAGGTTGCGCAGCAGCCAGAACTGGGGCTGGGTGAAGCCGAACTCGGCCTGCCGTGCCCGGGTGAAGGCGATGAGGGCCTGGTAGGCCACACCGGTCCAGTACGCGGCCGGCTGAGCCGCGAGTTCGGTGTCGGAGAGGTGTTGCGCCGCCATGAGTGCCTCCAACAGACATTGCCGGTAGAGGCGAATCTAGAACCTCAACTTTGGTTGAGGTCAAGAAAGGCCGGGTTGGCGATCCTGGTGGATCGGCGACAACCGGTACCCGACCCACCTCCCGAAGGCCGATCCTGAAAAGTTTCGGTCTCAGATCACGGCTGTCCAGCCTCGACCATCCTCATCGAGCAGTGGCAACGCCTCATGATCGGACTCCAATCAGGACGGTCAAGCTTCCAGTGCAGGTCGAAGCAATGGACATCCATTGACTTCAATCGATGTTTCCCTTACCGTCTCGGAAAAGGTACCGAAAGTTTACCGGAAATTATTGCCTTCGACCGCTACCCGCAGTTCGTCACCAGGCACGGACGGCACGGGCCGGCCCGGCAGCGATTCGGGAGGAACGTACAAGATGTCGCAGCTCGTCCTGTTCGCGATTGACATCTGCGCGGTGGTGCTGCTCGTCTTCGGGCTCTACTTCCCGCGCCATCGCCGTCGCGACCTCGTCGTCGCCTACCTGGGGGTCAACGTCGGTGTCCTCGCGGTCGCGAGCGCGTTGAGCGCCAGCAACGTCGGCGCCGGACTCGGGCTGGGGCTGGCCCTGTTCGGCGTACTGTCCATCATCCGGCTGCGTTCGACCGAACTCGACCAGCACGAGGTGGCGTACTACTTCTCCGCCCTCGCCCTGGGCATCCTCGGCGCGCTCAGCACCACCTCGGTCTGGCTCAGCGGTGGCCTGATGGCGCTGATCGTCGCGACCATGTTCCTGGGCGACCATCGGCGGCTGCTCCGGCACTACCGACACCAGATCATGGTGCTCGACTCGGCCGTCACCGACCACGTCGCGCTCGTCGCCCAACTGGAACAACTGCTCAACGCCCGGGTGCACGTCGCCACCGTCCAGCGGGTCGACCTGGTCAACGAGACCACCGTGGTCGACGTCCGGTACTCGCTTGCCGGTCGCAGCCCGGCGGTCGGCACCGGCGCCCCGGTTGCGGCCGGAGCACGCCGATGAACCCGCTGCCCATCGCGTCGTCGCTGGCGGAGCTGACCCCCATCGGGCTGGCCGAACTGATCGACCGGGCCGCGTTGCAGACCCGGGTGGACCGCAAGTACCTCGTACCGGTGGACGAACTGCCGTACCTGCTGGACCGGCTCGCCCCGTACGCCCGGGTGCTCGACATCGACGGCGAGCGCGCCTTCCGCTACGAGTCGGTCTACTTCGACACCCCGTGGCTGGACAGCTACCACTGCGCGGCGTACCGCCGGCGACGGCGGTTCAAGGTACGGACCCGCACCTACCTCGACTCCGACCAGTGCTGGCTGGAGGTCAAGATCAGTGGAGCGCGGGGAAGCATCACCAAACACCGGCTGCCGTACCGCCCGGAGGACCGGGGCACGGTGGACCCCGGGCGCGGCTTCGTCGACGAGACGCTGACCCGCGAGTCGATCTGCCCCACCGCGCCTGCCGTCCTCGAACCGATGCTGGTCAGCACCTACCACCGGACCACCCTGCTGCTGCCGGAAAGCGCGAGCCGGGTCACCATCGACACCGGAATCCGCTGGCACGACGGCCGCGCCACGCTGCAACTGCCCGACCTCGCGGTGGTCGAGACCAAAACCAGATCGGCCGCCTCACCGGTTGACCGTCTGCTGTGGCAGCGCGGGACGAGGCCCGCGCGCATCTCGAAGTACGCCACCGGCCTGGCCGCCCTCCGACTGGACCTGCCGAGCGTGCCGTGGCGACGAACGATGCGCCGCCACTTCCACAGCGCCGCATCGTCGACGAGCCCGACCCCGACCCTCATCCACCATCTCGATCAGGAGGCATCGTGCGTTTGACATCCCGTGGCACCGGCGCCACGGCGGGGACCTTCCGCGTCGCAGGAGTCGCGACAGCCGCCATGCTCGTCGCCGGGCTCCTCGTCTCGTACCCGTCGCCGGCCGACGCCGGACCGGATGCCGGCACCGGCTCCACTGCCGGCAGCCCGTCCCTCGCCCGCGCCGGAGCCGCCGACAACGCCGACACCTCGGCCGCCGACGTGGCAGCGGCCGAAGCAGCGGACGACCTGGTCGGCGACATCACCTTCTCCGTGCCCAGTGGCACCTTCCAGGGGGAGTTGACGGTGTCACTGGGCACCACGGTCAGCGGCGCGCAGATCCGCTACACCACCAACGGACAGTTACCCACCGCCGCGTCACCGCTCTACCCCGGCACTCCCCTGCGACTCACCCGTTCCACCCAGGTACGGGCACAGGCCTTCGTCGGCCAGACCGCGTCGGGTGCTCCCGGCACCGCCGTGTACGCCGCCCGCGCCTCCGCGACCGCGCACGACCTGCCGGTGGTGCTGATCGACTCGTACGGTGCCGGGCGGCCCGATCGGCAGTACTTCGACGCCGCCACCATGATCTTCCAGCCGGGCACCGGTGGCACCACGTCGCTGGCTGCTGCTCCGGCGGTCGCCACCCGGGCCGGATTCCACCTGCGTGGCCAGTCGTCGGCAACGCTCGAGAAGACGCCGTACCGGATCGAGTTCTGGGACAACGACAGTGACGACGCCGACTACCCGGTGCTCGGCATGCCCGCCGACTCCGACTGGGTACTGCGCGGACCGTTCCCCGACAAGGCGCTGGTACGGGAGGCCCTCGTCTACGACCTCGGCCGGGAGATGGGACTGCACGCCCCCCGGTACGCGTTCGCGGAGTTCTACCTCAACACGGATGCCGGCCCGGTGGGGGCCGACGACTACATGGGCGTCTACATGATCGTCGAGACGATCAAGAACTCCAAGGACCGCCTCGACCTCAAGCAGTTGGACGAGGACGACCTGACTCTGCCGAAAATCAGCGGCGGATACATCTGGAAGTTCGAGTGGCTGGCCGCCGAGGAACCGACCCTGCCGTGCACCGGACCGACGACGACCTGCTGGAACTACCTCGAAGTGGCGGACCCGTCGCCGCTTCAACCCGAGCAGCGGGACTGGTTGCGCAACTACCTCCAGGAGTTCCACAACGTGCTCCGGTCACCGAACTTCGCCGATCCGAACGCCGGGTACCGGGCGTACATCGACGTCAACTCGTTCGTCGACCACCTGATCATCAACGAGTTCAGCCGGAACATGGACGCGTACTACCGCAGCGCACACTTCTACAAGGACCGGGATTCCAAGATCTTCGCCGGTCCGCTCTGGGACTTCGACCTGACGTTCGGGGTGGGCGGATACCTGAACAACAACCAGGTCTCGGGCTGGCAGTACCAGCAGACCCGGCAGCCGCAGGCCAACGACTGGTTCCCCCAGTTGCTGCGGGATCCCGCCTTCGTCAACCAGGTCAAGGCGCGCTGGCAGGCGCTGCGCCGAGGACCGCTCTCCGACGCCGCCCTGCAGACCCGGATCAACGCCCTCACCGCACCGCTCACCAACGGCGCGCAGCGCAACTTCCAGCGCTGGCCGAACCTGACGACGTCGATGATCGGCCCCTTCTTCACCCCGACGTCTCCCACCTGGCAGGGGCAGGTCCAGACGATGCGGGACTGGATGCAACGTCGCGCCGCCTGGCTCGACTCCACTGCGGGCTGGGGCGGCCCGGTCAGCACCCCCACGCCCACTCCGACCACACCGACACCCACTCCGACAACGCCAACCCCGACGCCGACAACGCCGCCGCCGGGTGCGGCCGGTTGTGCCGCCACGTACACGGTGGTGAGCCAGTGGTCCGGCGGGTTCCAGGGCGAGGTACGGGTCACCGCCGGCACCTCGGCGATCAGGGGCTGGACCGTCACCTGGACATTCGCCGGCGGTCAGACGATCACCCAGGCGTGGAACGCGACCGTCACGAGCCAGGGGTCGGCGGTCACCGCCAGGAACGTCGACTACAACGGCGCGCTCGCACCCGGCGCAGGCACCACATTCGGGTTCCTCGGGTCGTCCACCGGCACCCCCGGCACCCCCGTTCTGACCTGTACGGCGAGCTGACCACAGGCAGGCGCACCATCCGGTCGTACCCACTCACCCGGCACCAGGCCTCGCCCGCCCGGTGCCGGGTTCCCGGTTCGCCCGTCGGCGACGGGCTCGGCGGGGTCGTGGACTACATGCGCCCGGACCAGGGCCAGTTGCTCCAGTGTGTGTTCGGTGGGGCGGTCGGCCGGTAGTGGGAGGGGTCGCCGGTGGCGAGCACAAGGGCGATCTGCCGATAGGTCTCCACATCGCTCGGCCGGGTCTCGAACGGCACCCGGTCCTCGGGCCGCCCGTGCCGAACGAGGTTCTCGTGTTGGCGACGGTGCCGTTCCCGGTCCGGACCGGGCGGCTTGATTCGCAGGGTGACGTGGTGCCAGTCATCCAGGCCCAACACCTGCGGCAGGTCCGCCGGGACGAGTCGGCGAAGCTCGGCCTCGTCGCCGAGCAGCAGGTCTCGGTGTTCCGTTTCGAGCAGCCGGAACAGATCCTCCTGAGGGATCGTCGCGGCGGCGTCCACGTGCAACTCGCGACCCCGGACGATGATCGGCACCTGCCGGTACCGCGGCGGCTCCAGCCCCTCGTCGACCGGGTCCCCGAAATCGAACAGGTCCAGGAAGTTCTCGACCCGGCGGAGGTACAGCGCCTCCCAGCTCTCGGTCGTGCCGACCAGGCAGTTTCCCAGTGCGTCCATGATGTCCACGACATTGGCCGCTCGGGCGTCGTGCCCCACGGCCTCGATGACCAGCGCCCAGCGTACGGAGTCGCTGAAGGCGCGCAGCCTGGTCGCGATCTGGTAGCTGCGCGGATTTCCCGGCTCCCGGAACCGGCCCCGCTCGGCGGCCCGGTCGAACACGGCGAGAATCTCTTCGGCCCGCAACACTCCGCGCATGGTACTCGACACCACAGGAAGCCCTCGCGTGCCTGCCGTCCGTCAGAACAGGGACGAATGGCGGCGACGGATTGGGGGGTGCGGTGATGATCGAAGAGCTGGGTGGGGCCGAGCTGCTGGAGTACCGGGAGCTGCTGCCCGCCGGTGCGCGCGGCGAGCCGGACGCGGGTCCGGTCGGCGGGGTGCGGTGTGGTCGACCGCTGTTGTACCCGATTCCGCTGGCTGCCCTGCCCGGACCGCTGCGGCACCGGGCCGAGTCGGGTGGCGACCGCTACCAGGGCGCGCTGTTCGCGTTCGACCTCGATCCGTTGCCGCGCGGGCGCCGGTACGTCTCGGCCCGGTTCGAGGTGACCCTCGCCGATCCGGAGTCGATCGCGGTACGGGTCGACGCCGACGGGGACGCGCTGGGTGTGACGTACGAGGGGGATCCTGCGGCGACTGCCGCCGCGTACACGATCGACGCGGCCCGGCAGCGGCCCGGCTGGCTGCGCCGCCTGACGGGCCGGGAGCGGGCACCGCGCGCGTGGGTGACGGGCGTGCAGAGTACGAGGTTCGGCTGGATCTACGACGATCCGGACGGCGACCTGCTGCTGCCCCGCAACTACGGCATGCACGCCGTACTCGCGGTACCGGAGGGCGCTACCCGGGTGGCCGGCACGATCGGCGTACAGGTCGAGGTTGCCGCCGGCCGCAGACGGACGATCAGCCTGCGGGAGGACCTCGGGTTCGCCGAGCCGGTGAGCCCGACCGTCCCGAGCGGCAGGGCCGCCGTCCGGTTGTGCGTGGCCGCGGATGTGGCCGGCTACAGCCGACGCGGCAACGCGGCCGCCGAGCGCGTCCAGCAGGAGATCGTCGCACTGCTGTCGCGGGTACGGCGGGCCGCCGGCATCCCGGACGGGGCGGTACGTCCCCAGCCGCAGGGCGACGGCCAGTTCACGGTGCTGCCGGTCGGCATAGACGAGTCCGTGGTCATCCCCCGGATGCTCGGTGAGCTGTACCGGGCGTTGCGCGAGCTGAACAGCGCCAACGGCGATCGGCTGCGGATGCGGGTGGCCCTGCATCGTGGGCTGCTCCTGGAGGGGGCGAACGGCTGGGTGGGCACGGCGTCGATCGCGGTGCACCGGATCCTGGACAGCCCGCCGATGCGCGCGGCGCTGACCGCGCATCCGCAGGCCGACTTCGTGCTGGGGGTGCCCGACGTGCTCTACCGCGACGTTGTCGTACCCGCGGCCGAGCCGCCCCTGCCGGACCAGTTCACCGCGATGACGGTGGATCTGCCGGACAAGGGCTTCGTCGAGCACGCCTGGCTCTACGTCGGCTAGTCGGGCCTGCCCGGCTCGGGTCGGCGCACTCGGTGACCCCGTCGGCGGGTCCGTCAGAACGAGGAGGGACCGGTGGAAGGTGGGAGATGCTCGGCAGTCTCGCGGCCGCCCGACGGCTTTGCCACACGCCCGCTACCAGGGCACAATCCCATGATGACGATCACCGAACGCGCAGGTGAGAAGCCTGTGAGCCTCTCGCCGGAGCAGCGTGAGCGGCTGCGGCGGCTGCTGGTCGACGAGCTGCGCGCCGCGATCGTCGACGGCCCTCCCGCGGTGGCACCCGGCACCGATCTGGACGAGCGCCGCCGCGCCCTGGACGGGCTGCGTCAGGGCGACGACGATCCAGCCTGCGGAGACCACGGCCCGCTCGGCGTCTCCGACGATCCGCTCGATGGTGACAACGTCGGCCCGTAGCGCGACCGACCGCCTGGTTGTCGCCGGGCGGCCTCCGCTGTCGGTCGGGTTCGCCCGGAGGGGTCACCGGTGCCCGATGATGTCCAGGACGGTGGCCACGATGCGGTCGATCGTGGCGGTGTCGGTCATCGCACCCGACAGGTCGCCCACCGGATCGGCCGTTCCGTGCGGGGCGTGGTCGAGACCGGCGATCGCCACCGACCGGCCGAAGACCGCCTGGATGACGTCGACCACGACCGCCTCCGCCGCCTCGCCGCCGGCCAGCCGGTGGTCGATGACGCGTACGGCCTCGGCGGCGAGCCGCAGCAGCTCGGCGTCGACCTGCTCGTGCGGGTTGGTGAGGAACAACTCGCGGGCCGGTTCACCGGTCCACACCGGTGCGTGCTTGTGGCCGAGCGGGCGCTCCACATAGGAGTCGTACCAGGTGGGTCGCCGGCGCATCGCGGCGAGCACGACCTCGACGTCGCGGCCGACCCGCGACGGATCGCTGAGCTGCCAGTCGCCGGTGACCGTGGCCCGCTGCTGGGCCCACGCGTCCAGCGGCCACAGGCCACTGCCGGCGGAGGTCCGTACGCCCACCCACACCAGGATCTCCACGGCGAGGGTGGTCAGCCACCGGTCGTGATCCAGCGCGACGGCCAGCCAACCGGGTACCCGTGGCCGTTGCAGTGCCCCACGCTGGCCACGCTGCCGCCGGTGGCCATCCACAGTGGCGGCGTTCAGCCGGCTGGCGATCCAGCCCTCCAGGTCCCGGACCGGTTTACGGGCGTGCGCGAGCAGGTCGTGGACAACCGCCTCGACGTCGTCGTGGAACCGGTCCAGGCACTCGTCGGCCAGCCGGTTCACCCCGAGCGCACAGACGTTGTGGCCCCGGCGCTGCTCGAACCGGCGGGTCAGCCGGGCGAAGACGACCGGCCAGGCGACCTCGTACGCCGCCGCGGTGAGCGCGGCCCGCTCGGCGTCGGCGGCGGTGGCGGCGACCTCGGCGAGACGACCCTCCTTGGTCAGCTTGCGGAGCCGGTCCGCACTCGGTGATCGTCTGGCCGACGTGACCGGCAGACCGACGGTGCTGTTGGACAGGTAGGGGTTGGCTTGTGCGCGGGCGGGGTGGCGCGCGGTGCGGAACCGGTTGGCGGCCAGGTTTCGCGACGACTCGGCGGAAACACCCACGGATGACTCCCTTCCGAGGTCCCGTGTGGAGACGGCCCGTAATGAGCGCCAGTCGATCATGCGATAGGTCCGGCGTTCAGATCTCGTCAAAAGACGGGATTCCGACCCTTCATCCGAGAACGTCAACACGATCGTCGATCTCGTGAGCCGACGGACGCGGACCGCGACAATCCGATCGGGTGAGGGCGGAGCCGCAACACACACCTTCCCACCGGTTCCTGACGGACGGCGGCCCGTCCGTCAGCGTCCCGTCCGTCAGAACACGGTGGGACACCACCGCAGGAGGGAAGGCCATGACGCGCCGAGCACTGTTGATCGGGGCCCAGACGTTCGGGCTCGCGGGGGTCGAGCACGACATCGCGGCGATGGACGAGGCGCTGAGCAGGCGGGGCATGACCGTCGAGCGCTGTGTGGGTCCGGACGCCACCCGCGACGGCATCGTCGCCGCGTACGAGAGGTTGATCGCGGACACCGGTCCCGCGGACGCGGCCCTGGTCTACTACTCCGGACACGGCGGGTACGCGTGGCCGCTGGAGGGCGAGTCGACGAAGGTCGCCCGCAACGATCGGCAGTTCATCGTGCCGACCGACTTCCGCGCCCCGACCGCCGACGACTTCCGTGGCATCACTGCCCTGGAACTGTCCGTCCTGCTCGCCCGCCTCACCGAGCGGACGAGCAACGCCACGGTCATCCTCGACTGCTGTCACTCGGGGCTGATGTCACGCAATCTCGGTGCGGCACACGTCCGGCAGATGCCGGGAGTTGTCCGGGCCGATCTCGACGCGCACCACGAACGCCGGATCCGGGCCGGGCTGCCCGTCCACCTGGTCGACCCGACGGGCAACAAGAACGCCGTACGCCTGGTCGCCTGCGCCACCGACCAGTTCGCGCACGAACTGCCCCGATCCGACGGCCCCGGCCGGTACGGGCTGCTCACCCGCTCGCTGATCCAGGCCCTGGACGAAGCGGACGGGCTCAGGGTGAGCTGGTCCCGGCTCATCATCCGGGTACGGCACCTCGTCCAACTCCACGTACCGCACCAGCGGCCGGACGTCGAGGGACCGTTCGAGCGGGTGTTGTTCGAGACCGAGAACGACGACTCGGCCGGCTGGCTGTTCGTCACCGACACCGGCGACGGGCGGGCGAGCATCGCCGGGGCGGCGCTGCTGGGGGTGCAGACCGGCGACGAGTTCGCGATCATGCCGGGGTCGGCCGCCGGGCCAGCGACCGAAGGGCGCATCGCCTTCGTACGCGTCGACGACGTCGGGCTGACGGCGGCGACCGGACGGCTGGTGTTCGACGTGCCCGGCACCACCCTGCCGGCGGACGCCCGTGCCTACCGGGTCACGGCGGTCGCGCCCCGCGTTCCGGTCCGGGTCCCCTCTGCCCTGGTGCCCGCAGTCGAGAACAGCGCGTTCGTCCGGGTCGCCGGGCCGGGCGAGGACGTACCGGTCCGGGTGGTGGAGTCGCCGGACGGTGCGCTGGTCGTGCACGACGGGATCGGGCCGCTGCACGAGCCGCGCCAGCCCGGACCCAGGACCGTCGCCCGGGTCCGGGCGGACCTCAACCGGATCGCCCGAGCCACCGTGCTGCGCGGCATCCGGGAGGAGTCGCGCAGCACCTTCAACCCGCCCGTCACCCTGGAGTGGGGACACGTGCGCGCCGGCATGCTGTACCCCTTGCCACCGGCGGGAGCCACCGTCCACGTCGGCGAGCGGGTCTACTTCCGAATCCGCAACAACGCCCGACGGCAGTTGTACGTGTCCCTGATCGAGATCGGTATGGCGTACGCCGTCTCCGTACTCAACGACCTGGATCCGGGCGGAATCCGGCTACCCGGCGGCGAGGAGTACGTCTCCGGCGGCGACGAGTGGGAGGATCAGCCCATCGGGTGGAAGGTGGACTGGCCGAAGAACCTCGACCGCGGCTCGCCGCGTCCCGAGACGGTCCTCATGCTGATCACCGCCGAGCCGCAGAACGTGAGCCCACTGCACCAGGAGGGCGTATGGGCAACCAATCGGACGGCGACGGCGCTGACCAATCTGCTCGCCCACTTCTCCGGCGGCGCCGACCGGGACCTCACCCGGCCGACGCTGTTCTGCGTACGCTCGCTCGAGCTCACCGTCGATCCGGCCGCTCGTCAGCACGAGCGATGAGAGAGGCGACCAGTTCCCGGCAGGGGCCCAGCCGACTCACCCCCGCTTGGCGTCCAGGAAGAGTCCGAGGGCCTCGACGACGAGGCGGTGGTCGTCGAGTTGGGGCAGGCCCGAGACGGTGACCGTGCCGACCGGGCCGGTGCCCCTGAGGATGATCGGGAAGCACCCGCCGTGCGCGGCGTACCGGGCCGGTTCGAGGTGGGACTGCTCCTCGAAGGTGGTGCCACGGTCACGGTAGGTCTGACCGACGAGGTACGAGCTGTGCCCGAACCGTCGTACGACCCGAATCTTGCGTTCGATCCAGTCGTCGTTGTCGGCGCAGGTGCCGGGCAGCGCGTAGTGGAAGAGCTGCTGGTCACCCAGACGGATGTCGACGGTGATGGAGTGGCCCCGCTCCCTGGCCAGCCCGACCAGGCGAGTTCCCAGGTCCCAGGCGTCGTCATGGTCAAAGCGGTCGAACTGGAGACGTTCTTCCTGCTCCTGAAGCTCCGGCGTCACGGCGTACCGCTCCCTTCCTCGACTGCCCCGCCTCACCCGCCTTGGCTCGACGCTGCCGCCACGCGGCCCCCGTCTGGCGAGAAAGGGCATTTTCAGAGAAGGATCCAGCATCGATCAGTGTCATTGTCAACGGGCCGACTCGTGACACACCGATCGAGGGGACACGCGGATGGGCACGGTGGGTGGGCACGCGGTGGTTCTCGGCGCGAGTATCGGCGGCCTGCTGGCCGCGCGTACGCTCGCCGACTTCTACGAGCACGTGACCGTGGTGGAGCGGGACGAGCTGCCGGCCGACGCCCGCGACCGTCAGGGCATCCCGCAGGGCCGGCACATGCACACGCTGCTCGAACGGGGGGCCAGGACCTTCGAGGACATGTTCCCCGGTCTGGTCGAGGAACTCGCCGCCGCCGGCGCACCCCGGGCACACCTGCTGCGCGAGGTCCGCCTGGTGCTGTCCGGACACGAACTGGCCAGGGCGGACACCGGCGCCGCCGCGATCCAGATGACCCGGCCACTGCTGGAAACCACGGTACGCACCCGGGTCGCGGCCCTGACCAACGTCAAGATCGTCGACAACCACGACGTGGTGGGTGTGCAGGCCGTCGACGGGCGGGTCGTCGGGGCGCGGATCCGGAACCGGGCCACGGACGGCGTCGAGGAGACCGTCCGGGCGGACCTCGTCGTCGACGCGATGGGCCGGGCGGGTCGGGCCGCGACCTGGCTGGCCGACCTCGGGTACGAGCCGCCCACCCAGGACCGGATCAAGATTGACATGGCCTACGTCAGCCGTTTCCTGCGGATGCCGCCCGGTGCCCTCGCCCCGGACAGGCAACTGCTCGTCGGGCCGCTGCCCGGCCGCCCGCGCGGCTTCGGTCTGGCCGAACAGGAGGGTGGCCGATGGCTGTTCACCCTGGTCGGAATGGCCGGCGACGTGCCACCGCACCTGGACGAGGAGGCGTACTTCGCCTTCGCCGAGTCGGTGTCACAGCCGGACGTGTACGCGGCGCTGCGTGCCGCCGAGCCGGTCACCGAGTTCGCCACCTTCCGGTTCCCGACCAGCATCCGTCGCCGCTACGAGCGACTTCGCCGGTTCCCGCCGGGACTGCTCGTCTTCGGCGACGCCATCTGCAGCTTCAACCCGGTGTACGGGCAGGGCATGACCGTGGCGGCACTCGAAGCGACGGCGTTGCGGGAGTGTCTGCAACACGGTGACGACGACCTGGCCCGCCGGTTCTTCCGGTCCGTCGCCAAAGTGATCGACCCGGTCTGGCAGCTCAATGCCGGCGGCGACCTGGCCCTGCCGGAGATCGAGGGTCACCGCCCGCTGGCCACCCGGCTGATCAACCGGTACGTCGCCCGGCTGCACCGGGTCGCGGTGCACGACAAGCGGGTGGCGGCCACGTTCTCCCGGGTCGCCGGACTGCTGGATCCACCGGGGGCGATCCTGGCACCCGGCATTTTGCTGCGGGTGTTCCTGGGCGGACGAAAATCGCGTTCCAGCGGTTGACGCCGCAACGTCGAAGATGCTTCCGCCACCCTCGGTTGTGACGATGTGACGGGGACTCGGCTCCCCCGCAAAAGAATCGGAGACCTCGCCCACAAGCGCGGAAAGAAGTGTGCTCCCATGACGATTGTTTCGCAGGCAAATCGCCGGATGGGTTCCTCCATCACGGGGTTCGTACTGGACCAGGCGACCGAGGCGGACTTCGCCGAGCTGGGCCGGGCCATTTACCGGGACAAGATTCTGGTGCTGAAGGACCAGCACCTGACGTCGGCCGAGTTCATCGAATTCGGCCGGGCGCTGGGCACCGTCGAGACCTATTACGAGCCGATGTACCACCACCCGGAGTACCCCGAGATTTTCGTCTCCGCCACCAAACCACCGGAGGGTCCGCAGGTCGGCGTGCCGAAGACGGGACAGTTCTGGCACGCGGACTACTCGTTCATGCCCACGCCCTTCGGCATCACGATGATCTATCCGCAACTGGTGCCGAAGAAGAACCGGGGAACGTACTTCATCGACATGGGTCGGGCGTTCCAGGAACTGCCCGACGACCTCAAGGAGGCGGCCCGCCGTACCCGGGTGGTGCACAGCCCACGGCGCTACTTCAAGATCCGGCCGAGCGACGTCTACCGTCCGATCTCCGAGTTGCAGGACGAGATCGAGCGGAAGACCCCGCCGGCCACCCATCCCACCGTCTTCATCCACCCGGTGACCGGCGAGGAGGTGCTCTACCTCAGCCAGGGCCTCGCCTGTGAACTGCTCGACGAGGACGGTCGCCGGGTCGAGGACGGGCTGCTCGATCGGCTGCTTGCGGCCAGCGGTCAGCTCGACACCACGTTCACCCACCCGAACATCCACACCCAGACCTTCTCCGAGGGTGACCTGCTCATCTGGGACAACCGCAGCCTGGTGCACCGGGCACTGCACACCACGGCACCGGAACCCGCCGTCTCGCACCGGGTCACCGTGCACGACGCGTACCCGTTCTACTCGGACCTGGCCCGGTGACCGCGGAGGCCGGGACGACCACCAGCGCTGCCAACGGCACCGCGACGGTGGGTTTCCCCGACGACCCGGCGGTCCGGGAACGGGTGCTGCGCCCCTACCGCCCGCACGCGCAGTACCTCAGGTCGGCCCGGGTACGCACCGACGGCGACCGGGTGACGGCCCTGTGCGAGTTCGGCGTCGCGGAGTCCTGGTACATCGACAGCACCGGGCACTTCAACTCGGTCGAGTTCAACATCTGCTACAACCAGGTCGCCTACTACCTCCTGGCCATGTCCGTACGGGAACACCTGCTGCCGGTGTTCGACACCTGGACCATGGCCGACTACTGGCAGCGGCAACTACCCAACGTGCTGATCACCGAACTGCGCAGCAGGTTCCGGCGTGCGATCGATCCGACCCGGTTCACCGGCGAACTCGCGTTCACCAACGCCCAGCTACGGGCCGGGCGCGAGGGCCGGACCCCGTTGCTGATCATCGACACGGAGTGCCGGTTCTGGGACGACCGGGGCGGGCGTTGCGACGGTGAGGTCAGGCTGGTGCTGACCGACCCACCCACGGGTGCGGTCGACGCATGACCACGGCGGAACCCCCCGGGTCACCACCGCCGCTGACCGGGGGCACCGCACGGACGCCCACGGACGCGACACCGGAGCGGACCGACCCACCGCCGGCCGGGACGACGGCCCCGGCGCCGGTCGACGTCGCCGGGATGCCACGGGCGCAGCGGCGGCGTGCGGTCGAGGAACTGCTGCTCGCCGAACTCCGGGAGGTCCTGCTCCTGCCCGGGGACGCGGAGGTACCGCGCCAGGTCGCCTTCTTCGATCTCGGCATGACCTCGCTGCGCGTCACCGAACTGCGCCAACGGCTGGTCCGGGGGCTCGGTCGCCGGCTGGACCTCGAAACGCTGTTCGAGCACACCACGTTCGACCGCCTGCTCGACCATCTCGCCACCGTCGCCGGTGCCACCGCCGATGCCGGCACGGGTGACACCGCCGGTGACCGGGCCTCGACCGACGTCCCGCCGCCGATGCTGGACGCCGTGTTGAAGCAGCTCTACCGCTGAAGGAGTCCCATGCCGGCCCCGTCCTCCCCGGAGCAGCCGCCGAGCGGCGACGACCTGCTCACCAGGTTGTTGCTGGAGAAGTACGAGCCGATCGCCATCGTCGGGATCGGGCTCCGGATGCCGGGCGGGAACGACACCCGGGAGTCCTTCGCGGACTTCCTCCGGGCCGGTTCCGACGGGATCGGTCCGATCCCACCCGACCGCTGGGACGTGGACGCCTACGCCACCACCGAACCGACCGCACGGGGCAAGATCCGTACTGCCGGTGGTGGCTTCCTGGACGGGGTGGACCAGTTCGACCCGGCATTCTTCGGGATCTCCCCCAAGGAGGCCGGCTACGTCGACCCGCAGCAACGGTTGGTGCTGGAGACCGCGTGGGCGGCGATCGAGGACGCCGGGCTGGACGCGGACGCGCTGCGGGGCGCCAACGGCGGGGTGTACGTGGGCATCAGCTCGGCCGACTACATGGTGGCCGCCGGTGCCCTGCCCGACGAGGCGATCGACGGCTACCTCGGTGCCGGTACGTCACACAGCGCCGCGGCCGGTCGGCTCTCGTACTTCCTCGGCTGGCAGGGTCCGTGCGCCAGCGTCGACACCGCCTGCTCCTCGTCGCTGGTCGCCCTCGACATGGCCGTACGGGACCTGCGTCAACGGCAGTGCGACATCGCGCTGGCCGGCGGGGTCAACCTGGCCATCCACCCCCAGGCGCACATCGTGACCACGCAGGCCAACATGCTGGCGCCGGACGGCCGGTGCAAGACCTTCGACGACAGCGCGGACGGGTACGCACGCAGCGAGGGCAGCGGAATGCTGGCGCTCAAGCGGCTCTCCGACGCCCGCCGGGACGGGGACCGGGTGCTGGCGCTGGTCCGGGGCTGCGCGATCCGGCAGGACGGGGAGAGCGGTGGGCTGACCGTACCGAACGGGGGCGCCCAGCAACGGGTGATGCGTGCCGCGCTGGCCAACTCCGCGCTGACCCCCGGCGACATCCAGTACGTCGAGGCGCACGGCACCGGTACGGCGGTCGGTGACCCGATCGAGGTGGCCGCCATCGCCTCCGTCTTCGCCGACTCGCACACCCGGCAGGCGCCGCTGCTGGTGGCCTCGGTCAAGACCAACATCGGCCACAGTGAACCGGCGGCCGGGGTCAGCGGTGTGATCAAGACGGTCCTCCAACTCGGCGAGGGTCGCGTCTACCCGCACCTGAACCTGCGTACCCCGTCGACCCGGATCGCCTGGGACGAGATCCCGGTGGCGGTGCCCACCCGGGCGGAACGATGGCCGGCGGCCGGCGTACGACGGGCCATGGTCAACTCCTTCGGCTTCGCCGGCACGATCGGGTCCACCGTGCTGGAGCAGGCACCCGAGTTCGCCGACGTCCGGACCGGGGACGAACCGCCCGGCACCGGCGATCCCGTCGACCCGGACGTGCACGTGTTCACGCTGTCGGCCAAGACCCGCCGGGCGCTCGGCCTCCAGGTCGAGCGGTACCAGCACCTCCTCGACCAGCGTCCGGACCTCGACCCGGCGCGGTTGTGCCACGCCGCCAACGTCAGCCGCACCCACCTGCCGGTACGGCTGGCCGGGGCGGTGTCCACCCGCGCCGACGTGACGAACCTGCTCGCCCGGCCGGCCGCCGAGCCCCGGCACCTGCGCCAGGTGGCGTTCCTGTTCAGCGGCCAGGGCAGCCAGTACCCCGGCATGGGCCGGGAACTGTACCGGCGGCACCGGAGTTTCGCCGCGACGGTCGACGAGTGCGACGGGCTCTTCGCGCCCTACCTGGACGGGCGCAGCGTCGCCGCGCTGATGTTCGGCATCGATCCGGACGCCGCAGACCTGCTCGACCAGACCCGGTACACCCAGCCTGCGCTGTTCACCCTGGAGTACGCCCTGGCCGCGATGTGGGCCTCCTGGGGCATCCGACCGGACGTGGTGCTCGGCCACAGCATCGGCGAGGTGGCCGCCGGCGCGGTCGCCGGGATCTTCGCCCTCCCGGACGCGGTACGGCTGGTCGCCACCCGGGCCCGGCTCATGCAGTCGGTCCGTACGCCGGGCGGGATGGTGGCGGTCCGCGCGCAGGCCGAGGAACTCGGCGCCC
Source organism: Micromonospora sp. NPDC004704 (assembly GCF_053601675.1). NCBI lineage: Bacteria > Bacillati > Actinomycetota > Actinomycetes > Micromonosporales > Micromonosporaceae > Micromonospora > Micromonospora sp. NPDC004704. The sequence goes on along the minus strand of NZ_JBSGCD010000004.1, from coordinate 57,948 downwards.
TGCTCGCCGGGCGGGTCGACCTGTCGCTGGCCGCCCGGAACGGTCCCGACCAGTGTGTCGTCTCCGGTGCGCTGGATGCCCTCGACGGGTTCGGCGCGCAGCTCGCCGACCGTGGGCTGCGGGTCAAGCGGCTGCCGGTCTCGCACGCGTTCCACTCGCCACTGATGGACGAGGTGCTCGACGAGTTCCGTACCGCCCTGGACGGGATGCGGTTCGCCGAACCGGAGATCACCCTCATCTCCAACCTCACCGGGGAGGTGGCCACCCCGGAGGCCGTACGGGACCCTGCCTACTGGGTACGCCTGATCCGCGAACCCGTGCTCTTCGCCGACGGCGTACGGGCGATCGCGGCCCGTGGTGCGCACGCCATGCTGGAGATCGGACCCGCCCGGACCCTGGTGAACACCGCCCGGACCTGTGTACCGGCGGCGGAGCACCTGTGGCTCGGCTCCCTGGAGCGCGACGACGGACAGGCCCGCGCCAGCCGCGAGACGGTGGCCGCGCTCTACACCGCCGGGTTGCCGGTCTCCTGGCCCGGCTTCCACGACGGTCGGCCCCGGCCGCACCTCACCCTGCCCGGCTACCGGTTCGACCGGCGACGGTACTGGATGCCGCCCGCCCGTTCGATCGAGTCGGGGGCCGCCGCCCACCCACTGCTCGGTACGGAGCGATCCACGGCCGAGCAATTGTCCCGGGGCGAGCGGGAGTTCGCCGCTACCGTCGGGCCGAACTCGCCCCGCTACCTCACCGACCACGTCGTCGGTGACCAGGTCGTCTTCCCCGTCGCCGGGTTCATCGAGGTGGTCGTCGCCGGGTTGGACGCGGTGCACGGCGAGGTCACCCGACCCGTACGCGACCTGCGCGTGCACGAGCCGCTGCTGCTCGGCGAGGGCGCCTGCACCCTGATCACCCGGATCCGGCCGGGTGCCGACGGGGGCGACGAGATCGAGGTGCTCAGCTCGGCCGACCAGTCCGGCCCGGAACGGCGGCACATCACCGCCACCGCCACCGCGTCCGGCGCCGTCGATACCGAACTGCTCGGTCACGGCACCCGGCTGCGCACCGAGAGCGGGTCGGTGACCGGGGCGGAACCGGAGGCGCTGGCCCGGGTCGACACCCTTTACGCCAACCTGGCCGCCAGCGGGCTGCACTACGGTCCCGAGTTCCGGCGGGTGCGGTCGCTCACCCCGTACGGCGAGGAGATCGCCGTCGCGGACCTGGCCGGACCCGGTGGGGTTCCGGCGGAACACCTGCCACCGCCGATCCTCGACTCTGCGTTGCAGACGACCCTGCTGGACTGGACGCTGCGCGCGGACAGCGCCGGGCGGGGTCCCGGCCTGCCGGTGCGACTGGGCTCCTTCCAGTTGTTCAGCCGGCCCCGGGGCCGACGGTTGCGCAGCGTCGTCCGGCTGGTGCCGACCGATCCCGCCTCGGGGATCGACGCCGTCGCCACCGTCGTGCTCAGCGAGGGCGACCGGGTCGTCTGCGTACTGCACGACCTGGAGTTCCGACGGATCAACCAGACGAGCACCGCCCGACGCCGGCTGTTCCACCGGGCGTCCTGGGTCGAGCGGCCCCTGCCGGCGACCGGTGTCGAGCCGCCGCACGCCGTCCTGGTGCACGCCCGGACCACGCCGGCGGGCCACACCGGAACCGGAGACACCGGTACGCGGATCAGCTTCGCCGACGATCTCACCGGGTTGCCCGACCTGCTCGCCCAGCGCCCGAGTGACGTGTTCTGGTGCTGGCGGCCGGACGACGCCGACACCCCGGCCGGGTTGGCGCAGCAGTGCCGGCGCCAGTACACCCGGCTGCTGGACCTCGTCCGCCTGCTCGAACAGCACGGGTTCGGACCGGACCAACGGTTGTGGCTGGTCACCAGCGGCGGGCAGTGGCTACCCGGTGACGACCCCGGTGACGAGCGGCGCCTGACCTCGGCCACGGTGTGGGGGTTCGGCGCGGTCCTCGCCAACGAGTACCCGAACTACCGGGTCACCCTGCTCGACCTGCCACCCGGAACGGCACCCGCTCCGGAGGTGCTGCTCGCCGAGAGCCGGGCCGGCGAGCCGGAGGAGTTGCAGGTCGCGTACCGGGACGGGCGGCGGTACACCCGCCGGATCGAGGCGCACGAGCCCGATGCACGGCAGGTCGATGCGCCGGTCGTGGACCCGGACCACACGTACCTGGTCACCGGCGGGATGGGCGGCCTGGGCCTGGCTGCCGCCCGTACCCTGGTCGAGCTGGGCGCCCGGCACCTGGCCCTGGTCGGCCGGCGCGTGCCGGACCCGGCCGTGTTGGCCGGGATCCGCACGGACCTGGGGCCACAGGTGTCGGTCCGGGCCTACGCCGCCGACATCGCCCGGCCCGACGACGTCGAGACCCTGTTCAAGGCGCTGCCCGAGGACGGCCCCCCGCTCGGCGGCCTGGTGCACGCCGCCGGTGTGCTCGCCGACCGGCCGGTCACCGCCCTGCGCTGGGAGGACTTCGAGACGGTCTTCCAGGCCAAGGTGTACGGAAGCTGGCTGCTGCACCAGGCCACCGCGAAACTGCCGGGGCTGCGTTTCTTCGTCGGGTACTCGTCCAGTTCGAGCGTCTTCGGGCAGGCCGGACAGGCGAACTACGCCGCCGGGAACGCCTTCCTGGACGCGCTCATGCACTCGCGGGTCGCGCAGGGACTGCCCGGCGTCGCCGTCGACTGGGGACCGTGGACGGACATCGGCATGGCCGCCGGGCTGAGCGAGCAGCGGCGCGCCTCCTTCACCCAGCAGGGCATCGGCTTCATCCAGCCCGCCGACGGCCACCGTGCGCTCGCCACCCTGCTGACCGGGCCGACGCCGGCGCAGGTGATCGTCGGCGAGTCGGACTGGACGACGTTCGCCGCCACCAGGCCGCTGCCCAACGCGCTCTACGAACTGGTCGCCCGGCGGGCGGCGCACACCGTACGCACGGTCGACACCGAGGCGCTGCGGGTCCTGCCCGCCGCCGAACGTACCGCGCTCCTGGTCGAGTTGGTCCGGGACACGGTCGCCGAGGTCCTGCACTACGACACCAGCGACGAGATCCCGCTCGACACCCGCTTCACCAACCTGGGCCTGGACTCGCTGGCCGCGGTCGAGGTGAAGAACAAACTGGAGTCGGCGCTGCGCATCCCGCTGCCGGTGTCGGTGACCCTGGACCACCCGGCGGCCGACCTGCTCGCCGTGTTCCTCGCCGGGACCGTCGCCGACGACCCGACCATCGACGCCACGGCCGGTGTCCCATCCGATACGAACCTCGACGACGCCGACGCGCAGCTTGCCGCGCTGAAGGAACTGGGCGCGTGAAGGCGTACATCGAGTCGCTGGAGGCGCTCACCAGGAGCCAGTTGATCCTGCTCCTGGCGCGGCAGCGGCAGGCCGAGACCGAGGGCCTCGCGGTGGTCGGGGCGAGTTGCCGGCTGCCCGGCGGGATCACCGACCCGGACGGGTTCTGGGCGGTGGTGCGCGAGGGTCGGGCGGTGGCCACGGAGTCGGTCGGGGTGCCGGTGGACAGCCTCGGCCGGCCCCGGTGGAACCTGACCGCCGCCGATGTCGCGCCCCACGCCGACCTGCTGCGCAGCGGCGCCTACCTGGACAGCATCGACCTGTTCGACGCCGCCGGCTCCGGCGTGCCCGAGCAGGAGGCGCGCTACCTGGACCCGCAGCACCGGCTGCTGCTGACCGAGACCGGGCGCGCCGTCGCCGACGCCGGGCTCGGTGACCTGCGTACCCGCCGGGTCGGGGTGTTCATCGCGGTCAGCCCGTCCGAGTACGGCGTGGCCGGGGTCCGCAACGGCGTACCCGACGGCGAACTCTCCGGCTGGATGAGTTCCGGTGTCGCCCCGAGCGCGGCGGCCGGACGGATCGCGCTCGCCCTCGGAGTGAACGGTCCGGCGCTCACCGTCGACACCGCCTGCTCGTCCGCGCTGGCCGCCCTGCACCTGGCCGGGGTCTCGCTGCGGCGCGACGAGTGCGACGTGGCGGTCGTCGGCGCCGCCCACCTGGTGCTCTCCCCGTTCACCACCGCGGTCTCGGCCCGGGCGGGGATGCTGTCGGCCACCGGTCACTGCCGTCCCTTCACCTCCCGCGCCGACGGCTATGTCCGGGGCGAGGGCGGCGTGGTCCTGGTCCTGGTCCGGGAGCGGGACGCGCACGCCGGGAATCTGGCGCCGTACGCGCTGGTCCGGGGCAGCGCGCTGGGTCAGCATGGCGGGCGGGCGATGCTGGTCGGCTCGTCCGCGACCGGTCAGCATTGCGCGATCCGGGACTGCCTCGGCGGGGCCGGGGTGGCGCCGGCCGAGGTCGGTTACGTCGAGGCGCACGGGAGTTCCGACCCGATCGCCGACGCCGTCGAGCTGGACGCGCTGGCCACCGCCTACGGCCGGCAACGATCGGACGCCCCGCCCCTGCTGGTCGGGTCCGGGAAGGCCAACATCGGCTACCTGGAAACGGCTGCCGGCGGCACCGGGCTGCTGCGGGCCATCCTCGCCCTGCACCACGACACCGTGCCCGGCCAGCCGGACTTCGTCGACCCGTCGCCGCGGATCCCGTGGTCACGGCTGGCGGTCAGCGTGCCGACCACCAGCACGTCCTGGCCGGGGGCGGGGCGCAGGCTCGCCGGGGTCAACGCGTACGGGTTCACCGGCACCAGCGCACACGTGCTCCTCGAAGCCTCGGCGCGAACACGACCCGACCGCCCCGCTCCACCGTCCGCCCCGGGTCAGCGGCACTGGCTGGACTCGTACACCTGGCACTGACCGTCCGGAAAGGTATCGCGTGACCACTACCCTCACGTCCCGTACGGGACAGACGTTGCAGGACAGCGTCGGGCGGCACGCCGCGGACCGGCCCGACCACCCGGCGGTGGTCGCCGGCACGACCGTGCTCAGCTACGGCGAGCTGCACCGGCGGGGCGGACGCACCGCAACCGCGCTGGCCGCTGCGGGGATCGGCCCCGGCTCCCGGGTGGCGCACTTCGGCCGGGACTCCGAGCTGTACTACGAACTGCTGCTCGGGTGTGCCCGGCTCGGCGCGGTGCTGGTGCCGATCGACTGGCGCCTGACCGGACCGGAGGTCGACCACGTGCTGCGCGACTCCGGCAGCGAGCTGGTCTTCGTCGAGCCGAGGCTGACCGGGGTGGTGGCCGGGATCGCGGCGGGACTGCCCCGGTTGCGCGCGACGGTGCCACTGGTCGAGACCGAGTACGCGCGGTGGCGGGACACCGACCACCCGGCCCCGGACCCCGGCCCGGTCGCGGCGGACCGGGACACCCCGGTGCTACAGGTCTACACCAGCGGTACGACCGGCGCGCCGAAGGGCGTGGTCCTCGCCCAACGTACGTTCTTCGCGATCACCGGGCTGCTCGCCGAGCACGGGCTGGACTGGATCGACTGGCGGGTGGACGACCGTAGCCTGGTTGCCCTGCCCGGGTTCCACATCGGCGGGATCTGGTGGCTGACCCAGGGGCTGAACGCCGGGATCACCAACGTGGTGCTGCCCGTGTTCGACAGCGAACGCGCGGTCGAACTGATCCGCGAGCTGGGCATCACCACGACCTGTCTGGTGCCGGCGATGCTCCGGCTGGCGGTGGACGAGCCCGGGGTCACCCCGGCCGACTTCGGCTCCGTACGCAAGGTGGTCTACGGCGGCTCACCGATCAGCGAGGCCCTGCTGCGGCGCTGCCTGGACATGTTCAACTGCGAGATGGTGCAGATCTACGGGCTCACCGAGACCGGGAACACGGCGGTCTGCCTGCCCCCGGCAGAACACCGCCTGGACGGTACCCGGCTGGCCGCCGCCGGGCGTCCGTACCCGGGTGTCGGGCTGCGGGTGGTCGACGGCGACGGCGCGGACCTGCCGACCGGGGCGATCGGGCAGGTCCTGCTCCGTACCCCGGCGCGGATGGTGGAGTACTGGAACCAGCCGGAGAAGACCGCCGCGACGCTGGTCGACGGGTGGATACACACCGGTGACGCCGGTTACCTGGACGACGAGGGTTACCTCTTCATCCGCGACCGGATCAACGACACGATCATCGTGGGCGGCGAGAACGTCTACCCGGCCGAGGTGGAGAACGCGATCAGCGGTCATCCCGCGGTCGTCGAGGCAGCCGTGGTCGGCGCTCCCGACCCGACCTGGGGCGAACGGATCTGCGCGTTCGTCGTGCTGCGAGCGGGACAGGGTCTCACCGCTCCCGAGCTGACCGCGTTCCTCCGCGAGCGACTGGCCCAGTTCAAGATCCCGACCAGTGTCGAGTTCGTCGACACCGTACCCAGGACGCCCAGCGGCAAGATCCTCCGGCGAGCCCTGCGGGACCGGCTGTGGGCTGGCCGGCATCGCAAGGTCAACTGAGGGGAAGCATCATGGCGATCACGTACGCGACCCGGGCCGCGCTCAACTTCGGCCGGTACCAGCGGCGGACCGAGTACCTCGCGATGCGCGGCGACCACGCGGCGAACCTGCTGCGGGTACGGCAGCCCGGCGATCCCTTCCCGATCTACGAGCGGATCCGCGAGCAGGGCGAGGTGTACCGCAGCCGGCTCGGGGTGCTCTGCACCGTCTCCCAGCCGCTCTGCCGATCGGTGACCACGGACGCGCGGTTCGGGGCGCTGCCGCCGGCACCCGGCCGGCCCGACTGGACCGTGGGACGCGACGACCAGACCCGACTGGTGCATCCGATCGAGCGGTCCCTGCTCTCCCTCGACCCGCCGGACCACACCCGACTGCGCCACCTCGTCTCCCCCTGGTTCACCCCCCGGGCGCTGAACGCGAGGGCGCCCCGAATCCGCGCGATCATCGGGCGGCTGCTCGACGGCGTCGCGGACCGAGGCGAGTTCGACCTGGTCAGCCAGGTGTCGAAGTACGTCCCGTTCGAGATCCTCCGGGACATGATGGACCTCTCCACCGACGACCGGGACCGGCTGATCTGGTGGGCGGGTGTGCTCGTCAACGCGGTCGACGGTCCGCACACGATGACCGAACGCCGTGCGGTGCACACCGCGCTGGTCGAGATGACGGCGTTCTTCGCCACGCTCGTCGCACAACGTCGACGGGCGCCGGGCGACGACCTGGTCAGCGCCGTGGTCCGGGACGCAGACGACGAGGAGGCCGTCGCCCTGCTCGGCCTGGTCTTCATCGCGGGACAGCCGACCGCGGCCTGCCTGCTGAACAACTGCGTACGCCTGCTGCTCGAACATCCGGAGCAGAAGGAACTGCTGCTGGCCGACCCCGACATCGCGCCGAACGTGGTCGAGGAGTCACTGCGGTACGACCCCTCCGGTCGGCTGATCGTACGGCTGGCCGCCGAGGACGCGACCGTACGTGGGCACGACATCCCGGCCGGCTCGATCCTGATCCACTTCATCGCGGGAGCCAACCGCGACCCCGGTGTCTTCACCGACCCGCACCGGTACGACGTGACCCGGCAGAACAGCCGCGAGCACGTCACCTTCTCCGGCGGCGCGCACCACTGCATCGGGGCGGGCCTGGCCCGGTTGCAGGCGGAGATCATGGTCGGTGAGGTCTTCACCCGCTTTCCCGACCTGCAACTGGCGGGGCGGCCCCGGATGAGCGCGACCCGGGGTCACCGGAGCCCGACCACACTGCCGCTGCGGGTCGGCCGGACCCGGTCCGTGCCGGGCCCGAGCCGGAACGGGTGACGATGCGCGCCGACGAGGTCCGACAGCGTTACACCACCCCGCTCACCGCGCCCGCCTACGCCCCCGCGATCCCCCGGTTCACCAACCGCGAGTACCTCAACATCTACTACCGCACGGACTTCGAAGCGGCCCGCGCGGTCACTCCGGAACCGCTGGTGGTCGAGGACCCGATCGTCCGGTTCGAGCTGATGAACATGGGCGACGTGACGGCGTACGGGCCGTACGTCGAGGCGGGCCAGGCGGTGGCGGTCAGCTTCGACGGTGAGCGGGGCGAGTACCTGACCGCCATGTACGTCGACAACTTCCCGGCGATCGCCATCGGCCGGGAGATCAACGCCTATCCCAAGGTCCTCGGCACACCCCGGCTCTACGTGGACCAGGCGGCCCTGGTCGGCACCCTCGACTACGGCTCGTTGCGGGTGGCGACCGCCACCATGGGGTACAAGCACCACGCGTTGGATCCCGACGAGGCCCGAGCCAGCGTCACCGTGCCCACCTACGCGGTGAAGTACGTGGTCGGCTACGACGCCACCAAGCGGGTGTGCGAGCTGACCCGTACCCAGATCGAGGACGTCACGGTCATCGAGGCGTGGACCGGCCCGGCCCGGTTGCAACTGTTCGAGCACGTCCTCGCCCCGTTGGCGGACCTGCCCGTACGCGAGATCGTCTCGGCCACCCACATCGTCACCGACCTGAGCCTCGGCCCGGTACGGCCGGTGCACGACTACCTGGCACCGGACGGATAGCCCGGCGTCGGCCTACGAGTGGGCCCCGCCAATCTGGAAAAAAGCCGTCATCAGTACGCCGACGACCACCGCGATCCAGAAGTCCCGTTGCTTCGGGGCCGCCCGACCGGGACCGTCCCCGCCCTTGGCCAACTGTCGGTCGATGGCGCGGAAGCGGGCCTTGAGCAGAACGAGGTTCCAGACCGACACATCGAATGCCAGCAGCAGAATCGTCAGTACCACCGAGAGCAGGACTCCGTCGCCTCCGGGAAGCTCCGGCAGTACGAACCCGGACAGAAGCAGGAGCGCCAGACACACGAACGGCAGTGCCACCCACGTCATCATGACCAGGCCCTGTACGTCCCCGAGTTCACCGACGTCCACCTCCTCCCGGTTCGCGACCTTCGCGGTACTTGCCGTGATGTCACCCTCGCTGCGCCCCGTGATGCGGTTGTAGGCGCGACTCAACACGACAGGCACCCAGTACTGAATGAGTGGCAACCTCAATCTCCCGACCCGATCCCCATCGCGAAGAGGACGTCGATTTCACTGGCCACGTCGGCGCTCCCTCTCGTCAAACCAGCGGTCAACCGGTTCCATCTTCTTTCTCCGCGACCGACTTCGCATCTTGCCCACCACCGAGAGGTAGCGTCGCCGTCCCAGTACGGCGTTCAACAGGTAGTACAGAATCAACGCGAGGAAGGCGATCGACACGCCACGGTTGACTACCCCGAGCGCCAGAACAAGAAAGGTCCACAGCCGATTCGTCGGCCGACCGTACCTGCAGTCGGACCCACCGGAACCCGAACAGACTTCCCGGAGTTCGACCTTCTTGCCGATATCCGAGGGGCGCACAATGGATCGGCCGACGGTCCCATCAACGGTTCGGCGGCCAGCAACCGTCACACTGATCCGACATTCGTACCAGTATCCGTAGCCGTAGGTGCTGAGCGGCCCGAGCCGCTCACACTCCCTGACGTCGACAACCGTCGACTTCTCGGCACTGTTACCGCGAGCCACACCCGTTCCGGGGTAAAAACTTGTCAGCGTGGCGAACGTAGCGGCCACTACGATCCACAGCACAGAAGTCAGCAACCCGGCCATCACGAACCGTGCACGGCGCTCCACCGAACCCACATTCTCTTCCACTGCCTCAGCGCTGGCCTGACACGTTACCGGCCGGTCCAGCGCTCGGAGCAACCAGTGAATGCCGCGGTGACCGGGCTTACTCGGGCTGCCTCCTGATCACGGAGGGTCAGCTCATGTCGAGGGCGTACGCCTCCTCGCGTACGTCGGCGTCGGGGTGCCGGCGCAGCCCGATCAGCAGATCCCGCCACGGCGCCTTCCAACCGAAGCCGGCCCCGTGCCGGACCAGTGCCACCGCGAACAGCCCGCCGGCGAGGTCGCCACGTTCCGCCAGTCGCGTGACGGTCTCGGCAAGGGTCGCCGGGTCGGGCCACTCACGCAGGCCCCGTAGCCGGGCGCCGACGTGTTCGGCGGTGCGGGTCGCGAGAACGGGCCGACCCGTACACAGTCCGGCGATCTCGTCCAGGTTGTCCAGCCGGCCCAGGTCGACCAGCAGGCCCGTGGCCGTACCGGCGAAGGCGGGCTGGCCGGCGAGCCACCGCGCCGATTCGACCAGCGCGGCACGGTCGGCGTTGGCCGGCCGGTTCCCGGACCGGACCACCGCGCCGCGTGCGAGGAGTTCGATGCGGCGTCGGGCCGGGCGGTCCGTGGCCGGGTCGCCAGGATGATCGTCGTTGGCGTCGCGGTCCACGAGCCGGGCCAGCGCGGCGCCGAGTACCGGGTCGCCGCCGGCCCTCAGCAGGTTGGCGACCTGGAGGTGCACCATCGTTTCGCCGAGGTCGGTGAGCCGGTCCACGACCAGGTCGGTGATCCCGGTGAGCCACGGCGACCATTCCCCGAGCTGACCGAAGGCCGTACGTCGGACCTCCCGGTCGTCGGCGCGGCAGGCCGCCACGATGAGCGCGCCGTAGCGCGGGCGATGCCGTTCCGGGATCGTGGACGGGTACACGCCCAGCACCGCGCGCCGCTCCTCCCGGCTGCCGTCGACCGCCGTCCGCACGATGGTCCAGCTCGCCTCGGTCTGCAGCCGCTGCCGCGCGGCGGAGACGATCGCCGCGCGCACGTCGCGGTGCGCGTCCGGATGCGTGTACGCGTCGAGCAGCGTCGCCATCGCCTGCGATGGCCCGTAGCGTGCCAGCAGCCGGGCCGCCTCCTTCCGGCTCGTGACCTTCGCGGGACCGGTCACCACCCCGCCGAGCAGATCGGCCAGCCGGGACGGCGGGACGTGCCGGGCAGCCCTTCCTGCCGCGTACAGCGCGACCCGCGCCCGGTCACCGTCGGCGTACCGGAGCAGCACCGGCAGTGCCTCGTCCGGACGGTCGGTCCAGACCAGCGCGCCCAGCGCCGCCTCAGCGATCGCCACCTCCGGGGCGTCGACGTGGCGCAGCACCAGTTCGCGGCCTGCCCCGGGGACATGGCCGGCAGCCCGGATCGCCGCCACGCGCTGCCAAACCCCCTGCCCGGCGTCGGCGATGATCAGCCCCTGCAGGTCCACGAACCGGGCCTGCTGACGGGGCAGCCAGCGCTCGACGTGATGCGCCCAGGCGGGCACCCATCGCTTTCCCTGTTCCACGAACCGGCCGCGCGGGAGACGGTCCAGCGCCCGGTCGAGCAGGTCGGTACGGGAGGTGCAGATCGTCCCCCACACCTGGTGGATCGTCACCGCCGTCGCCTCGGTCCTGACCACCTCGGCGACCCGCTCGGAGCGCGTACGGGGATCGTCGAGCCACAGCTCGATCGCCGTCCGGGCCACCGAGGGCAGGGTGCGCGGGCCGATCGCCCGACGTAGCAGTTCCTGCAACTGCGGCAGCTGCCAGGCCCGTTTCCCGAGCGCGTGGGTGAGCGCGAAGAGGGGACCGTACCGGCCGCGGGCGATGCCGGCCTCGACCCAGCCACGCAGCCGCTCGAAGACCATCGCCTCCTGCCCACGGCGCAGGACCGTGTCGAACCGGCGCAGGACCGGGGCACTCGCGCCGGTGCTCACCAGGTCGATCGTGAGCAGCGACCACTCGCGCAGCTCCGGTACGGCGACGTGGTGCTGCAGGACGTCGGCGGCGAGCGTGCTCAGCGCTGTCGTGGTGGCGACGGAGGCGTCACGGGCGTCGACCGCGTCGGTGGTCAGCGCGGTGAGCCCGGCCGCCGTGTCCGAGGTGAGCAGCGGTGCCACCTTCGCCAACGCGGTGAGCGCGGCGGCGCGAACCGGATCCTGTTCGTTGCGCAGCCGGCCGAGCCGGCGGATCACCTCGGCCACCGCCTGCGGGTCGCGGGAGCGGCGGGCGGCCTCCGCGAGCAGCACGTAGCCGTGCGCCCGCTCGTCGGCCTCACCCGAGCGGAGCGCGACGTTCAGCGCCTCGGACGCCTCCGGCCAGGCGAGGTACGCACTCCAGGTGCGCACCTCGGCCTCCCACTCCCGGGTCTTCGCCAGGGCCAGGACCCGGGTCGCCTCGCGGATCCGGATCGCGACCGGCAGTACCTCCATGATCTCGGCAGCCGGTATCAGCGCGGCCGTGTCGGCGTCGGCCACGGCCAGGTCGTACAGCTCGGCACGGCGGCTCGGCGCGACGGTGTCCAGGAGCGCGGCCAGTGCCCGGCTGTTCTCACGGAGCCGGCCGGCGAGCGGCGCCAACTCCTCGGTCGGCAGTGTCGCGAGGCGACGCAGCAGGGCCGGTGGCAGCACGGTCCGCCGCAGCCAGGCCGCGCGGCCCGGCGTGGTGAGCAGGCGTACGACGCGACCCGCGTCATGTGCGGCGAGCATTCCGTACGCGGTGAGCGGGCCGGGCATCGACTCCTCGGGTGCGTACCGTTCGAGGAGGTCGAGCACCTGCGCGGGATCACACCGCAGCACCGCACCGGCGGCAGTCGCCCAGACCCTTCCGCGCAACTCGGGCGTGGCCGCAGCCAGCCGCTCGCGCACCCGGTCCAGCAGCGGGTCCGGGTGCCACCGGACCAGCCGCTCGAGGTTGAGTGCGTGCTCCAGGTCGGGCAGGAGCGCCCGTACCGTATCGGCGCCGCAGGCCGGCAGCAGCGCGGCGGCCTCCTCGTCGCCGACCTGGGCGCGGATCTCGCCGATCAGCGCGTCGGCGACGGCCGGCGCCCGCCTGCGGCGCAGGGCCCGATAGACGCGGCGCCGCTCCACCGCCGGCCGGTCCACGTGACTGCCGACCGGGATCCCGGCCCGCACCGCCGCGATGAGCGCCGCGCTCCTGAGCGACGGATCAGGGTCACGCACCGCAGCGGCGATGCCGTCGCCGTCCCGGGTCACCATCGCGGCGACCAGGGCGAGATGCCGTTCGTAGGACCCTTGCTCGCGCAGGTCGGCGCAGACCCGGGCGCGGTCGGGGGCGGTACGCGCCCATTCCGCGAGGCGGTTCATCCGCCTGTCGTACGGCAGCGGATCGAGCGATTTCAGCAGGGTACGGGTGGCGGCAAGCACGGCGATCATTGTGCCCCCGTACGCGTCCGGACGAGATCCATTATCGACCCGCTCGGCGACCTCGGACGGTCGACGGGCGAAGGGTGCCCTCGGCGGCGTCTACGGCTGGCACTGCTCGGCTCCTCGATCCGAGATCACGCTGGTGGTCTGCCAGACGCCTTGCGCGTTCTGCACCAACCTCGTGTTGTAGAGCACGTAGTCGTCCCCCGGATCGTCGGGGTTCGAATAGTCGACCTTCCCCGTCTTTCGGTCCTTGATGTACGACTTGGTTTCGTCGGAGCAGTAGATGAGTCCGGCGGATCCGTCCTTGTTGAAGCTGACCCTGCGGTCGAAGAAACGGGTGACGCCGACCCAGGTGTGACCCTTGTCCAGGTATCCCTGGACGAAGGTGACGGAGCCTTCCAGGGCCCTGTCCGTGCTGTAGAAGCCGATGGCCGGAGTCTGTGATCCCTTGAGAATCGCCTCGTCCATCGAGCTGACCCACTCCGCGTTGTCGGCCAACACGGCGTCCTTCTTCGGATCACCGGTGTGCTGCCCCTCGAAGACGTTCTCCGTCCCGGCGGGAAGCGTGATCACCGGCCGTTGGGCCGAGTCGGTCGCCGTAGCCGGGGTCGCGGTGACGCTCGGCGACACAGTGCCCCCGGGCGTCGCACTGGCCGACGGATCCGCCTTTTCCACCCCGTCCGCGCCGGCTCCGCCGCAGGCGGTCAGCAGCACGACCGCCGATGCGGCGACCGCGACGGCAGCCGGAAATGAAGCACGGGCCATGTTGGAGTCTCCTTCGAGTTGTGTGTCGAAACATTAAATTACACGACATGTACTTTGCCCAAAAAAAACCCGGTCCAACCCACTAGATCCCTGCGGTACGGCCGCCGGTCGCGCCCGGCGCCGCCTCGAGGATGCGTCGCAACTCCTGCATGTTCTTCTTCATACCCACGCTGAACAGCCGTTCCGCGAGACCTCCGAGGTGAGCGGCGGGCCCGGGCAGCCCCTGTCCGCTGATGCTGCCGTCAAGGATCAGTCTCGTTCCGGCCGGCAGCGACTCGAACCGGTACCTGTATCGGAACGGCGTCGGACCGTTGATCGCGGCGAACGTGACCTCCTCGTCCTGCCGGTAGGAGGTCATCTCGACGTCGTTGTGGGCGCGCCCACCGGGCAACGACCGTACGAGGTGGAAGCGGGAGCCGTCGGCCGAGGCGGTGACCTGCTCCACCGCCTCGTACCAGCGGGGCATGTTTCGGAAGTCGGCGAGAAACGCGAACACCTCCGGAAGGGGGCGGCCGATGTCCAGCGAGATGTGAAAGGTCATTTCCTGCTCCTTCAGTTCTACGGTTCAGTTGAGTCGAGTTCGCCAAACGGCATCAGCGGGAAATCATGCTGGGTCCCGTACATCCGTCTCTTGTCGGTCGGCTTCCGCGCGCCGGGCGACGGCCTGGCCGGCGGGCAGGTCGCGGACGAAGTCCCACAGGAAGCCGCGAATCTGGCCGAGGTCGCGTTTCTCGGCCGCCGCGTCGATCGACCGGTAAAGGTCATCCTCGATTTCCGCGACCCGCCGGCACAGGCGGGCGCCCTCCTCGGTGATGGACACCTCGACATGGCGGCGGTCGTGCATCGCCACCTTGCGGTCGACCAGGCCAACGGCGACCAGCCGGTCGACGAGCCGGCTCGGGCTGTTGCCGCTCTCGCAGACGAGCAGCTCACCGAGGCCGTTGAGAGTGAGCGGACCGCGGTCTTCGAGGATCCGGATAACCTCGGCCTGGGACGGAGTGAGGCCGAGTGGCCGCAGCGCCTGTCCGAGCAGACGATTACCTTCGCGTTGAGCGGCCAGGATCAGATACCTGAGTTCCTCGGCGGAGCGCACGGTCGACCTCCCGTCGTTCGATGTTCCCCGGTCACAGCATTTAGATTACACGACATACGTGTCGCGTCAAGCGATGGCCCGCTGTCGGCCTTCAGGGCGAGTTGGAGAAGGGTCGTGGCCAGGAACAGCGGCCCGGCGAGCACACCCGCCGCGAGCAGGACAGGGGTGAGGCGGGGCGGCCTTATACGTGTGCCGGCGGCGGGTTCGGCAGACGCGCCGACGGCGGTGGTGGTGGTGGTGGTGAGGGAGACCTGATTTTCCAAAGCTGTCGTTACGGGTTCGGGACTGTCGTCGGTTCCGCGTCCGCCGGATACCAGCGGAGTTCGACGGTGTTGCGGTCCGGGTCCTGGACGTAGAGGGAGAGGCCCTCGCCCCGGGCGCCGTAGCGGCCCACCGGTCCTTCGAGGACGGTGAACACACCGGACGCGATGACGTCGTGCCAGTCCAGCGGGTCGACCACCAGGCAGATGTGGTCGACGTTCGACTCGCCCCGGCGGCGGTGGACCAGATCGATGATGGTGTCCGGGCTGATCCGGACGGAGGGGAAGCCGACCCGCCCGGCCCGCCACTCGTCGACGCGCATGGGTTCGAGGCCGAGCGTCGCGCAGTAGAAGGCGAGTGATCGCTCGACGTCCTCGACGTTGAGGACCAGATGGTCGAGTTCCCTGACCCGCACGGTGCTCACTTTCCCTCCAGGGCCCGCGCCTGGCGCAGCCAGTCGACGAAGAGCGGCTCGTCGACGTCCCCGGTGGTGGACAGCCGTACCGAGGCCATCTGCCGGGCCCCCGGGATCAGACGGCCGGAGAGATCCGTGACCTCCTGGCCGCGCCACAGCCCGAAGGTGACGTACGAGGTGTAGGCCTTGAGCAGGCAGATCGGCCGTTGTCCCGGGGCCTCGCCGAGGCCCCACACCGGGTGGCCGTGCCACATCACCCCGGTCGCGTCGGTCAGCGTCCCGTCGATGACCGGGCGGACCGCCTCGGCCGTCTCTCTCAACGGTGCGTCGAGTCCGGCCAGGAAATCGTTGATGCTTGTCGCCTTCATGATCTTTCCTTCTCGATCTGTGGGGAGCCCCGGTGCGGGCGCGCCATCGCTGCCTGCCTGTCCGGTGGCCCCGGTGACGCCCCTAACGATTCGCGAGACGGCGACGCCGACCAAGCCATGATCGGATTACGATCGTTGAACCGGATTCAACGAAAGAGCGGCGGGATGCTGGAGCGCCACGAGATCGAGACCTTCCTGACGCTCGCCGAGGAGCTGCACTTCGGTCGTACCGCCGAACGCCTGCGAGTGACCACCGGCCGGATCAGCCACGTCATCAGGAAGCTGGAACGGCGGATCGGGGCGCCGCTGTTCGAGCGCACCAGTCGGGTCGTCCGCATCACGCCCATCGGCCGGCAGTTGGCCGACGATCTGGCCCCGCTGGTCGAGCAGATGGACACGGCGCTGCGCCGAGCCGTAGAGGCGGGCCGTGGCGTGACCGGCCAGCTCCGGGTGGCGTTCCTCGGTGAGTACCTCGCACCGGTGCTGCTCAAGGCGGTCAAGTTGTTCACCGCCCGGCACCCCGACTGCGACGTGGACGTACGCGAGGTGCAGCTGTCCAGCTCACGGGCCAGCCTGTTGGACGGCTCGATCGACATCCTCGTCGCCTCGTACCCGTTCGACGGTATGGCTCGCGGGCCCGCGCTCATGGTGGAACGGCGCGTCCTGGCCGTCGCCGCGACCCACCCGCTGGCGGATGCCGAATCGGTCTCGCTGGAGGTGCTCGCCGACCATCCGGTGGTCCAGTACCCGGCGATTACGTCGGCGGCGTTCAAGCGGGACCGGACACCCGAGCACACACCGGATGGCCGCCCCACCCTGAAGGGCCCGCACGGCAACACCTTCTCCGAGATGCTGTCACTCGTCGCCATGGGCCGGGGCGTGCTGCCGGTGGGCGAGCAGACCGAGCGCTACTACCCTCGCCCCGACATCGTCTACGTACCGATCCACGACGCCCGGCCGATCGAACGAGGACCGATCTGGCTGGAGGCGAACACGACCACCCGGATCCAGGAGTTCGTCCAAGCCACGACGGACGCCAACCCGCCGATCCCCCAACCGGCAGTGCCGAACGGTCCACATCTGACAACCGGATAGACGCCGCCGTGGTGGTGCGGCGGCCATCAGCGCCCCGGGCCGACGGGTTCGTCCGGGTCGAAACTCCTGGTGTACGCGTCCAGGTCACGGAAGCGCGAGGTGTCCAGCCAGCGCGTACCGTCGGTGTCGACCGCGCACCCGGCGTTGCGCAACCGTTGGGCGATCTTGTGGATGTTCACCAGGTGCTGCTCCGGATCGCTGGTGAACCGGACGACATCGCGGCCGCCCAGGTGGGCAAACGGTCGCAGGTTTCCGATCTCGACCACGAGCGTCCGGTCGCGCCGCAGTGCGAGCGCCATCCCGGCCTCGAACAACACGTTCGGGCGGCTCTGCCCCATGGCCATCCGCTCGTGCCGGTGGTCGTCCGGATGCTGCAGGTCGGGATGGAGCACGGCACCGTCGTCCGGGGTGAGGATCACGACGGCCGCCTGATTGTCCGCGAACGCCTGCTCGAACACCTCGCCGAGGAACGGGACCGGCTCCCCGGTCCGGGCGACGATCTCATTCCAGTCGTACGGGCGCAGGTCGAGCTCCCGGAGCAACTCGTACACCGTCCGGGCAGCCTGCCCGTCCCGACCGTGGATGACAAAAACGTTCCGCTCGGTGCGACCCGCCGGGGCAACGGCCGGGTCGGGGTCCTGCGTGGGAGCGGGCGGTACGGCCGCACCGGTCCACAGCCAGGCACTGCCCTCGAAGGTCTTGTTCCGGACCTGGCACGGCTGGAACTCGTCGGCGGTCAGCCCGGGATGCCCCTCGCGGACGACGTCGAGGTGGAGCCGGTCCGAGATCGCGGCGACGACGTCCGCCTCGGGATGGTGGACCGCCAGTGCGCGCAGTGGTGCGCTGTCGAGCAGGCGCCCGACCTCGATGACGGTGCCGCCGCTGAACCCGATCGCGCTCGCGGCGATCGGACCGGCGGCGACCGAGAGCCGCATCCGGATCCGGGCCTCGGGATGCGCCGCGTTGTCCCGTACGAGTTCGGCACGCCAACCGTGCAGCAACTCGGGCAGGATCCGGTGCACCTCCAACCCGGCCGGAAGGACAACCAGCATGCCGTCCCCGGCATCCTGCCGGTCGGTGTCGTGCAGCCGCAGGCCGGTCCGCTGGACCACCCGCTCGACCAGTGCCGCCACCCGGGTCTGCACCACCGCCTGCTGCTGCGCGGATCGGCTGCTGTAGCTGATGACGTCGATACCGAAGCCGATCCGGTGGTCGTAGCGCTCGCTGCGGGAGGCCGGCGGATCGAGCAGCGGCGGGTTGAGCACCGGTGCCCACGACGGTACGGGCGGCGCTGGCGCCGTACCGGTGATGGCCCGGAGCCGCTCGGCCCGCTCACGGGTCGCTTCGAGGTACTCCGCGTCGTCCTGGAGCTGCTCGGTCAGCCAGTCACCGAGCACCGCGTCGGTGGGCATCCGCTCGGTCAGCAGCGCGCCCATGTCGGCGCGTGCGATGTCGACACTCCGCCTCATCCGGCGCAGCCGCTCCAGCACCGCGATGAGTTCGGCCTCGTCGGCGGCGAGCGCGCTCGCCTCGGTGGCCCGGTCGGCACCACCGGAGGAGGTCCGCAGCAACTCGGTCAGCCGGTCCAGCCGCTCGCCCACGCGCTCGCGCAGCCGGCGCAGTTCCCGCCCGTCGCCGTACACCCGGGAGTGGTAGCGAAGCTTGGCGGCATGCATGAGGTAACGGGCCAGCGGCGGGAGCGAGGTCTCCCCCTCGTTCCAGGTGAACCGGCTGAGCCGGACGTCCTCGTCCGGACGGGCGAGCACCACGAGTCGCCGGTGCGGGTGGTCGCCACGCGGGGTCGCCTCCCAGACCGCAAAGTCGTTCACGGTTCTGGACTGCGTCCACCAGGCGGCGGCGTCATCGTCCTGACTGGGCAGGGCGGCGCGGATGTCGACCTTCGCCGGGTCGGCGGCCTTGGCCTGGTAGACGGTCGCCACCCCGAGCAGCGCACCGAGGTCCCGTCCGGCCAGCAGCCGCCACCAGCGGGCGAACTCCGGCCAGGTCGGCGGTGCCGCGGACCCGATACCCCGGCGGGACCGGGGCGGGGCCGTCGGCGACGCCATGGCCAGCGACACGCTGAGTACGTCGTGTTCCTTGCGGACGAGCGCCTGGAAGGAGAGCGGGTCCTGCAGTCCGGCGAGCGCGCCGTCCGGCTCGGCCCGGGGGTCCTCCGGCCACCGGGTGCTCAGCCAGACTCCGGCGATGGCCCGGGTCATGCCGAGGTCGTCCCGGCAGTCGCTCCACAGCCGGCGGAGCTGACTCAGGGCCGTCTCCGCGTACGGTCCGGTCAGCGGTGCGAACAGGTGGGCGATGAACTCCTGCTCAACGGGCTGGTTCGTCGCCACGGTCATCCCTCGTCGGTTCCGCTCCGGTGCGCTGGCGCGAGCGCTCGTCGACGAGCCGGTGAACCAGCTCGTTCTGTCGCTCCAGGGTTTTAGGTTGGATGCCGGTGACGGCGGCACTACCAACCCAGATGATCCGCTCCGGCCCGTTCAGCTCCAGATCCGTGATCGCCTCACGCAGACTGTCGCCGTCACCTGCGGTGAGAGCCTCGTCGACCCGTTCGAGGATCTCCTGGAGCCGTGCCCAGCGTTCCGGGGTCAGCTCCCACAGCACCAGGTCACGCAGCACGTCCAGGGCGTCTTCGACGGTTTCGGCGTCAACGGGCTCGAACCTGTCCATCCGGCCACCGTGGTCACCGGGCCACGGCCCCTGGCCCCCCACTAGTTTCCACCCACTGGCTGCTGTCCGGCTGTCGGCATGGTCGGCCCCGTCCCGCTGATCGGCATGGTCCGTTCCAACTCACTGATCCGCATGGTCCCTTCCGTTCCACTGGTTCGACAGCCGCGATGGCACATAAGCGGGCGGCGGACGCCGTGGTCCGTCAGGGGCCGATGTGTACGTGTGCGGCCCACATCCGGGGCCGGCGGGCGTAGCGTCTGCACAGCGCCGTTACCGCCCGGTGGACCGCTTCGGCGGGTGGGGTGTCGTGCAGCGACGTGTAGATCACGTCAGCCATGGTCAGCGCGACCCGGTCGGTGACCGGCCACAGGGTGCCGATCACATGACGGAAGCCGGCGAGGTGGAACGCGGACGACAGGTGGATCACCTCGTCCGGCAGCACGTCGCCGGCCGTCGCCGTCGAGCAGGCCGACAGGTAGGCCAGGTGTGCGTCCTGTCGATTCAGGCCGATCAGCTGCCGTACCGTGAGTTCGCCGCCGGTGAGGGCCAGGTAGCTCTCCGACGGATCGGCCGGGTTGGTGAAGCCGTGGCAGATCAGGTGGGCCCATTCGCTGTCGGCGAGGGCGGCCAGTACGCCGTCGACGGTCGCCTCACCGTCGACGAGCACCCGTGCGGCGCCGGCGAAGCTCTCCCACACCTTGGTCGTCTCGGCGGGCGCGGACAGGAAGGCGCCGTGGGGCGAATCCGCGACCGCGACGACAACGGGCGCCCGTACGGCCCGTGGCGGGGTCACGGACTCGGCGGACCGGTACGCACGCAGCGCCGCCGCCGTCGGCAGATAGGAGCTGACCACCTGCTCGTGGACGCTGCTCCCCGGCTGGTCGGCACATCCGGAGGCGTGCAGCGGCAGGGCGACCAGCGGGCCGGTCGGCACCCACCAGACACGTGCGGGACGATCCGCCCGCAGGGCGAGCCGGTCGATCACCGGGCCGGTGAGGTGCTGCCAGAGCCATTCCAGGGTCTCGGTGAGCAACCCGTCGTGTGTGCTCGGATCGGTCGCGGCGGACAGGGCCTCGGCCCGCTCCCGTACGGCGTCGACACCGAGGGTGGGTAGCGGAAGCAGGTCGACTCCGTCGGCGTCGAGCAGCAGCGCGTCGCTGCGGAACCGGGAGACGTTGACGAGGACGATGGTCCCCTGCCCGGGAGCGGGGAGGATGGCCCCGATCTCGGGTGGCTGGAGGAACCCGCCGAGTCCGGGCAGGGCCCGGATCCGGGCGACCGTCTCCTCCCACTCGTCGGCGAGGCGGTGGCGCAGGTCGGTGACCGGATCCGCGCCCCGAGGGTCCTGGATCAGCCGTCCGGTGTTGTCCGCGTCGAGCAGCGCGCCGATCCGGCTGAACCGGTCGGCGAGGTCCGGGCGGAGCGTACGGACCCGGGTCAGGTCCTGCCGGGACTGCAGGGACTGGGCCAGCAGCACCGCCCGTCCCTGCTCCAACAGGGCGACCGCCCGGTACGGGTCGCCGGTCTCGATCGCGGCGGCTGCGGCGTCGCGTACCGCTCCGTTGAACCGGGCGAGTTGGGACTGCCTGCTGGATCGCGCGATCCGTTGTCCGGCGAGCCGGACCACCAGGGAGACCGCCTCCGCGAGGCATTCCAACGCGGCCGGCCAGTTGCCCGCTGCCGCGAAGATCTCACCCGCGCCCATCGCGCTCGTCGCCCGTACCGGGGTCGGCGCGGCCCGTACGCCGGCGGCCCGACGGTGCGCCCACGCCGCCTCCAGACGGTCCGACTCGTCGCCGGTGATGCCGAAGCGGACGGCGAGCGCCGCGCCGAGGTTCTTCAGGGCCACCGCGGCCCGCGCCGGATCGGCCGGCAGCGGGTCGATCGCGGATCGCGCGGACGCCACCGCGGCGCTGGCGTCCTCGGCCCGGCCGGAGTGCAGCGCCTTGCGCCGCTGGGCGTTCGCCAGGTTGCTGAGGTACCGGCTGCGCAGCGGGTGCGCGGGGCCGGCCGTCGTCACCGCCTCCGTGCAGTACGTGATCGCGGCGTCGATGTCGACGGGGTCGCCGGTGCGCTCGAAACGCAGGGTGAGGGAGGCGCCGAGGTTGCTGAGCCAGCCCGGCCGGTCGAGGTGTTCCGGACCGGTGGTCGACACGGAGGCCAGCTCGGCGGTGATCGCCGCGTCGAGGTCCACCAGCGCGCCGGTCCGCTGGAACCGGGTCACCCGTGCGGTGGCCATCGCGGAGAGGTGGACCCCGTGGCCGACGTGCCCGGGTGGGCTCGCGGCCACCGCCTCCTCGGTGACCCGTACCGCCTCGTCGATGTCCTCCAGGTCGCCGAAGTGGTTGAACCGCATGATGAGCGCCTGACCCAGGTTCGAGTGGTGGCCGGCCCGGTCAGCCGAGCCGCCGGCTGCCCGGACCGCGTCCCGGAAGGTCTGTACGGCACGGTCGAGGTCGGCCCGGTCCCCGACGTGACCGAAACGTTGGCCCAGCGCACCGCCGAGGTTCGACAGGTACGCGGCGCGCAGTGCCGTCGGCTGCCGGCCGAGGACGTCCGGCTGCCCGACGACCAGGTCCATCGTGTCGATCGCCCGGTCGAGGTAGGACCGCTCCCCCGTGGCCAGGTACGCGACGCTGTAGGTGTTGGCAAGGTTGGACGGCCACTCGGGTCGTTCTGTCGCACGTGGTGCCTCGCGCAGCGCCGCCTCCCCCGCCTCGATGGCCTCGTCCAGGTGCGCCCGGCGCTGACCGACCACGAACAGGACCTGCAGGATGACCCCGAGGTTCGACAGCAGCCCGGCCCGCTCGACGGCCGGGAGTTCGCCGGCCAGTGCCCGCCGGGTTACCGATGCCGCCTGCTCCAGGTCGGCGGGATCGCCCAGGTGCTCGAAGCGGGTACGCAGGGCGTCCCCCAGATTCGCCAACGCGTACGGATCTCCGCCGGCCGCCGCACGGGACAGTACGTCGACAGCCTCCCCGATGAACTGCCGGTCGTGCGTCAACTCGAAGAGGTTGGCCAGCGTCCCGCCCAGCATGTTCAGCACCGAGTCCCGGATTTCGGCCGTCACCCACGGCATGGTCAGGTCGGCACGGCGCAGCAGTTCGGCCGCTTCCCGCTGCCCGGCGAGGTCGAACCGCCGCTCCGGGTCGGTCACGATCGCCATGGCGGCCGAGATCATGGCGAGGAACTCGTCGGGGTCGGCGTACTCGCGGGCGGTCATCTGCGTCTCCGATCGTGAGTGCGGAACGGAGGAGGCGAGGGTCACGGGTCGATTCGGTCCGTGGTGACCGAGAGCGGGTGCCGTGTCGGCACCGGTCGTCATCCGATCCCGTCTAGGCCCTCACCAGCCATATGAGACAGCCGACGACGTGCGCACACTTCTTCATCTGATGGGTTGTCGGATTCATGCCGAGGGATCTGTCCGGCACGTCGGCGGAAGGGCTAGCGTTGCGCTCCGGTGGTCAGCGGTAGCAACCCCCGCCGAGAGAGGAAGGCACGAAGCACGGCCTCCTGATCAGCGGTCAGAGGTTCTCGTGGCAGATCGAACACGACCGGACCCTCCCGCCAGAACAGGTAGGCCTCCGGCCGTTCCTCCACCCGGCACACGGCCTGCCAGCCCCAGCGCGACGACGTCGCCTCGGTGCTCGACTCCAAGCCCTCGTCCGTGATCAGGTAGGTGCGGGGATCGGACCAGGATGCCGGAACGGTGACGGCCGCCTGGAAAGTCCGCCAGGCCCTCAGCGGCAGGACGATGGCCAGCACCAGGGCCACGAAGCCGATGACGGCTGCTCCGCCCTCGGCCTGCGAGAACAGCACCAGCAGTGATCCGACCACGGCCGCCGCGACGGCAACGAGAAGGATCTGCCGGACCTGGTGCCTCGCGGCCGCTGTCAGCTGGCTCCGGAAGTACTCGGGACTCCGGCTGTGGGTGAACTCGATGCGCACTCGAGGATCGTATGAACCGTACGCGGCCTTGCCGTGGGGGGTGCGGGTCAGCCGCCACGACTGGATCGGCCGCGCGTCCGCAAGGTGGTGCCCCTGGCTCGGTCATGGGATAGCTTCACGCGGTGGAGCGCAGGACGCACGCGTGGAAGATCGAGCAGCGGGAGTACGACAGGCAGGAGTCGCGCCGGGGGCGTCGGCACGCTTTCACGACGCTGGTGCCCGAGCACACAGCGCTGGTGGTGGTCGACATGGTGCCGTTCTTCGTGCGGGAGAGCGAGTACGCCTTCGGCATCGTGCCGAACATCGCGCGGCTCGCCGACGTCCTGCGGCTGGCGGGCGGCACCGTGGCCTGGGTGCTGCCCGGCACGGTCGAGCCGTCGCCGGTCAGCCGGGAGTTCTTCGGCCCGGAAGTCGCCATGATGTTCTCGCGTAGCGGCGGCGAGGGGCCGCTGCGGTCCCGGTTGTGGCATGAGTTCGAGGTCGACGACGCCGACCTGCTGGTCGAGAAAACGGCAACGAGTGCCTTCTTCCCGGGCTTTTCCCCGCTACCGGCGCTGCTCACGGACCGCGGCGTCGACACGGTGCTGATCAGTGGGACCGTGACCAACGTGTGCTGCGAGTCGTCGGCGCGTGATGCCAGCACCCTCGGCTACCGGGTCATCATGGTCGCGGACGCGAACGCGGCCCGTCGCGACGAGGACCACAACGCGACCCTCCACACGATTTACCGTACCTTCGGTGACGTCCGCTCGACCGACGACGTGGTGACGCTGATTCTCGAAAGACCGGGTCACCGCCCTTGAACAAGTCCGGCATGGTGCAGGAGCAGGGTCGGGTTTGAGCAGGAGTTCGGGTGGGTGTCGAACGTAGGATGCTTGGGTGATCTTCGGGCGCCGATCGGAACTTGAGGAACTGTCGGCCCTGGTCGGCGGCGCGGCGGCCGGTGAGGGCGGGGCGCTCGTCCTGCGCGGCGAGGCCGGAATCGGCAAGTCGGCGCTGCTGGACCACACCGCCCGCGACGCGGCCGGGCGGGGCATCAGGGTGCTCGGCACCGCCGGTATCCAGGCAGAGGTGCACATTCCGTACGCGGCTCTGCATCGCGTGCTGCGCGGTGCGCCGGACCTGGCCGACGTGGCCCTGGCGGTCCTGGGCTCGCCGGGCACGTTGCCGTTCCGCGCGGCGACCATCCTGCTCGACGCGGTCGCCGCCGCCGACGCCCCGACGTTGATCACCGTCGAGGACCTGCAGTGGCTGGACGAGAGCAGCTGGGAGGCACTGGCGTTCGTCGCCCGCCGGCTCGGCGCGGAGCGGGCCGCGATGCTGCTCACCGCGCGCGACGGCGGCGACATCGACCGGAGACTGACCCGCTCGGGCCTGCCGGAGACGCGGTTGCGGCCGTTGGACCACGACGACTCGCGTGCCCTGCTGGACCGGGTGGCGCCGCAGCTCACGCCCACCCTGCGCATACGGGTGCTCGACGTCGCGAAGGGCAATCCGCTGGGGCTGGTGGAGCTGGGCGAGGCGGCTTCCCGCTCCGGCAACGTCGCGCTCCTACCGACCTCGGTGCCGCTCAGCGAGCGGCTGGAGCGGACCTTCTCCGGCCTCGTGGCCGAACTGCCGGCGGTCACCCGGTCGGTGCTGCTGGTGGCGGCCGTGGACGACGGCGACGACCTGGACGAGGTGCTGAGCGCCTGTCGCCTCCTGGAGGCCGGAACGGTCGGGCAGGAGGACATCGACCCGGCGGTGGCGACCCGGCTGGTGCAGGTGGACGACCGGTTCCGGCTGCGGTTCCGGCATCCGCTGCTGCGTTCCGCGCTCTACCAGTCGGCCACCGCCGGGCAACGCCGACGCGTGCACGCCGCGCTGGCCGAGGTGCTGTCCGGCGATCCCGAGCGCAGCGTCTGGCATCGGGCCGCCGCGGCGAGCGGGCCGGACGAGGAACTGGCCCGGCAACTGACCGAGGTCGCCACGCGGGCCCAGCACCGGCAGGCTCCCGGGATCGCGCTGGCCGCTTTCGAGCAGGCCGCCCGGCTCAGTGAGAATCCCGCCGCGCGCGGCCACCGGCTGCTGGGCGCGGTGGACATGGCGTCCGAGCAGGGGGACGCCCCGGCGACCGGTCGCCTGCTGGCGGAAATTCGCCCGCATGAGCTTTCCCCGGGCGACCGGGTCGCGTACGAACTGCTGCTCGAGGCGAACCACGCCACCCACTGGTCCGGCGCCGAGCGGCTCATGCGCTTCGCGGAGGCGATCGAGGGGCTGGCCACGGTCGATGATGCCGAGAAGGCGGTACGGCTGCTGGACGCCATCGCCCTGCGTACCCTCTATTCCGACCCGGACCCGGACGCCGTCGCGCGCCTGGTCGCGGCGATCGACCGGGTGATGGCGGTATCGGACAACCCACAGCTGACCGCCTCCCTGGCGATGATCGCGCCGGTCCTCCACGGCCGGGAGTCCCTCCAGCGGTTGCGGGAGATCCTCCTACGGGGTGGCACCGATCCGTACACCACGCACCAGCTCGGGCTGGGCGCCGGCGCGATCGGCGACTCCCCGATGGCGTGCGACTTCCACGCCATCGCCGAGGTCGGTCTTCGGGAGCAGGGCCGCCTCGGTGTGCTCTACCGGGCCCAGATCTGCCGTGCGATGGTCGCGACGCGCCTCGGTGACGCGCAGACCGCGATGGCGCTGTTGCCGGAGGCGGAGGCGCTCGTGCTGGAGATCGGAACGCCGAACTGGGTGCCGACCGCATGGGCGGCCGCGGGATCGGCGCACGCGCTGCGGGGCGAGTTGGCCGCCGCCGAGGAGCGGGCCGCCGCGGCGGAGGCCATGCTGCTGTCGTACGGGCGCAATCCCCTGCTCGCCGGGGTGCGGCAGGTCCGCGGGATGGCCGCGTTCGCCGGTGGGCGGGCCGAGGAGGCGTTCGGAGAGTTCCGCCGGATCTTCGACCCCTCGGACGACTCCTACCACCCGGTGACCGGTTATTCGCTGGTGGGATACCTTGCCGAGGCGGCGGCCGGATGCGGCGCCATCGGGGAGCTGCGGCGGCTGGTCGACGAGTTGACGCCGGTCGCGGAGATGAGCCACTCCCCCGCGTTGCTGATCGGTCTGGGGTACGCGCGCGCGGTGCTGGCCGACACCGCCGAGGCGTACGAGAAGGCGGTCGGCGAGGAGCTGGACGGGTGGCCGTTCGAGCTGGCGCGCCGTCAGCACGCGTACGGCGTCTGGCTGCGCCGGCGGCGGCGCCCGGCCGAGTCCCGGCCGTTGCTGCGTGCCGCCGCGGCGACGTTCGACGCCCTCGGCGCGACCGCCTGGGCCGAGCGGTCCCGGGCCGAGCTGCGCGCCTCCGGTGAATCGCTGCGCCGGCCCACCGAGACCGCGGCCGTCCTGACGCCGCAGGAGACGCAGATAGCGCGCCTGGCAGCCGAAGGGCGCAGCAACCGCGAGATCGCCGAGCGGCTGTTCCTGTCGCCCCGCACGGTCACCACCCACCTGTCCCGGATCTACCCGAAGCTGGGCATCCGGTCGCGCTCGGAGCTGTCCCGGGCACTGCGGATTACATAGTTCTACGTACGCGAGCACCCCCCGCCCGTCCGTAGCGTCGGTTTCGAGGACGACGGACAAGGAGGGGCCGGATGCCGCTGGGACAACGGCTTCGCGAGCTGCGGCGCGCCGCCGGCATGACCATGGAGCAGCTGGCGGAGGCGTCCGGGGTCAGTACCCGGGCGATCAGCGACGTGGAACGGGGGCAGATCCGGGCGCCGCAGCCGCGTACGCTCGCCGCCCTCTCCACCGCCCTCGGCGTGATCGACGAGGAGCACCGCCGGTTGGAGGACGCCGCCCGCGCGTTGCGGATGCACACCGCCGCCGCGCGGACGCACCTGTGCGAGCCGCCCCGAGCCGTCACCGACTTCGTGGGCCGGAAACCGGAGCTGGAGGTGGTGCGCCGGCACGCCGCGGCGGACACACGGGGCGGCCCGATGCCGGTCGTACTGGTGCACGGGCAGGCGGGACTCGGGAAGACCGCCTTCGCCGTACGGGCAGCCGAGCTGCTCCGGGAAAGCTTCCCCGGCGGGTGTCTCTACCTGGACCTGCGCGGTGTCGACCCGGTGCCGCCGTCGGCCGGCGAGATCGCGGCGCAACTGCTCCGGGCGCTGCGGGTGAGCCCGCGCAGGATCGCCGACTCGGACGAGGATCGGTGCAGCCAGCTACGCGCGACGCTGCGCGACCGGCGGTGCCTGCTGGCGCTGGACAACGCGGCCGACGAGACACAGGTACGCCCGCTGCTGCCCGGCGCGGGCGCCAATTTCGTCCTGCTGACCAGCCGGCGCGTGCTCGGCGGGCTGGAGGGTGTGCTGCGGGTGGGCC
This sequence comes from Micromonospora sp. NPDC004704, assembly GCF_053601675.1. Lineage (NCBI taxonomy): Bacteria > Bacillati > Actinomycetota > Actinomycetes > Micromonosporales > Micromonosporaceae > Micromonospora > Micromonospora sp. NPDC004704. Next base: position 30,034 of record NZ_JBSGCD010000004.1, on the reverse strand, counting down.
TGTCCCCGCTGGCCCCGAACGAGTCCGCCGCGCTGCTGATCGCGATCGCCGGGCAGGCCGGGCAACCAGCGGCCGCCGCCGACGTGGAGGCGGTGTCGCGACTCTGCGGGCATCTGCCGTTGGCGTTGCGGATCGCCGGCACCCGGCTGGCCAACCGTTCCGGATGGACGATCCGGCACCTGGTGGAACGGCTCGCCGTCGCCGACCGGCGGCTGGCCGCCCTGCGCGTCGGCGACCTCAGCGTGGCCGCGGCGTTCGCCCTGTCGCACGCGCAGCTCTCCGGGGCGGGACGGACCCTGTTCCGGCGGCTGGCGCACGTGCCGGGTGTCGACTTCGCCGCCCCGATCGCGGCCGTGCTGGCCGACTGCGACCCGTACGACGCCGCGGACCTGCTGGACGAGCTGGTGGAGCTGGGCCTGCTGCAGCCCGTGAGCGCCGACCGATACCGGTTCCACGACCTGCTGCGGCTGTTCGCGGACGAGCGGCTACGGGCCGAGGAACCGGCCGGTACGCGGGCGGCCACCCGTACCCGGATGGCGCGCTGGTTGCTGGAGACGACCATCGTGGCGGGCCGCTGGTTCGAGCCCGCCTACGGCTCGCTGCCGGACGGCTGGGACGGTCCGGTTCCGCTCGCCACGCTGGAGGAGGCGGGCGAGTGGCTGCGTACCGAGGCGGGGAACTGGCTCGGTGCGCTGCGGATCGTGGCCGAGGCCGGCGAACACCGGCTGGTCGTGGACGTCGCCGAGGCGCTGCGCTGGTTCTCCGACACGATGGCCCTCTGGCCCCACTGGCACGAGGTGTACGGGCTGTCCCGCGCCGCCGCCCGACTGTTGTGAAGGCGACCGGAAGTTCTGCAGGTCGTCCTGCCTGGTCCGGCGCGTACGGCGTTGGTTGCATCTTCGGTACGGCCACATCAGGCCGTACGGATGAAAGGTCTTTCCTGCCGATGTCTCTTCCCGTTTCCCGGCGGACCGTGCTGGCCGGCGCCGCCGCCGTGAGCGCCGCGGTCGCTGTCGGCGGCTCGCCCGCCATGGCGACCGGCACAGGGCCGAAGCCCACGATCGTGCTGGTACACGGCGCGTTCGCCGACGCCACCGGCTGGTCCGAGGTGATCAACCGGTTGACCCGCGACGGCTACACCGCGATCGCCGCGCCGAACCCGCTGCGCGGCGTGGCCTCCGACTCCGCCTACCTGGCCGCCTTCCTCGCCACCCTGACCGGCCCGATCGTGCTGGCCGCCCACTCCTACGGTGGCGTGGTGATCACCAATGCCGCGACCGGCAACCCGAACGTCAGGGCGCTGGTCTACGTGGCCGCGTTCGCACCGGACACCGGCGACACCGTGTACGGCCTGCAGACCCGCTTCCCGGGCACCCAACTCGACGAGGCCGCACTGGACTTCCGCCCCTACGCGCTGCCGAACGGCGCACACGGCGTCGACGGGTACGTGAAGCGGTCCGCGTTCCGCCACGTCTTCGCCGGTGACCTGTCGCCGTCCGCCGCCGACCTGCTCTGGGCCACCCAGCGCCCCGGCGACACCACCACCCTCGAGGAGCCGTCCGGCGCCCCGGCCTGGAAGACGATCCCGTCGTACTACCTCGTCGCCCGCGACGACAACCTGATCCCGGCCGCCGCGCAGCGATTCATGGCCAGGCGCGCCCGCGCACACACCGTCGAGGTCAGGGCCTCGCACGTCGCCATGATCTCCCAGCCCCGTACGACCGCCGACCTGATCGGAAAGGCCGCCCGATGAGCTTCGTGACCACCTCCGACGGGACCCGGATCTTCTACAAGGACTGGGGCACGGGACGCCCCGTCGTGCTCAGCCACGGCTGGCCGCTGAACTCCGACAGTTGGGAGGCGCAGCAACTGTTCCTGGCCGAGAACGGCTTCCGGGTCATCGCGCACGACCGGCGCGGCCACGGCCGGTCGACCCAGACCTGGCACGGCAACGAGATGGACACGTACGCCGACGACCTGGCCGCCCTGATCGAGCAGCTGGACCTGCGCGAGGTGACCCTGGTCGGCTTCTCCACCGGCGGGGGCGAGATCACCCGGTACATCGGCCGGCACGGCACCTCCCGGGTGGCGCAGGCGGTGCTGGTCTCGGCGGTGCCACCGCTGATGGTCCGCCGCGACGACAACCCGGACGGCGTGCCGATCGAGGTGTTCGACGGCCTCCGGGCGGGGTCGTTGGCGGACCGTTCGCAGCTCTACCGGGACCTCGCCGACGGGCCGTTCTTCGGCCACAACCGCGACGGTGTGGAGGTCTCCGAGGGGATCCGGCGGGCGTTCTGGCTGCAGTCGATGGCGTCCGGGCACCGCAACGCGTACGAGTCGATCGCCGCCTTCTCGGCCACCGACTTCCGTGGCGACCTGGCGACGTTCGACGTGCCGACCCTCGTCGTGCACGGAGACGACGACCAGGTCGTCCCGTTGGCGGTCGGCGGCCGGGCCTCGGCTGCCCTGGTCAAGGGCGCGGAGCTGATCGTCTACCCGGGTGCGCCCCACGGCATCACCGACACCCACAAGGAGCAGCTCGGCAACGACCTGCTCACCTTCCTGAAGGGGTACGAGGCATGAGCACGATCGTCCTGATCCACGGGCTCTGGGTCACCCCTCGAAGCTGGGAGCAGTGGATCCCGTACTACCAGGCCAAGGGACACACGGTGTTGGCGCCGGCGTACCCGGGATTCGAGGTCGAGGTGGAGGCGCTGCGTGCGGACCCGACGCCGATCGCCGAGCTGACCGTTCCGGAGACGCTTGCGCACCTCGAGAAAATCATCACGGGGCTGCCGGAGAAGCCGATCCTGATCGGCCACTCGTTCGGCGGCGCGCTGACCCAGCTACTGCTCGACCGGGGACACGGCGCGGCCGGCGTGGTGATCGACTCGGCGCCACCGGAGGGCATCCGGGTCACCCCGCCGTCGCAGCTCAAGTCGCTCTTCCCGATCTTGAACAACCCGGCAAAGCGGCACCAGGCCGCCGGGTTCACCCCCGAGCAGTTCCACTACGCGTTCACCAACACGCTGCCCGAGGACGCGGCCCGCGATGCGTACGACCGGTACGCGATCCCGGCTCCGGGCAGCTGGGTCTGGGCCTACGGCCTGATCGCCAACTTCAAGCCCGGCAAACAGGAGACCTGGGTCAACTTCCACAACAGCGAGCGTGCGCCGCTGCTGTTCGTCGCCGGCGGTAAGGACCACATCATGCCGCCGTCGGTGAACAGGTCCAACGCCGACCACTACCGGGCGCCGGGCACGGTCACCGATTACCACGAGTTCCCGGAGCGGTCGCACTGGACCTGCGCCGAGCCGGGCTGGGAGACGGTGGCCGACTACGCCCTCGACTGGGCACTGCGGCACGCCCGGCAGTAGCCGGGGCCGGATACCGACATCCGCGCGTTCCCGGTGGCCGGCAGGGCAGGACACCGGCCACCGGGAACCCCCGTCAGCCTGTTGGTCCGGCTCCGTCCAGGAAGGACATACGCAAAGGCGTACCGTACGATCTTCAGCGCGGCCGGAGATGCGCGACGACCGCATCCTGGCCCAGTGTCACCGCCGCTCCGAGCGTCCGCTGTCATTCGCGTCAACCTGGGCAGCACCCCCGAACACGCACTCGATGAAGGAACCCATGCTGCTGTTCCGAAGCGCCAGCGACCCCCGGTTCGGCCCCGACCCCTCCTTTGACGCGGCGCTCGACGATCACGAACTCGCCGCGGCGCGCGACGCGGCGGCGGCAGGCGACTGGCAACCCGCCCGGGAAGTGGTCAGGGCCTCCCACGGTGACTGGGAACGCCGGGTGCACCGGGTCGAGGTGCTCGGCGAGTTCGCTGCCGAGGATCCCGACTGGCTACGGTCATGGCTGGCAGCCGAGCCCTCCGGCGCCGAAGCCGCGGTCGTCCACGCCAAAGCGGAAGTCTGTCGGGCCTGGAACGCCCGAGGAGGTGCCTGGGCGAGTCAGACCTCCGCTGACGCGTTTCGTGCCTTCGCTCGCATCCTGAACGACGCCGAGCAGGCGATCGACCGCGCCGTCCACGTCGCCGTCGACGACCCGTCGCCGTGGATCACGTACCTCTGGCTCACGATCGGCCGAGGCGAGCCCTGGGCACTGTTCGAACAGCGGTGGACCGAGTTGGTCGCCCGTGACCCGCACAACTACCTGGCCCACGAGGCGAGATTCCAGCGCAGCTGCCTGAAATGGGCTGGTAGCCACGAGCTGATGTACGACTTCTGCTACCGCGCCGCCGCCGCCGCGCCGCCCGGCTCACCACTGGCTGTCCTGCCGCTGCAGGCGCATTTCGAGTGGGAACTCAAGGAAACCGCACTCAACCCGACCGCGGGCGCCCTGAAGGCCACCGCGATGTGGGCCGGTGAGCAGGTCCGCAGGGACATCGACACCGCAGTACACCAGTGGCTCGCCCCCGGCCAGCCGAGCCACGCCCTCGCGCTGAAAGCCCGGTCGGTGCTCGCCAGGGCGATGACGAAGGCCCGGCGTCACGCCGAGGCGGCCGAACACTTCACGGCAATCGGACCGTACGTCAGCGAATACCCCTGGTACTACGAGAACCGCGGGGCCGAGAGAGCCTTCCTGGAGGCTCGCAAGCAGGCCGTCCGAGCCGCGCGTTGACACGGGGCCTCCACGCACTCGAGGACTTCGCCGGCCGGCTCCTGCGCGATGTGGCCCGCCTCGACCCTTGCGCGGCGGTCGAGGTCGGCGAGCAGGAGATCGACGGACTCACCGACTACAGCCCGGACGGCCATCAGGCGCGCGCCGATCTCGCCGCCCGCGCCCTGGGCGAGCTTGAGAACCTGCCCGCGACGAGCCCGCTGCACGCTCACCTCGGCGAACGGATGCGCACCCGCATCGCCTTCCACGATGCCGGGGAGGACCTGCGCGAACTTCATGCGGCGGCCACCGGCCCGCTCCAGCTCATCCGCCAGTCCGTCGAGGCCGCGGTGCCCGGCCGCGACGCCGGGGGCGCGGCCTACGAGGACGGCTGGGCCCGTGTCGGCGCGCGCCAGGCCGCGATCCCCGCAACCCTGGACGGGTACGCCCGCAGCCTCCTGCTCGCCGCCGGGCGCGGTCACCTGCCGACCCGGCGTCAAGTGGAGCTCGTGACTCAGCGCTGCCGCAATTGGATCGACGATGACATCGCCCTGGTGGAGCGCTACGGCGATGGGCGGCAGCGGGCGTCGTTGCAGGCAGCGGCGCAGGGCGCGCGGGAGGCGTACCGGAGACTGGCCGCGCTGCTGACCGCGGACCTGGCACCGCGGGCGCGCGACGAGGAGGCTTTCGGGCCGCAGCGGTACGCACTCTGGGTGCGGACCTTCCTCGCTTCCGAGCCGGATCTGCGCGAACTCTACGACTGGGGCTGGGACGAGTTCACCGCGATCGAGGCGGAACTGGTCGCGGAGGCGAAGGCCCTGGGCGGGACCGTGCCCGCGGTGCTCGACCGGCTCGACAGCCCCGACGCGCCGGGCACCCTGCACAGCCGGGCCGAGTTCGGTGGGTGGCTGCAGGAGCTGCTGGAGGCCACCACCGAGCAACTGCACGGCGTGCACTTCGACATCCCCGAGCCGCTGCGGCGCATCGAGTCCCGGGTGACCGTGTCGGGCGGCACCGCCTACACCGGGCCGTCGCAGGACCTGACCCGGCCGGGCCGCGTCGGGTGGTTCCTCCCCGAGGACCAGACGAGCTTTCCCACCTGGTACGCCTACAGCACCGCGTACCACGAGGGGGTTCCCGGCCACCATCTCCAGATGGGCTACGAGGCCTGCCGGGGCGGCCTCGGGCAGCGGCTGGGCCTGCTCGGCGGGCTCTCCGGCTGCCGAGAGGGCTGGGCCCTGTACGCCGAGCGGTTCATGGACGAGCTCGGGCTCTACCAGCAGCCGGGTGCACGACTGGGGTACCTGTTCATGCGGTTGCTGCGGGCGGCGCGGGTCGTGCTCGACATCGGCCTGCACCTGCGGCTGCCGGTGCCGTCCGGTGGCGGCGCGTTGTGGACCCCGGATGCCGCCCTGCGTCTGCTGCGCAACCGCTGCCATCAAGGGCCGTACGCGTCCGTGGAGCTGGCGCGTTATCTGGGCAGGCCAGGGCAGGCGCTGGCCTACAAGGTAGGTGAGCGGGTGTGGCTGGACGGCCGCTCATCCTTCCGCGGCGACCGGCGAGCATTCCACCGTCGGGCGCTGGAACTCGGCTCGCTGGGACTGGACCAGTTGCGGGGGCGCTGACCGGATAACCGCGGGTCGCGCATCCGCGGCGGTCGAGCAGGCCGGGCATCCTGCTCTGTTGCGACGCCCAGACACAATCGTGGTCGCTGTCGTGTCTGGGGGGAGGCGGGCGGTCCATGGAATCGGGAACCCCGAAGGCTGCCACCGTCGCGGTGGTCACCTTCGTCATCGGCGCCCTCATGACCGTGTGGGGCATCGAAGGCTATCTCGCCCACCACGGGGGAATCAGCGGACAGGTCCGGGTCAGCACGTGCGACGAGGTTGACCCGAACGAGTGGGCCTGCGACGGGACCTTCGTTTCCGACGACGGCGCTGTCCGGATCACAGGCATCGACATCATGCCGATCTACGTGGGATCCCACCCTGGTGAGGCTACGGAGCGGGCGGCGGTGAGCGGCCGAGGCGGAACCACCGCCTGGTTGGAGTCCGAGCGATTCCCCACACCGCTCGTGGTCGGCCTCGCCATGCTCGTGGTCTTCGTGGCCGCGGTGGTCGTGCTGCTGCGCACCCACAACGAAGCACGCAAGGTGGCTCGTGCGCAGGCGGCCGCCCTGGCTGAGACGGCCGCTCGGCTGTCCCTGGCGCCGGTGGTGACGATGCCGGTGATCCGGGCGGCGGACATGGACAACCGGCTGCGTACGGCCACGTCAGCGGCCGGGCCACCCCGCCCGAACCGGACCATGTGGAAGGTGGTTCTCGTCGGCTGGCTGCTACCGCTCGCCGCACTGGCCGTCGCGATGTCGGAGTACGACCGCTACAACGCCACGCAGGAGAGCCGGCTCAGCCAGACCGGGGACGGCATCGTGACCCGGGCGCCATCGGAAGACGACCGCCGTATCGGCGTCACGGTGACGGCCCCCGACGGACGCACCGCGACGGTGCGTGTGACCCCCACCGACCCCGCCGCGTATCCGGAGGGCACCCGGGTGCCGTTCCGGTACGACCCGGAGGATCCGGGGTTCGCGCTGCCGGTCGACGAGAGCCGCTTCGAGGTCCTGTGGGTGATCGAACGCGACTCCTGGAGCCAGTTCGTATTCCTGCTCGGCATCGCGCTCGGCGTGGTGTGGACCTGGCGGCTGTGCCGCTGGGCGACCGGCGCCCGGCGGCGGCCCGAGCCGGCCATCGCCCGTGCCCGGGTCGCCGCGCCCCTGGTCTGGCGCAGGGCCGGCCCCTGGGGGCTCTGGCTGGAGATCATGGATGGTCAGGGCGAACGATGGCATCAGCGGATCCTCTGGGACCACCGCCTCGTCGAGATGGTGACGGGCGGGCCGGCCGGGCTCGAGTTCCCGGTCGAGCTGCGCCGCTGCCTCGGTTTCCGGCGGATGTACCTGGTGGACGTCCCCGGCGTGGGCCGTCTCTGGCCCGGCAGCACCGCCCGGCGGACACCGCCCTTCACCTCCGAGTTCGGCCCGTTCGACCCCACCGCCGCCCGGCCGGGAGGATCCCTCACCCGCCTCGTCCTCGTCGTCGTGCTGCCGGTCGCGCTGGCCGCCGCCACCGCCGGGTACTTCGCCGACCCGACCATGGCAGTGCTGGCCGCGACCCTCCTCGTGGCGCTCTCCGTGTGGAACGGCGCCATCCCCGGCCGGGGCCTCTATTCGGCCCGCTCCCGGACGAACGCGCAGACCTGACCGGTGGAGGTGACCAGGTCGGCTCCCGGTCATGTTCGACTCGCCCCCGGACCCGCGCTCCCGCTGGCTCGACTCCCTGATCGGCCGGCCTGCTGGCTCGCGGGCCGTCAGAGCCGGAGGTTCTGCTGACCGTACGCGGACGTCGCTCCGAGCCGGGCCGCGTGGCGCAGGTGTTCGGCGAGCGCCGCGGCGGCCAGGGAGGCGGGCCGGGCCCGTGAGCCCCAGCCCAGCAGGTGGTGGCGGCGGGCCCAGGGGTCCTGGAGGTCGCAGACATCGAGCGGCTGGCCCGGGTCGACAGCGCGACGCGGTACGACGGCCAGTCCCACACCAGCGGCCACCAGGGCGATCAGGATGTTGAGGTTGGCGACGCTGGTCCGGTACCGGGGAACCGGAACCTCGGGGCCGACGTGCTTCTCGATCCAGCGTCGCAGCGAGGACTCGGCGTCCAGCCCGACGAGAGGGTGTTCGGCGACCTCACGGTAGGTCAACGCCGTTCGTCCCGCGAGAATCCCGTCGGCCTGGCCGATCACCACGAGAGAGTCGTCCCCGAGGGGTTCGGTCTCCAGGCCCCGGCCGAGCCCCTCGTCGTCGAGGACGATCCCCAGATCCGCATCGCCGTCGGCGAGCATCCGCACGATCTGCGGGGTACGGCGCTCGGAAACGGTGACGTCGACGTCGGGGTGCTCGCGGAGGAACGAGATCAGGGCCTGCGGCACGAGTCGGTGCATGGCGGAACCCCCGGCGAGCAGGACCAGCGGAGCGGTCGGAGACCGGCTGTAGCTCGCGACGGCGCTGTCCAGCCGGGCCGTCCCGGTGAGAATCTCACGGGCGTGGCGGGCCAGGGTGGCTCCCGCCGGGGTGGGCCGTACCCCCCGCCGCCCGCGGACCAGCAGCGCCACTTTCGCCTGGTGCTCCAGGGAGCGCACCCTGGCGCTGGCCGAGGGCAGGCTCAGGTGCATCCGGCGGGCGCCCGCAGTGATGGAGCCCTCCGCCACGATGTGCAGGAAGAGCCGCAGGTCGTCCAGGTCGTACCGCACCCGACCCAGCCTATGCCCCAGCCATAGGCTGAGTACGGCTACCGCGCATTGTGGGCGAGTGCTCGGGCGACGATGCTCGACGGGTGCCGGAGATCATGATCGTACTGCTGGCCGGGCTGGCCGCCGGAGCGTTGAACGCCGTCGGCGGTGGCGGCACCTTCGTGGCACTGCCCGCCCTGGTCGCGGTCGGCCTGCCACCGGTCACCGCGAACGCGGCGGCGACCGTCGCTCTCGTACCCGGCTCGGTGGCCAGCGCCTGGGTGTACCGGCGCGAGCTCACCCCGTTGGGCGCCACCTCCACGACGGCGCTCACCGCGACTAGCATGCTGGGCGGCGGGCTCGGGGCCGTCCTGCTGCTGGCGCTGCCGGGGGCGTCGTTCGACGCCGCGTTGCCGTGGCTGCTCGCGTTCGGCACGGTGGTGCTCGCGTTCGGGCGCACCATTTCCCGTGCCCTGAGTGCCGCACTGCACCGGTCGGTCACCCTGCGCCCACCCGCCGTACTGATCGGTCAGTTTCTCCTCGCGGTCTACGGCGGATACTTCGGTGGGGCCGTAGGCATACTCATGCTGGCGCTCTGGACCATCGGGCTCGGTCTGGACACCGCGATCAGCAACCCGATGCGGATCACCCAGGTCGCCGCCGTCTACCTCACCGCGACCGCGCTCTTCCTGTTCGCCTCGGACGTCCTGACCACCCCGCTTCCCCTCCTCACCATGCTGGTCGGCGCGGTGGCCGGCGGCTTCGCCGGTGCCCACCTCGCACGCCGCCTCCCCGCGCCACTGTTGCGTGGTGTGGTGCTGACCACCGCCGCGACGATGACCGTCCTCTACTTCCTGGGCGACTGATCGCCTGGTCGCCTGACCGGTCACCGGAACATTACGAGGACGCGCCGCACGCAGCGCCAGCTCGGTCCCGCCTTCCGACTGGGTCACCGCGATGCTCATCCCGCGCGCGAGCACACGCGCCTGCTCCTCGCCCATCAGACGACGGCTACCGTACGAACGGCTGCCGGCCGGGCAGCAGCCGTACCGAGCCGTCGGCGGCGAACACCCACGTGCGGGTCTCGCAGAACGGGTCGTCGAGCCGTGCCAGCAGTCGGCCGTGCATGTCGCGCGCGACCACCTGCGCCGTACCGTAGGTGGAATTCGAGGGGATTTCGGTGGAGGCATCCGCACCAACGTCGTAAACGACCAGTGAAAGAGTGGCTATCCCACCCCGGATAGTCACGTGTAGACCTTGGGGGCGGATCAAGCCCGGGCCCGGTTGAAGCGGGTGCCCCAGTGGTGGATCTGCTCAAGTAGCTCGGGTGGCTCGATGACGCGGAAGTCTGCGCCCAGCACGCCCAGTGCCATGGTCGGCCAGTCGAGGGAGTCGGTGGTCATTCGTACCCGGCAGTGCTCGGCGTCGAGCTCCTCGACCGTGCTCCACCGGCCGATGCGCTCGCGCACGGTTGCGGCCGGGGCGTCGACCAAGACCTCCACCTGGTAGGGGCGGGCCTGGTTGTCCAGGCTGTTGCGGACGAACTCGGCGGCGTCGGCGGCGGGAAGATCGCGGGGCCGGAACCGGGAGCCGGTGCCGTGTGGCGCGGTGAGGCGGTCAACCCGGAAGCTGCGCCAGTCGTGGCGGGCGAGGTCGTAGGCGACCAGGTACCAGCGGCGACCGAGGGAGACCAGTCGGTGCGGTTCGACGTGCCGGTTGGTGTGGTGGTCATCGGCGGCGGTGTAGGAGAAGCGGAGGTGTTCGCTGTCCCGGCAGGCCAGCGCTACCACGGTGAGGACGCCCGGGTCGACGCCTTGGCTGGCCGGGCCGTTCCAGCCGGCGGGCAATGTCATCGCGCCCAGCGCCTCGACCTGGCGCCGTAGCCGGGGCGGCATCACCTGCACCACCTTGGCCAGCACCCGTACCGAGGACTCGGCGAGGCCCTCCACCGCGCTCTGCGCGGCGGCCTGCAGGCCCACGGCCAGGGCGACCGCCTCCTCGTCGTCGACCACCAGCGGCGGTAGTACCGCGCCCGCGGTGAGCTGGTAGCCGCCGTCCACGCCCCGCTGCGCCTCGACCGGATAGCCCAGCTCGCGCAGCCGGTCGATGTCCCGGCGCAGGGTGCGGACCGAGATTCCCAGTCGCTCGGCCAGTTGGATGCCCGGCCAGTACCGGTGGGTCTGCAGCAGGGACAGCAGTCGCAGCGTCCGGGTGCTGGTGTTCGCCATGTCTTCGATTCTCCTGCAATTCAGGTCAGGAAGTGTCCGCAGTGCGGCCTAGCGTGGATCCCGACCGACGAACAGGACAAGCAAGGCGGAGACCATGAGCGAGACCACGATCGTCAACGAATCGGCCCGCGAGCTGGGCGACGCGCCGGCCGCCGTTGGCGAGCGCGCCGACCTGTTGGCGATGCTGGCCCACCAGCGGCACTTCCTGCGCTTCACCACCCGCGACCTCACCGACGAGCAGGCCAGGCGGCGAACCACCGCCAGCGAACTGTGCCTGGGCGGCCTGATCAAGCACGTCACCGCAGTCGAGCGCACCTGGGTGGACTTCGTCCTGGACGGACCGTCCGCGATGGGCGACTTCACCACCATGACCGAGGCCGACTGGGTCCGACGTACCGACGAGTTCCGGCTGCTACCCGGCGAGACACTGGCCGGTGTGCTCTCCGACTACGCCGAGGCGGCCCGCCGGACCGACGAACTGGTCGCCGACCTGGACGACCTGGACGCCACCCAGCCGCTGCCGAAGGCCCCGTGGTTCGAGCCCGGCGCACGGTGGTCGACCCGCCGGGTGCTGATGCACATCATCGCCGAGACCGCCCAGCACGCCGGACACGCCGACATCATCCGCGAGTCCCTGGACGGCGCCAGAAGCATGGGCTAACCAGCGGAATGGTACGGGGGCGTATCGCGCAGCGCCCCCGTAACACCACTACAACAACACCCGGCGCCGCCAGAAACGACACAGCCCCGCAACTGCCACCGAGCGACTGCTTCCGGCAGCCGGCCGCGCTGCCGTGGGTCGGGCTATCGGGTACGCCGGGCGAGCCAACCCGCCATCGCGCGGACGCCGTACCCGATGGCCCGTTCGTCCGGGTCGAAGGCGCCGAAATGCGGATAACTGGTCTCGATGGAGGCGCCGGGCGCACGGACGCCGAGGAAGGTGTACGTGCCGGGTAGCCGGTCCAGGAACAGCGCGAAGTCCTCACCGCTGAACGGAATCGCGGCGTGCAACGTCCGTACCCGGTCGCGCCCGGCTGTCTGTTGCAGGTATCGCTTCACGGCCTGGCCTTCCCGCTCGGGACAGACCATCGCGGGAAACGGGTCGTTCGGGAAGGTTACCGACGCCTGACCATCGGAGCTTGCGAGTCGGCGGATGTCCTCGCGGATGGCGACGTACCGGTCCTCCGGCCAGCATCGGTACGACAACCGCACCTCGGCTCGGCCTTCGGCTTCGGAGACCTGGGCCTGCATGAACACGAAATTGGCCAATGGCCCGTCAGGTGTCTGGACGTCGGCCACGAGCCGTTCGAGGTCCTCGGAGGTCGCAGGGCGAAAAACGGTGCTGAGCGCGCCGATCTCGGCGGCGAGCCGTCGCGCCCGCGCCGTCGCATCCCGTCCCATGAGCGTGATGACGCCACGGTCCTGGCCAGGAAGTCCGAGCCCGGGCGTGACCACGAACTGGCCGACCGGGAAAGGACCGCAGTGCATGGCATGGATCTCCGCTGGACGGACTCGGGCGAACACGCCGTCGTCGAGCATCGCGGCGGCACCGGTGAGCGACTCCTCGGCGGGTTGGAAGACGAACACCACCGTGCCCGCGAGCCGGTTGCGCAGACGCGCCAGAACCTCCGCGACACCCACGCCCACAGCCGTGTGCATGTCGTGCCCACACAGGTGAGCCGCTTGCACGCCACCCCCCACCTGATCGCTCGGCGGTACCGCGTCCATGTCCGACCGGTAAGCGACCGTCCGGCCACGACGAGCTCCGCTGAGAACTCCCACGACCCCATGGCCCCCCACACCCGTGGTGACGTCGAGGCCGGCCTCGCGAAGTCGCTGGGCCACCACCTCGGCGGTCCGCCGCTCCTGACCCGGCGTCTCCGGGTGCCGGTGGATGTCACGGCGCAACTCGATCAGGTCACGGTCCAGCCGAGACGCCACCGCATCCACCGCATCCTCGCTCACCAGCCCAGCGGCCGAGCCGTTGCCGGCGTACGCCGCGTGGGCCGAAGTCAGCCCGGCTCCCGCGACACCGACGGCGGCGCCACGAAGCACAGCGCGTCGGCTCACGATGCGACCTTCCGAACCTGACATGTGTTCCTCCAACAAGAGTGCGACTAGCTCGAGCTTGTCCTGCTCGGCGTTGGAACGCACTGACGCTGGCCCCCATCTTGACCATGCGGTCACCCCTACCAGAGATGTCCGCAGTGGCGTCCGAGGGGTCTACGGAATACTCGTGGCCCGGCTGCTCCGACCGCCGCCCGGCCCACGGTCAGTACCGCGGCGAGCAGCAACGAGGCTGTGCAGAACAGCCAACGCTCTCCGCTGGATCGCCACCGCCACGAGCAGCAGGTGCGGGAACGAGTCCACAACCAGGTAGCCCGGAAAGCCCGACATCGCGGGCGGTTCCCTGAGAATGGCGGATCAGGTCCCGATCCGGTCGATGAGCCAAGCCCGCGATAGGTGGGGTACTCCGGTGTCGCGGCGGTAAAGACCCACAGAGCCGTCATTCGGCCTCGAAGCCACCGCGTTCCCGGGCTAGGGCGAGCCACTCCAGCCAACTGACCCACTTCGAGTCGACCTGCAGGGAAGCGCGTTGTTCCGCCGGAACCTGCGCGTAAGCCGCCAATGCCTCATCGATCTCGCGTGTGGTCACCAGCCAGCGATCGTTTGACCGGAGCTTGAAGGCGGGGATGCCAGTCATGCCCGGGACGGTCTGGGACCGCCAGCGGAGGTCTGCCGCTGCTCGGTCCTGTCGCGCCTGTTCGTCGCCGGGAATGTCGGCCTGGATCGTCTCGGTTTCAGGCTTGGCTTCGTAGCCCATCCCAGTAAGCTGCATGTTCTCGTTGATGTCATGGAACTGGCGGTACGGGAACTCCGAGGGCCCACGGCTGCAGAGACGGTAGAGGTTCTCCTCGCAGTCGGGGTCATGAGCACAGGGCTGGCCCGAATCTTGGCAAGAGTCGAGTTGATAACGAGCTGCGGCAACGTCGGCCAGTTCCAGATCGATGCCCATGCCCTGAGGGTCTTGCATCATCCACTCAGGGGCAAATCGTTTTCCGAGACCGGCGACAACCGGCTCCGGTAATGAACGAGTCAGCCGGCCGAGCAGTGACGCTCAGTGTCATGAAAGGGTCGGCAACGCCACGAGGGTCGGGTTGCTACCTGGTCAGCCTCGCTCGGGCGTCCTCGGCGTCGGGGTGGTCGAGCGCGTCGAGAATCGCCAGTGCCTCCTGCCAGGCGAGCCGCGCGTCGGTCCCCCGCCCGCCGGCCTCGTGACAGTCGCCGATATGGAGGAGGATTATCGCCTCCGCGTACCGATGGCCGAGTTCACGCAGCATGGCCAACGAGCGTTGATGGCAGGCGCTGGCCTCGTCTTCGTGCCCTAGCTTGTGGTGGGCCTGGCCCAGGCTGTCCCAGGTGTACGCCTGACCGGACCGGTTGCCGACCACCTCGAACAGTGCCAACGCCTGCGTGCAACTGACCAGCGCCTGGTCGTAGTCGCCGGCGAGGTAGTGGTTCCAGCCGATGTCGTTGAGCGCCGCCGCCTCACGGTCACGGTCGTTCCCGCCCCGGAACAGCGCCAGCGCGCGGTTGATCTCGTCCGACGCCGCGGCATAGCGGCCAAGGCTGGTAAACACGGCGGCAAGACCGAGGTGGATCCCTCCCTGGCGGACGGGGTCGGGGTCGGGGCCCAGGTCGATGGCTCGCTGGTAGAGCTGGATCGCCCCGTCATGGTCACCCATCTGGTTCAGGGCGCCGCCGAGGCACGAGAAGGCGGCCCGCAGGGCAGCCGGGTCGCCGAGACGCCCGGCGGCTCGAACAGCCGTCTCCTGCAGGCTCACCCAGAGCCGGGTGAGGCCCCGCCGCCGCAGGTAGTTCTCGAGGATCGCCGCGTACGCGATGGTGTGACGGTCGAGTTCGGCGGCTTCGACCTGTCTCGCAACGGCGATGAGGTTGGCCACCTCCGCATCGAACCAGGCCAGCGCCCGCTGCTCGTCGGCCGGCTCGACGACGGACACGCCCGGCCCGGCCGGCGGTGGCTCGACCGGCGAGTGTTTGGCCTTGCCGAACTGCCGGTTCGCCGTATCGGCGCTGTGCACATGGTGGTCGATAAGGCGTCGGGTGGCGCAGTGACGGTCGTCGGCGGTGTCGAGGCGCTCGGCGAGGTCGGCGGCGTAGGCACGGAGCAGGTCGTGGAACGCGAACCGGCCCGGCCGATGCTCGCTGATGAGGTTCGCCCCGGCAAGCTCGGCCAGCAGGGGCCGGACCTGGGCGACCGGTAGCCCACAGGCACTGGCGGCGGCTGGCACGGTCAGATCAGGTCCCGGGTGCAGGCCGAGCCGCCGGAACAGAGTCGCCGTGGGTTCGCGCAACGCGGCGTACGAGCAGCCGAACACGGACCGCACATCGCTGGCCGCGTCGGTCCCGCCTAGGGCGTCGAGCGGTGTCTGGGCCTCGCGCATCTCCTCGACCAGTCCGGCCAGTGGAAGCTCGGGCCGTACCGCCGCCCGGGCCGCTGTGACCGCGAGGGCGAGCGGAAGGCGTGCGCACCGGGTGATGATCTCCGTAGCGGCGTCCGGCTCCGCCGAGAGTCGCGCAGGTCCGAGCCGGCGGGTCAGGAGGTCGTAAGCCTCGTCCGGGTCGAGCACGTCGATGGCAATCGGCTCGGCGCCGTCCAGGGCGACCAGGCCGGTGAGCTGGTCGCGGCTGGTCACCAGGACGAAGCTGCCCGAGGCGCTTGGCAACAACGGCCGGACCTGGCTGGCGTCCCGAGCGTTGTCGAGGACGATCAGCACCCGCCGGCCGGCCAGCTCGCTGCGATACTGGCTGACGAGGCCTTCCGTTGTCGCGGACAGACTCTGCGCGGGCGCGCCCAGGGCAGTCAGGAACCCACGCAGGACCTCGTCGGGCCGCGCCACCGCTCCGGTGGGATCGAAGCCCCGGAGATTGGCGTAGAGCTGGCCGTCCGGGAATCTCTCCGCCGCCGAATGAGACCAGTGCACCGCCAGGGAGGTCTTGCCCACGCCCGCCGTTCCCACAATGGTCGCCACCGCTGCCGAGGCGCCCGTCACGTCGGAGAGCAGCCCGTCCAGCTGCTTGAGCGGAAGGGCCCGACCCACGAACCGGCTCACATCGGTCGGCAGCTGACGTGGTACCCCGGCGGGTCGGACCCGGGCTGCCACGACGCTCGGCACCACGGGCTCCATGAGGTCGGGGCCGGAGGCCTGCAGCAGGACGTCGGATTCCTCGCGCGTTTCCTCGCCCGGCCCGACCACACCTGCCTGCCCCGCCGGTGTGGGGTCGCCCCCACGCCCCGTGCCGGCAATGCTCGGCGTCGTCGGCGTCTGGGTCAGTACTCGTCGGTGCGCGGCCTGCAGCGGCGCACTAGGGTCGATGCCGAGCTCCTCGGCGAGGCGGTCACGAACCGCCTGGAACGCCGACAGTGCCTCCGCCTGCCGTCCAGCGGCGCCCAGGGCGGTGATGAGGCTGGCCTGTACGGGCTCGTGGAACAGTGCCATCGACGCGGCCAACTGAAGCGGCAGGATCACCCGCTCCGGTTGCCGCAACGACACGGCCAGTTCGGTGGCCGCCGCGCATACGGTGTGGAACTCGTCGTCGAGGGCGGCCAGTACCGGAGCCGCCGAGCCATCGGCAAACCCGGCCCCTGCGTGGCCCTTCCACAGACCGAGCGCCTCGACATAACAGTCGAGCGCCAGGTCACGGGCCTGCCGCGCGAGTGCGGCCCGGGCGGCATCGACGAGTTCCCGGAACGACACGAGGTCCAGCACGTCGGGACCGGCGGTGAACACGTACGCGTTACCGTGGCGGTGCAGGTACCTTCCGGATGACCGGGCGGGCACCGCGGGTTCGAGCAACCGCCGCAGTGCCCCGATGTACTTGTGAATCACGTTGAGCGCACTGGCGGGGGCGTCTTCTGCCCAGATCAGGTCGATCAGGTCTCCCGTGCTGACCGGCTGGCCCACGCGAGCCACAAGCAGGGCCAACACGTGCGCCTGTTGTCTGGGGCCGGCGTTCAGCTCGACGCCGCCGCGCCAGAGCCGCAACGAACCAAGGATCTGTACGCGCAGCGAGCCGGCTTCGGTCCGCGGGTCATCGTTGTCATGCCGGACGGGATGCACTGGCTCAGCCACGTCTGTCGCCTCCCGGATGACCTACACACATTGTCCGCTTGCGACCTGTCTGGCCGGAACACCGAGTCTACTGATCCAGGAATGGTCGAAGGAACGGGTGAGCGGCGCGATCATCAGCATCCCGCTCGACAGAAATGCCCGTCCGCCAACGCGGCGTGACCGACGAGCAGGCATGGCCATCCACTCCGGCATGTACCGACCCCGGAAATCCGGGCACACTTCCTGTACCCCTCGGAGGGTCGGCCACAGCTACAAACCCCAGCTCAGACCCCCACGCGAGTCTTGGCACCCTACAGCCACACGATCGTTCGTCCACCGGTACCGCACGGTGCGCCTCCTGCGACAGCGACGCCGGGCACCTCGCGTACGAGGTGCCCGGCGCGTGGCTGCCGAGGAATCCGTGGGTCCCGATCACGATTTTCTTCACGCGTTGCCCTCTGTCGTTGCCGGTTCGCCATTGGGCGTGAATTGTCCGGTGCTCAACCGGGCGTCTCGGCCAAGTGCTTCCGGCGACGGTTGCTGTCGGAGGACGTGTTTGGTCGCCCGAGCACCGAGCTGCTCTTTGCGGGAGCGGGGAGCCCCGGGTTTTCTTGACTCGCGGGGTTGAGTGGTTCAGGCCGCTCCGGCGCAGGTACACCGGGCGCGGCGAGGGCGACCGCAAGCGGTGATCTTTTCCTGATTCCGGGCGCTTGTCCCGTGCTGGGCTGCGCGGTACGGAGCGGTGCCGGCTACGCGTCGACACCGCTCTGTCATCCTCGTCCCGTACTAGCCGCCGGCGACCGCGCCGACCTCCCACAGCCGCGCGAAGTTGGCGGCGTACGCGTCGACGATGCTGCGATGGGAGGGCTCGACGGTCGCTTCGTCGTTGCGTTGCAACGACGTGGCGTTGAAATTATGGCTGCCGGTCAAAACCCAGCCCCGGCCCGAGCCGGGACCGGCCGGGTCGCTGACCACGATGTACTTGGAGTGGATGCGGCCGGCGGGAGTCGACCCGTCGAGCACCCGGCGCTCGATGCCGGCGGCGTCGAGCGCGGCGGTGACCGCATCCTCGGCCAGACCATGCACGACGCGCACCTGGCAACCCGCAGCCTTCAGCCTGGCGAGTTCGTCGACGATCGCGAGCCGGGTGCCGTCCCATTCGGACTGGCCAATCTCTACCCTGGTACGGCCCTTGGTCTTGCAGCTCACCTGGTCGAGCCGCGCAGCGATCGGGTCCCGGTCGGCAACCGGATAGAACTGAGCGGTGACCTTGCCGCCCGGCATTTCGCTGGTAATCGTGGTGTCGTAGTCGGGGTTCTGTACCTCGGCGGCAAGGTCGTCGAAGTACTCCACGAGCACCTCTGGGTGGAGGCAAACGACAAGGGCACCTTCATTCGGCTCGGCGAGCACGCCTTGCGCGTGCGTACCGACGATGACGAGGTGGACCTCGCCTACTACTTCATCGACAGCGAAGCCGCTGCTTCATCACCCGAGCGGCTCACGTACCTCCTGCACGACGCGTGGCCGCTGCCCGCCAGCGCCGCCGCGCCAGGGACGGTCTTCAACCATGACGTACCAGTCCGTACCGTCCGACGGGTAGGGCCCAAGCCCGACTCTGTCTTCTCGGTCCGTCTGTCCTGGGATTCACCCGATACGGACCGCAATCTGTCAGCTTGGCGCGGCAGCCTGGACCGCGGCACGGTCCAACGCGAGAGGAAGCAGACCGGCCAGTTGGGTGGCGGCAACGTTCCGCCCCGGCGCGAGCATGACCACCACGTCGCCCCGGCGCCCGACCACGCGGTCCTTGGCGAGGTACGCCTCGTCTCCACGCGGGGTCGGCAGTGGCTGGCCGGCTCCCTTGCCGATCACCATGAGGACTCGCCCGGCCCGACCCCGTATCACGCTGACCGAGACCGTGAACGTACCGGTCAGGTCGTTGAAGTTGGCGGCCGTGTAACGCGGGTCGCCGCGGTAGCTGGAGGTCCGGTCCGGCCGCACCTGGCGCCCCACCGCGGCGCTGAGTTCGTCGGCGGTCAGCAGCGGCTCGGCGACGTCCCCGGCCACGGTGCCCGCGCCGGGAGAGCCGTCGGCGAGCTCCGGCGCGGGAGTCGCCGCCCGCGACACGGTGACCTGCTTGACGCGACGGGTCCACCGGCGCACCTGGGCGGTCACCACGTCACCCAGCTCGCACTGGCCGGAGATCTCCTTTGGCAGGATCCAGGCCCGGGTCTGGTCGGACCGGCCGTCGTCGATGACGAGGTAGTAGTTGATTGGTGTCCGGTCGGTGCTCTCGTCCGAGCTGTGGTACTGCCACATCTGGTACCAGACCACCTCTCCCGAGACGGTGACCGTGCTCGCCACGTCGGCGAAGACCCGAATCATCGTGTACGTCGCGTAGCCGAGCAAGGCGAGTCCGACGAGGAGGATGCCGAGCGTGATCAGGTCGAGTTCGGCAAAATTGCGCCACGGCTCGAACCACTGGCCGAAGAGGAAGTGGAGCGGATCGTCGGCCGGGTCGACCGGCAGGCTCGCCTGGCGGGCCGCTGCCGGCCCGACGATGCCGACGAGCGCCCAGCCGAACCAGCCGGCGCCCACGGCCCGGACAAAGGGCCAACCGAGCGGCTGACCGTACCGGGGCAGGGTGTTCGGGTAGCTGACCCCGACCTGGCGCCAGGTGCCCCCGTACGCCGACCAGATGCGACTCCGGTCCGCCAGGCCGAGGTGGATGACCTCCGACGCCCCCCGGGTCGCGCCGAGCGCGGCCCCGTACGACAGGTAGCGGTGCCAGACCGTCACGGCTGCCGGGGGCAGGTCCGCGAACGCCTCGTGCCCGGCCAACCAGTCGCGCAGGCCGAGCCAACGAGCGGCGACAGCCCGGCCCAACGGGGTGTCGCGCTCGCCCATGTTCCGCCGCGCGATGCCGAAGAGGACCATGATCGTGACGAAGAAGGCCGCGCCCACACCGCCCCAACGGTCGTCTTCCTGGGTCCGGGACAGATAGTGGTAGGAGCCGGCGGCGACGCCCAGCGCGGCGAGGGCGCCGAGCAGACTGAGCGCGACGACCAGGCCCTTGGGGAACCGGCGCCGGGTCAGGCCGAGCCGGCGGGCCTCGTCGATGACCGCGCGGCGCAGCGAACTGGCCCAGAGACCGGCGCGCTTCTCGTCGGCGAAGGCCAGGGCGGTCAGCGGTACCAACCCACCGACCGCGCGCTCGACCACCCGGTTGAGGACCTGGCGCTCGTATTCGGTGAGCCCGTCGGTACGACCCGTCGGGTGCACGGTGCTGTCGCGCGGATCCGGGCCGGCCTGCCGCAGTTCCAGATAGCCCCGGGCGGCCAGGTCGAGCAGGGTCGCCTCGGCGGCGTCGACGGTGAGGCTCCACCGGTTGGCCAGCAGGTTGACCACCGCCGGGGACTCCGGGCCGGGCAACGTCATAGAGGCCGGGGCGGGGGCAACGTCGGCCGGCCGGGTGAGCAGCCAGGCGGCCCAAAAGATGATGGCCCAGCCGAGCAGGCACACCGCCGGCAGTCCCAGCTCGATGGCCAGGTCAACGGAATTCATCACGTGGCTCCAGTGTTCGCCAGGATCCTCAGAACCGCACCGCGACGTCGACACGTTCGTCGCCCGCCGCCTCGAAGTACGGCTCGGCCCGGAACCCGCCCAGACCGGCGATGATGTTGACCGGCAGCGTCTGCACCGCCGTGTTCAGTGACTGGACCGCGCTGTTGTAGAACTGCCGGGCGTACGCGATCTGGTTCTCGGTGCCGGCCAGTTCGCGTTGGAGTTCGACGAAGTTCTCACTCGCCCGCAACTGCGGGTACGCCTCGGCCACCGCGAACAACCTGCCGAGCGACCGGGTCAACGCGCCCTCGGCGGCGACCCGTGCCGGCGTACCACCCGGCGCCCCCGTCGCGGCGACCCGAGCGGCGGTTACCGCCTCCAGCGTCGCCCGCTCGTGGCCGGCGTACCCACGTACCGTCTCCACCAGGTTCGGGATCAGCGAGTGGCGCCGCTTGAGCTGGACGTCCACCTGCGCCCACGACGCCCGCACCTGGGCCCTCAGCCGTACAAGCCGGTTGTAGCCGCGTACCGCGGCGACCAGCAGGACGATAACCAGCAGGACCAACCCCGCCAGCACGCCCACCACCAGGCCAGAATCCACCGGAACCGCCTCTTCGCTCAACCAGGTCGCCCGAGCATCCTCGGCGACCGCCAACACGATCTGCCATGCAGTTGTCACGGGGTTGGCCGCCGGTCATCCATCCGATAACTCCGTACGGTCGCCCCGGCACCGAGTTTGGGTGCAGTCCCGGGCCCGGCCCGGCCCGTACGCGGATGCCGGCACGAACTGGTGAGTCAGAGGGGGTGTTCGAGAGGGCGATGGCAGAGCGTCACGACTGCCCCTCGCGTGAATGGGAGGTGGTTGTCAACCAAACGCGACGGAGGTCGAACGGTCACCGAGTCGGCAAGTAGACCCGGGACGCTACACAGACAGATGCATCTCAATGCGAGGTTCAGCATTGTTCGGAACCAGGTCACAACCAGAACGGCTCGTTACCGGAAGTCCGGTAACGAGCCGCTGACCTGCTGGTCTAGCTGGTGGGCGATACTGGGTTTGAACCAGTGACCTCTTCCGTGTCAAGGAAGCGCGCTCCCACTGCGCCAATCGCCCTCGCATATCCTTGCCGAGGTGGAGACGGGATTTGAACCCGTGTACACGGCTTTGCAGGCCGTTGCCTCGCCTCTCGGCCACTCCACCGAGGTTGCCCCCGACGTGCGTGGCGGCATCTCCGAGCGGACGACGGGACTCGAACCCGCGACCCTCACCTTGGCAAGGTGATGCGCTACCAACTGCGCTACGTCCGCTTGTCTCCGGTGTTTCCTGGTGACGGATGAGAACTTTAGCCGAGCGCGCGAACATGTGCCAAATCGGGGGTGGCCGTGGCGGGTCGGTCCGCCCCTCGTTGCGCCGTTCCCGCAGGTGAGGGCCGTACGAATCGGGCAGGGGCGGTGTGCCCGGACAGGTACGAACCACACTCCGTAAGGCATCCTAGGAACCTGGTTTGGAGGGAAGGTCGTACGGATGGTGGATGGGTGAGGGTCTGAAAGGAGGTATGGGATGGGCGGTTGGATCGGGGGATTTCCGCCAACATGTCCGGGGGTCCCGGGTCCGGGGCAGGCCGGACCCGGGACGACGAGCCGGACTACTTCGGGGCGTTGAGGTCGTCCAGCGCCTTGTCTGCGCCCCGGTGCAGCGGCACCGGGGTGGTCTTGCGGGCGGTCTCCAGGCTGATCTCCCTGGCCGCCGCGTTGGCCTGTTCGAGCTGCGGCTTGCGGTCGAACAGCGCCTTGGTCAGTACGCAGACCAGGTTCGCGTCGAGGTCGTCCTTCACCAGCAGCAGGTTGGGCACCACGATGGTCCGTACGGGGGCGGGGGTGCCGTAGGTGGCGGCCGGGATGGAGCCTTCCTCGTACACCGGGTTGATCTTTTTCATCTCGGACAGCAACGGGGTGATGTCCAGGAAGGCGACCTGGTCCCTGGAGGTGGTGAACAGGTCGGTGATGCCGGGGGTGGGGAGTCCACCGGACCAGAAGAAGGCGTCGATCGAGCCGTCCTTGACCCCGTCGACGGTCTTGGTCAGGTCGAGCCGCTGGGCCTGGATGTCCTGGGCCGGATCGAGGCCGGCCGCCTCCAGCAGCCGGTTGGCGATCACCTCGGTGCCCGACTTCGGGGAGCCGGTGGAGATCCGCTTGCCCTTCATGCCCTCGACCGAGGTGATCCCCGAGCCGGTACGCACGACCACCTGGGTGTAGTTGGTGTAGATCCGGGAGAGCGCCTGCACCGGCTGTGCCTGGCCCTCGAAGCTCCCCGTCCCCTGGACCGCGTCGGCGGCGGTGTCGGCCAGTGAGAACGCCACCGCGTAGCTCCCGGCCACCAACTGCTGGATGTTCTGCACCGAGGCACCGGTCTCGGCCGCGGTGGCCTTGACCTTGCCGTCGGTGGCGGTGGTGATCTGCTCGGCGTAGGCGTTGCCGAGCGCGAAGTAGACACCGGTGGAGTTGCCGGTGGCGATGCCGATCCGGGTGTCTGCGGCGACCTCGCAGCTCACCTCTCCGCCGGCGTCGGTGGTGGCCCCGTCCTGCCGGCCGCCACAGCCGACCAGGCCGGTCAGTCCGAGGCCGACCGTCGCGATTCCCGCGACGACCCTCGTGGCACGGTTCATGAACTCTCCTTCTTCCGGGGTGATCGGTCCGGTGGAGGGGCCGACCGGGCCGTTGACCTGATCTCGCCGGCTTCCTCGACCGGATCGGCCGCCCCGGCCGCCCCCGCCTTACCGGCTCCCCCCGCCGAACCGCCCGACCGGCGTGCAGCCACCGGCCCCGTTCCCCCCGCCGATCCCACCGCCTCCGTTCCCGGATCCACCGCCGCCGCCGACGACCCCGCAACCACCGCCACCGAGCCCGGCCCCGCCTCTGCTGTCCGCCGGTCGGCGCGGCGGCGGGCCACCGCCAGGGCGGCGGCACCGGCGAGCAGCGCGGCACCGGCCCCGATCGAGACCGGGTGCAGGTAGAGCAGGAGCAGTCCGGCCAGCCCGGCGAGGATCCGGCCGGCGGTGCCGACCGGGCCGATGCCGAGCAGCCAACCGCCGCTCGCCGCGGCCACCGCGGCGATGCCGAGGCAGGCGACCACGGCGGTCCAGAGCACACCGAGCACCGGTCCCCGACCGAGCAGGTATTCACCCGGCCCGGTCAGGACGAAGGCGATCGGGGCGAGGAAGGCCGGTAGCGCGTACTTCAGGGCCTGCCACATGGTGGGCACGGTCCGGCCGCCGGTGATCGCGGCGGCGCCGACGGCGGCGAGCGCGGTGGGTGGGGTGACCTCGGAGAGCACCGAGTAGTAGAAGACGAACATCGCCGCCGCGGGAGCCGGTACGCCGAGTGCCAGCAGGGCCGGCCCGATGATCACCCAGCCGATGATGAACGAGGCGGTGACCGGTACGGCGAGTCCGAGCAGGGCGAGCGCGACGGCGGCGAAGACGACGGTGAGTGCGAGCACCACCGCGGGCCGGTCGGCCAGGGTCTCCGCGGCGCGGACGAGCAGACCGGCGAACTGTGCCCCGAGTCCGGTCTTGGTGGTGGTGGCGGTGATGATGCCGGCGGCGCCGCAGACCGCGACGACCGGGAGCACTCCGCGTACGCCGGTGACGAGGGCGGTGAACAGGCGATCGGGGGTGAGCCATCCTCGCCGGTCGAGGAAGGAGAGCGCGAACGCCAGTGCGGTCGCGTACACCACCGAGCGGGTGGCGCTGACCCCGACCGCGAGCAGCACCACGATCACGATCAGGGAGGAGAAGTGGTAGCCGAACCGGAGCAGGAGCCGGCCCGGCGAGCCGGCGACGACCTCGACCGCCCGTACCCCGAACCGGCGGGCGTCGATCTCGACGGCGAGCAGGATGCCGAGGTAGTAGAGCAGGGTCGGGATCATCGCCCAGCCGAGCACGGTCAGGTAGGACACGCCCAGGTACTCGGCGACGATGAAGGCGGCGGCGCCGAGGGTGGGTGGGGAGAGGATGGCACCGACACCGGCGGCGGCGAGCATGCCGCCGGCCTGTTCGGGCGGGTAGCCGGCGCGGCGCAGGATGGGCCAGCTCACCGCCCCGACGCTGACGGCGGTGGCCGTACCGGATCCGGAGACCGTGCCGAGCAGGAAGCCGGCGGCGACGGCGGTGCGACCGGCGGCGCTGCGCGACCGGCGGAAGGCGGAGACCGACAGGTCGACGAAGAACCGGCCGGCGCCGGAGAGGTCGAGTACGGCCCCGTAGATGGTGAACAGCACGATGTAGGTGGCGGCGACGTCGAGCGGGGTGCCGTAGAAGCCGCTGCCGGAGTTGTAGAGGGCGTCGACGATCTGGGCGAAGTCGAGTCCGGCGTGGGCGATCGCCCAGTGCTGGGGCAGCAGGCCGCCGTAGTAGCCGTAGCCGAGGAAGAGCAGGCAGACCACGGGCAGCACCCACCCGGTGGTGCGCCGGCAGGCCTCGATCAGCAGGGCCAGGAGCAGGGCGCCGAGCAGCACGTCGGTCGGTGCGAGCAGCCCCTGCCGGTCGAGGAAGGCGTCGTAACCGCCGCCGGCCCCGGCGATCGGGACGGGCAGCACCGGGTAGAGGCAGACCAGCAGGGCCAGTCCGGCCAGCAGCCAGTCGCCGACCGTTGGCCCGGCGCCCGTGGGCGGTTCCGGCCGGTCGGCCGGGTCGCCGGGCGGCGCCGGTCCGCGCCGGGGCAGCCGCGTCGGCCACCGCAGGCCGGACCGGTAGGCGAGGAAAACCAACGGGAGTACGCCCGCGAGGAAGATGATCAGGTAGTACTGGCTGCCCTGCGACAGTGGCCGGAACACCTGGGCCAGTACGAGCAGCGCGACGGTGAACGCGGCCACGGCGACCACGGTGGCGGCCGGGCCGGTCAGTTCCCTGGCCGGGCGTTCCTCGTCGTCGTAGACCACCGTCGCCGGTTGCTCCACCATCGACGGTCGTGCGGATTCGTCCCGCTTGTTGTCGGCCGTTGGTGGGACGGGGGCCTGACCCTCGGGCATGTGCGGACCCTACTACGAGCCACCGATGAACTCCGATACCTTCACCCGATAGAGATCAATGCCTACCGCCGGGTACGGGACTGAGCTGGCGATCCCACACGGGGTCACGAGCCAAAGACCGTCAGTATTGGTGACTTACCGTATTCACATCGATAGGTTAACGTAGCCGCGTGACGAGACGCGCGGCCGAGATCCGCCTAGATGCGCTGCTGCGTACCGCCTGTGCGGTGATCAAGGAGCGCGGGTTGGCGAACACCCGTACCGCCGACGTGGCCCAGGCCGCCGGGGTGAGCCAGGCGCTCGTGTTCTACCACTTCGCCACGAAGGAGCGGCTGCTCGCGCAGGCGTTCGCGTACGCGGCGGAGCAGGATCTGGCCCGACTCGACGCGGTGGTCCGGTCCTCGGCCGGCCCGCTGGAGAAGCTCCGGAAGATCCTCAAACTGTACGCACCGACCGGCCGGTCGAAGTCGTGGGGAATGTGGATCGACGGCTGGTCGGAGTCCCTGCGTACGCCCGAGCTGGAGAAGGTGTCCCGGCGGCTGGACCTGCGCTGGCGGGAGGACCTCGCCGACATCATCGCGGCCGGCGTGGACGAGGGCGTGTTCGTCTGTGACGATCCGGGCGGCGCCGCCTGGCGGATCAACGCGCTGATCGACGGGCTCGCGGTGCAGTCGGCGGTGCACGACCGGGTGATCTCCCGCCGCCTGCTCTCCGAGTGGGTCCACCTGGCCACCGCACGCGAGCTCGGCCTGTCCCCCGAACAGCTGGACGGCTGACCGCCGGACGGAAAGACCGGCCGCCGGACGGAAGACGGAGCAGAATCGGGTCCATGGATCTGCTGCAGACGTACCGGCGCAGCCTGGACGAGTTCACCGACCGGGTCGCCCAGGTCGGGTACGACCAGTGGGCCCTGCCCACCCCGTGCGGCGACTGGGACGTACGCGCACTGGTGAACCATGTGGTCGTCGAGGACCGGTGGACCGTCCCGCTGCTGGCCGGTGCGACCATCGAGCAGGTCGGCGACCAGTTCGACGGTGACCTGCTCGGCGACGACCCGGCCGGCACCGCGCAGGACGCCGCGGCCGCGGCCGAGCGGGGCGCGAGCGAACCCGGAGCGCTCGACCGTACGGTGCACCTCTCGTTCGGGGACACCCCGGCGAGCGAGTACCTGCACCAGCTCCTGGCCGAGCACCTGGTGCACGGCTGGGACCTGGCGGTGGCGATCGGGGTCGAGCCGAAGCTGGACGCCGAGGCGGTACGCGAGTGCGCCCGCTGGTTCACCGAGCGGACCGGGATGTACCGGCAGGGCGGCCTGGTCGCCTCGGCGGTGCACGTGCCGGAGAATGCCAGCGAGCAGGACCGGCTGGTGGCGGCGTTCGGGCGGGATCCGGACTGGGCTCCGGGCGACTGAGACGACCGGGACGTCGGCGGGATTTTTCGGGCCCCGAATGAAACGATTCATCCCGTCGACCTCCTGGCCAGCGGAGTTCGATGAATGTTTCACGGCCGTGTCCATTTCGTTGACAGGACCTCCGACCGCCGGTACGTTCCCCGTCATTGAATGGTTTCACGCGCGCCGCCACGGGAGTGCGCCGCCCCTGCGGCGCAGGCGTCACGAGCCGATCGGATTGCTACGCCATGACGACTGACACACTGCGCCGGCCGCCCCCCGGGCCCGCCGATCCGACCGCCAAGGCGGGGCGCAACCGCCCGCGCTACCGGCGCCACCGGCCCGGCATCGCGTACCTTTTCCTCTCCCCCTGGGTCTGCGGCGCGCTGCTGCTCACCCTCGGGCCGATGCTCGCCTCGCTCTACCTGTCGTTCACCGACTACGACCTGTTCACCAGCCCGAACTGGGTCGGCCTGGAGAACTACAAGCGGCTGTTCACCGACGACGCCCGGTTCCTCGCCTCGGCCAAGGTCACCGCGACGTACGTGCTGATCTCCGTACCGCTGAAGCTGGCCGCCGCCCTGGCGGTGGCGATGCTGCTCAACAACGCGCGGCGCGGACAGGGTTTCTACCGGTCCGCGTTCTACGCCCCCTCGCTGCTCGGCACCGGGGTGGCGATCGCGCTGGCCTGGCGGGCCCTGTTCACCGACAACGGCGTGGTCGACTCGCTCACCGGCCAGGTCGGCTGGGACACCGGCGGCTGGATCAACGAACCGGACTACGCGATCTACGTACTGATCATCCTGGCGATCTGGCAGTTCGGCGCCCCGATGGTGATCTTCCTGGCCGGGCTCAAGCAGGTCCCGCAGGAGCTGTACGACGCCGCCGCGGTGGACGGTTCCGGCCGCTGGCGCACGTTCCGTTCGGTGACCCTCCCGATGCTCTCCCCGATCATCCTGTTCAACCTGGTGCTGGAGACCATCCACGCGTTCCAGGCGTTCACCCCCGCGTTCATCGTCAGCGGCGGGCGGGGCGGGCCGAGCAACTCCACCCTGTTCTACACGCTCTACCTCTACGAGCGCGGGTTCTCCCAGTTCCGGATGGGCTACGCCTCCGCGATGGCCTGGATCCTGCTGATCACCGTCGCCGTCATCACCGCGCTCTTCTTCGGCACCTCCCGCCGCTGGGTCTTCTACGCCGGGGAGAACAAATGACCACCTACCCGCAGTCCCGCACCACCGGCAGTCGGCTGCGCGGGCTCGGCTGGCACGCGCTGATCATCGCCATGCTGTTGCTGCTGCTCTACCCGATCGTGTGGCTGCTCACCGCGTCGGTGAAACCGACCGACGAGATCCTGTCCAGCCTGGACCTGTTCCCGACCCGGTTCGTCCCGGAGAACTACTCCACCGCGCTGGACGGCATCGCCGGGATCAGCGTGTGGCGGTTCTTCGGCAACTCGCTGATCGTCGCGGTCGGCGCGGTCCTGGGCAACCTGATCTCCTGCTCGCTGGCCGCGTACGCCTTCGCCCGGCTGCGGTTCAAGCTGCGCGGGCCGCTGTTCGCGCTCACCCTGCTGACCATCATGCTGCCGTACCACGTGGTGCTGATCCCGCAGTACACGATCTTCCAGAAGCTCGACCTGGTGGGCACCTTCGTCCCGCTGATCCTGCCGAAGCTGCTGGCCACCGACGCGTTTTTCATCTTCCTCATGGTGCAGTTCATCCGTGGCCTGCCCCGGGAACTCGACGACGCCGCCGAGATCGACGGCTGCGGCCCGGTGCTGACCTTCCGGTACGTCATCCTGCCGCTGCTCAAGCCGGCCCTGGTCACCACGACGATCTTCACGTTCATCTGGACCTGGAACGACTTCTTCAGTCAACTGGTCTACCTGAACGACCCGGAGACGTACACGCTGCCGCTGGCGTTGCGGCTGTTCATCGACCAGACCAGCGAGTCGGCCTTCGGCCCGATGTTCGCCATGTCGGTCCTGAGCATCGTGCCGGTGGTGCTGTTCTTCCTGGCCTTCCAGCGTTACCTGGTGGAGGGCATCGCCACCTCCGGGCTGAAGGGCTGAGCCGATGACCGGACCCGAGGACGACATCCGCCGCACCCCGGCACCGCAGCGGTTCGGTGGGTTCGCCGCCGGACTGGCCCGGCTCTCCGAGGTGCTGGTCCTCGGTCTGCTCACCCTCGTCGCCGCGCTGCCGCTGGTGACCGCCTACGTGGCGGTCACCGCGGCGGTGACCGTACTGCGCGATCGCGCCGACGACGGTGCGGGCGTCACCGTACGGGGCTACCTGCGAGCACTGCGCGCCACGGCGGGCAGCGGCTGGTGGCCGTACCTCGTGCCGGTCGCCCTCGCCGCGGTGCTCACGCTCGACGCGGCCGCGGTCGGCGCCGGACTGCCCGGCGGCCGGATCATCGGCCCGGCGCTCCTGCTCGCCACCGCCCTGCTCGCCGCGACAGCACTGCGCGCGGCGGTCGTCTGGCACCCGCACACCGGTTGGCCAGCCGCAGCCGCATCGGCCGTCGACCGCACCCGATCCGACCCGACCGGCACCGCGCTCCTGCTGCTCGCCCTGATCGCCGTGGCCCTGACCGCCTCGATGGGACCGATCCTCTGGCCCCTGCTACCCGGCCTACCGGCACTGGCCGCCGTGGCGGTAGACCGCCGCCGCCCCACCCCCTCCCCCGCCGCAACCCTCGCCACCACCACCAGGACCGGCACGGACTAGGAAATCGCGTGACCAGCCAGGGTTCGGGCCCGCCGTGACCGGCGAGGGGATCAAGCGTGACGGCCCTCGCCGGGCACGGC